>JADFSR010000001.1:0-300000 GCA_022560615.1 Gemmatimonadota bacterium
GAGCGCGGCATCGTCTCGCTCGAGTCGTACCGCCAGCAGGTCGAGGCGGGCGTGGCCGCGGATACCGCGTCCGAGCCTTCAGTCCGGGAACCGGTGGCTACGGGCTAGCCCCAGATGCTTCACAGGCGTGCGTTCACCGTGACCGTCGCGTGGACTCTCCTCCTGTTGTATCTGGGGAGCGTCGTGCACGCGACGGAGTCGAGCCTGGCCTGCCCTGATTGGCCCACATGTTTCGGGACCATGCTTCCCGTGATGTCGGGCGGCGTCTTCTGGGAGCACCTCCACCGCCTCGTCGCGGGAGGGCTCCTGCTCATGTTCGGTCTCGCGACCTGGCTGGCCAGAAAGGAAACCGCCGACCGCCCGTGGATCTTCAAGGCCTGCCTGGCGGGCATGACTCTACTCGTCATCCAGGCAGTGGTAGGGGGACTCACCGTCATCTACCGGCTGCCGGACCTCGTCTCGACCACCCACCTGGGCTTGGCCCTGCTCTTTCTCGTGTTGGCCACGGTCCTCGCGTCGGCGACGAGCTGGTCACGGGAAGCGTCACCGCTGGACGCCGGGGTCGCGAGCCGGGTGACCAAGTTCGCCACAGCAGTAAGCGTCCTAGTCTTTCTCCAATCCGTGATCGGTGGCCTCGTTCGCCACACGGACGCGGGCATGGCATGTCCGGACGCCCCACTCTGTCTCGGCCGGCTCGTTCCGCCGCTCGTGAACATGCCCATCGTTCTCCACTTCGGGCACCGGGTGGTCGGGATGCTCGAGCTCGTAGCGATCGTGTGGCTCGCGATCTGGGTCGTGCGCCAGGGCACGACCGCCGCCATACGTACGTGGGCGTTGCTCGCTGCCGGTCTGGTCGTCGCCCAGGTGTCACTGGGCTTTCTCTCGGTACTCACGGTGCTGGCCGTGATCCCGGTCTCCTTCCACACGCTGGGCGCGGCCGCTCTGCTCACCGCCCTCGTGCACTTGGCGACAGTCACACGTGTCGCCGCCAGGACGCCCACGCGGGCTCCACAGACCCAGGTGGCCTGAGCTTCTCGTGGAGCGGTGAGCGAGAGTCCTGCCGGAGGTCGCTGGCTCGGGTACCTGGAGGCGATCGTAGCGGCGTGCCTCTGGGGGTCCTCCGGCATCTTTGCGGTGCACCTCTTCCGCATGGGTGTGCCGCCCGAGAGCGTGGCTCTGCTTCGTCCAGCGGTCGGCGCGCTGGTCTTGGTCGCCGTGTTCGGGGTCCTACGCCCCGCGTCGCTGCGCGTCAGCCGAAGCGGGCTTCTCATTCTCGGGCTCGGAGGCGGCGTCGCGGTCGGCATCTTCCAGTTGGCATACCATCTGTCGACCGATGCGGTCGGAGTGCCCACGACGGTTGCGCTGCTGTACTTGGCACCGGCGGTCGTGGTTGCCGCGGCAGGGCCACTCTTGGGCGAGTGGCCTACCCGTACTCGGGCGGCGCTCGTGGTCGTGACCCTCGTCGGCGTCTGGCTCTCCGTCGCGGGCGCCGATGACGTGCCCGCGGTTTTCGGTTCGGTCGGACTGGCCTGGGGAGGGCTGGCTGGCCTCAGCTATGCCGCCTACACGCTCTTCGGTCGCTTCGCGAGCGCGCGCTATGGCGCCGTGCCGACTGTGGTCTACAGCACGATCGGCGCGTGCGTCATGCTCACCGCGACCCTCCTGTCCACCGAGGGCGCAATCGAGCTTCCGGACACAGCGACCGCGTGGGGGCTGATCATGGTCTTCGGCGCCACCACGATCGCGCTCGCGCAATTCCTATTCTTCGATGCATTGGCGAGGATCGAGGCGAGCCGAGCCTCTCTCGCGACGGCGATCGAACCGGTCGTGGCTGCGATCCTCGCGACGCTACTTCTGGACCAAGGTCTGCGGTCCGTGGGTTGGATTGGAATCGCATTGGTGGCCGCAAGCGTTGTCGGCGTGGGAGTGACAGGGCGCCGCGCTGGTCCCTAACCGGCCCAGCTCAATTACTCTCGAACGATACCTCGACCTCAGCGCCACCCTCCGGGGCGTTGCGAAGCTCCACGCGTCCACCCATGCCTTCGATGAGCGTGCGTGCGTGGGGCAGACCCAGCCCGAGCCCCTCCTTCGACGTCGAGTAGAACGGGTCGAACGCCCGCTTGAACGCCTCCTCCGTAAAGCCCTCGCCGCGGTCTCGCACGGTGACCAGAACACGACCGTCGACGGCCTGGACCGTAACGTCGACCGTCGCACCTCCTCCGAAGCGGCCGGCGTTGTGGAGGATGAGGTACAGGCTGTCCATGAGCACCTGGGCATTCACCGTGGCGCGTACCGAGGCTTCGGCCAATTGGATCCGGACTGCCAGGTCCTGGTCAGCAGCAAATTCGCGAGCTACGTGCTGCACGAGCGGCACGAGGTCGCGGACTTCGCTCTCGCCGGCGGGCTCCTCCAGAAAGAAGTTCAAGTCCTCGAGGGCGCCGAGCGCGCGCTGGATGCGTTCACGCAGCTCACCAGCACGTGCCTCGCGACCTGCGCCCGCGAGCGGAACGCGCACGCTCGCATCCAGGAACACGCTCACGCGTCCGATCGCTTCTTTCAGAGCTGCCCGTCGCTCGGTCTCCCGAGGGGCCCAGCCTTGCTCCAGCGCAGCGTACAGCTCTTCCTCCGGCGAGCCGGCGGCGGCCTGAGGGCGTCGACCCCGACGGATGGCGTCGGCCGCTGCAGTGAGGCGCCGCTCTGCCTCAGCGCGCCCCTCCCCGACTCCCGCCGAATGTGCGCCGGAGCGTCCCAACAGAAAGCCCGCAACGCCGAGCACGACCCCAATGGCGATTCCGATCCCGATCTCCATGCTGCTCCAGTACGATTGAAGCGGACCCCGTCAGACCCCCAATAGCTCCGCGAGCATCACCATATGACCCCTTCTCTACCGTTCACCAGCCTCCACGCGCTCGGAGGAGTCCGCCTCTGACTGTATGTCCTCGGCCGGCTCGTCGATGAACATCCCCTCCCATCGACACTGGTCGTCGCCGCGGGCCTGGCACAGGGTGTGTTTCACTTGGACCACGCCTCCTCCGGTTTGCTCGAGGATCTCCTGGCAGAAGCCGGACAGGAAGTGACACGCCTCTCCTCCCGGATCACTCTCGATAAAAACGAGCGCTCTCCCTTCCACGGAGAATGGGCCTCGGCCGAAGCCTCCGACGCGGCGGCCGAAGAGTCGTTTGAGGCGCCGCTTGACCCTCCCACGTGCCACAGCGTATTGAACGCGCTGAGGCACGACTCGCGTCCACCGGCTCGGGCGCTCCATCGAAGCGAGGAGCCGCCCGGCACCGTAGAAGACCTCTTCGCCGTCAGGTCGCCGGATGATCAGCCGGAAGAGGTCCAGGACCTCCGCATCCGCGAGGCGAACCCCCTTCTTCACATCTCTCTGATAGGTACGGATCTGTCGGCCGACCACGTCGCTCAGGCCCAGCCGGCGAGGCATGGTTTGGGTCGGATCTTCCGCCTCTAGGATCTCGCCAGGGAGGTCCTGATCTCGGAGCATCTCGAGCAGACGCAATCCGACGATGGCTTGGACGCGTCGTGTTGGGGTGGAGACAGTCAACTCGCTCCCGGCCTTGTGGGGGGGCACTCGGAACCAATCTCACAGCGCTCGAGCCTCGCTGCAACGCACGGCTTTCATGGATGGCCAACGTTTCTTGAACAACGTACCAATTTGAGAGTGACACCCCGACGTGTGCGCGGTATATAGGAGGTACGTTCGGAACCTTGGTTCCGAGTTGATGCGTGAGCGGGGCGAGTGCAGAGCTTTCTCGTGGCCCACCCTGGGGGGGCTAGTTCTTCGTGCCATTGAGAGTCTTTGCCTCCCCCGCTTTCGCTTGCGCGAAGGTCCCGGCCCGTACCGCGCCACCTCCGCTTCCGGTAGCTTAGCGGCATGAAGCGCTATCCAGCATTCGATCCTCCCGAATACGTCGACTGGACCCCCGATCCGGCGCTGGTCCGCTCGTTCGCAGAGCGCCTTCAAGCCGACGCCGATCGCAGTCGGATCGTGGCGCAACTGGGCGAAAACGACCTGGTCGCGATGTACCGAGATTTGCTGCGCACTCGACTTCACGACATCGGGCTCAAGCGATGGGTCCACACTGGCATCATCTCCAAGGCGTGGCTCGGCACCGGCGAAGAGGCGGTCACAGTAGGCTCCGTGAGCGCGCTCGCTCCGGCAAGGGACGTGGTGAGCCCGATGATTCGCAACGCGGGCGCCCTACACATGATGGGCATGCCGTTGTCGGACATGTTCCGCGGGTACCTGTCCACCAGCGACTCTCCGAGTCGTGGGCGTGACCTGCACATCGGCGACCTGCCCAACGGCATCATCCAACCGATCAGCCACATGGGAACGAGCGTCACGATCATGGCCGGCGTCGCTCTGGCCGCGGTCAGTCGAGGAGAGGACCGAGTGGCCCTCACCTGGGTCGGCGACGGAGCCACCAAGACCGCCGCTTGTCACGAAGGCATGAACTTCGCAGCAGTGCAGAATCTCCCGGTCATCTTCGTGATTCAAAACAACCAGGTGGCTCTCGGAACCCGCATCGAGCAGCATGGTGCCGGCGATCTGCACGACTGGCCGGCGATGTACGGGATCGAGCATTGGATCTGTGACGGCAACAACGTTCTCGACGTGTTCGCCGCCACCCGGATCGCCGCGGAAAGGTGCCGGGCGGGCCAGGGGCCGGCGGTTGTCGTGGCCGACACCTTCAGGATGGGCGGCCACGCCACCCACGATGAAAGGGAGGCGAGGGACACCTTCGCGCCCGAGCTGTTCGCGGCTTGGGGCCGACGGGATCCTATCGGCCTCTTCGAGGCTTACCTGGAAGAACACGGTATCGGAACCGAGACGCTGCTGACCATCGAAGCTGAGGTGACGGACGAGATCGAACGCGCGGCGGCGGAAGCTCTCGCTTCCCGCGACCGGATTCCAGCACCGGAACAGGCTCTCTACGAGGGCTTTTCCGAAGGAGGGGTCCTGATCGGCCTGGAAAACAGGCCGATCTGAGGTATCTTCAGTACAGAAATGAGAATGATTCTCGACTAGCGACTGAGAAGCCCCGGAACAATGGTCAACGCCGACCCCAAACAGCTCCGTGAATTCCTGCAGGCCACACCGCTGGAGGATCTCACCGACGAGCAGCTGGTCACCGTGCATCTGGACGGACGTCCTGGCGCGTTCCAGCGTCTGTACGATCGGTACCGGGACCGGCTCATCCACTTCATCACGCGCAAGACCGGTGATGGCGATCGGGCGCAGGACCTCGTGCAAGAGGCGTTCATCAGAGTGACGAGGCACCTGCATCGTTTCGACACGTCGAAGAAGTTCTCGACTTGGGTCTATACGATTGCGAGCAATCTCTCCAAGAATGAACTGCGCAACCGTTCCAGAAGCCCACTCGTGCTCTTTCAGAGGCTCACGAGCAATTGGGATGACGACCACCGTCCTCTGCAGTTCGAGGACTACTCGATGCGCCCGGACGACCTCTACCGGAAACGGTTTCTACGGCGACTCGTCGAAGACACGGTGAAGGAGCTGCCGGAGCACCATCGTCTCGTCTTCCGCCTTCGCGAGCTGGAAGGGAAGAGCTACGAGGAGATCTCTCAGATAACGGGAGTGAACCTCGGAACGGTGAAGAGCCGCCTGCACCGCGCGCGGAACTCGTTCGCCCAACGTATCGAGCCCTTCCTCAACTGAAGCGCCCCCATCTGACAGGGCAATGTTCGAAAATTTGAGATCCGCGTTCCGCGAAGCGTACGAGAACTTCAACAAGGAGCTCAACCGGGAGCATGTTCCGGAGACGGTCAATCGCCTGATCGGTGGCATGGTCGACGAGATCACCGACGTGAAGGCCGAGATCGGCAACCTCGAGAGCCAGATCAGAAAAGCTCTGGCGGAGGCCGAGAAGGAGAAGGTCCAGGCTGCGACCTGTCGGCGACGCGAGAAGATGGCCCGCGGGATCCGCGACTCCGAAACGGCGGACGTCGCCGCTCAGTTCGCCGAGAAGCACGAGGAACATCAACAGTTGCTCGAGCAGAAGGCGAAGGCACTCAAGGCCGAGCGCGACTTCCGTCGAGAGGAAGTCGAAGAGATGATGGCGAAGGTCAAGGAGGCTCGGGCCAAACGTGACTCGCTGTCGGCTACTGCCGGCCGGTCGGGCGCACGCGAGTCGATATCGGCGGCGGACGAACTCTTCAGCGAACTCGACCGCATGGCCGGGAAGATCGACGATGCGCACGCCAAGGGTGAGGCGGCCGAAGCGTTCTCGAATCTGGACCTGGGTCCAGAGCAGTCGGACTACCACATCGACCTGAACGAGGCGCCGCCACCGGAGCCGGACTACGACGCGCGCCTGGCAGAACTCAAGCGCAGGATGGGCGAGGGCTAGCCCAGGGCTAGTCCAGTCTAGCGGCCCGGGCTGCTAAGGCACCTTGCCGGCGAAGTCCCTCAAGAAGAGCAGCCCCGCACACTCGCCGGCCAAGAAGAGGATGTCCTCCCGGATGCTCGCGGAGAGTTCGCCAACCCTCTTATCACCGCCGTCCACTGCCAGGTGCCAGATTCGGTCCCCTCGCGCACCGAGGAAGATGGTGACGCCCTCAGCTCCGTAGTCGTGCAAGGCGGGCGGCTCACCGTCCTCCGACAGCGGAATCGCGTCTTGGTCGATCTCCAGCCGTGCGGGATCTTGACCGAGGTCGAGGACGAGAAACGCGTGAGGAGCATCATCTCCAGAAGTGTCGCGCCACACGATCGCGCCGCGCTCACCTTGTGTCAGGTAGATGGTTCGCCACAGCGGTAGGGCGAACCGAGACTGTTCACCATCCGCGCCCCAAAGCGCGAACGCTCCCCGTGCAGGCTCCTCCCCCTTCGATTCCCGCTTGAGATACTTGGTCAGGTCGATGATCTCATCGCTCATTAGACCAAGAAAGGGCGACCCGCTACGCGCGTCAACGACCCAAGAAGGCTGCAGCCTTCTTGGGTGCGGTCCGGAGTCTGGCTCTCCCCAGGGGCTTCGGGTAGATTTGCCGGGCCTGAGAAATCATGTGGAAGAGCACGCATTCACGGGGTCAGTGGCGCGAGATGCAGAACTGGATCGGTGTAGCGATTTGGATCGTGATGGGGGCCGTAATCGGTCTTACGATGAAGGCACTCGTCAAGCGGCCCGAGGAAACGCAGGGGCACACCGTTGTGCTCGCCGTGCTTGGCTCGTTCGCTGCGGTCATCGGAGGCATGCTCGGCGTCGGGATCTTCCACCTGTACGAGCCATTGGCGCTGAGCGCAGGAGGGATGGCGGGCGGGGCGGTCTTCTCCGTAGTGATGACGTTCGTCTACCGTTGGGGCATCCGGGGACTGATCTAGAAGTCCGTGTCCGACGCCCTGACTTTTGTCGACACCAACCTCGGACGTTTTCGGGAGGAGCTGTACGACTTCCTGCGCATTCCGTCCATCAGCGCCAAGTCGGAGTACGACGACGAAACGAGTCGGTCGGCGCAGTGGTTGGCCGCGCGTATGCAGGAAGCCGGACTAGAGGTGGAAGTTATGGCCACGGAGGGTCATCCGGTCGTGCTGGGTGAGTGGCGTGGCGCCGGCGCGAACGCTCCGACCGTGCTCGTATACGGGCATTACGACGTGCAGCCACCGGAGCCGCTGGAGCTCTGGACCTCGCCTCCTTTCGAGCCCACCGAACGCGAGGGCCGCATCTACGCGCGCGGCTCAGCGGACGATAAGGGCCAGCTCTACATGCACGTGAAGGCGTTCGAAGCCCACCTCGCCACGAGCGGTTCGCTGCCTGTCAACGTCCTGTTGCTCGCCGAAGGCGAGGAAGAGGTCGGCTCGCCGAATCTCGTCCCGTTCGTCGAGGCTCACTTGGAACGTCTCGCGTGTGACGTCGTGGTCATCTCGGACACGGGCATGTTCGCCGAGGGGCTGCCTTCCCTCCTCTTCTCGCTGAGGGGCCTCGCGTACTTCGAGATCCACGTGCGCGGCGCCCGTAGCGACCTGCACTCGGGCGAATTCGGTGGCGCTGTGACGAATCCCGGCAACGCGCTGGCGCAGATCATCGCCTCTCTGCACGACGATCAACGCCGTGTCGCGATACCGGGCTTCTATGACGACGTCGTCGACTGGGACCCCGAGACCCGCGAGCAGATCGCCGCGCTTCCCCACTCGGACGACGAGTTCCGGGAAGCGCTCGACGTCGTCGCTCTCGGGGGCGAGGAGGGCTTCAGCACGCTCGAGCGTCTGTGGATCCGACCGACATGCGACGTCAACGGCATGCTGTGCGGCTATACCGATGAGGGCGCGAAGACCGTACTGCCGAACCACGCAATGGCCAAGGTGAGCTTTCGCCTGGTTCCGGATCAAACGGACGCCAAGGTAAGAGAGCTGCTGGAAGCGCACCTCCGCAACGTCACCCCTGACGGCGTGACTGTGGAGTTGAAGGAACTTCACGGCGGTCGCCCTTGGAAGGCGAGCATCGAGGGTCCGTACTTCGAGGCAGCCGCCGACGCGCTGGAGGAAGCGTTCGGCACCAAGCCAGTGCGCATGGGTGGCGGCGGTTCGATCCCGATCGTCGTCGAGTTCGAAGAGCGTCTCGATGCTCCTGCACTCCTCCTGGGCTTCTCGCTCCCCGGGTGCAATCTGCACGCTCCCAACGAGTGGCTTTCCGTCGAGAACTTCGAGAAAGGAATCTGCGCGCTGGTGCTGCTCTATGAGAAGCTGGGCGCGCAGGCCGGACACTAGCTTTCGCTCACCATCGCCACGGCCCGGAGTAGCGCTCGCGCCTTGCTGAGCGTCTCCTCGTACTCTCGCGACGGGTCGCTATCGGCAACGATACCCGCGCCCGCCTGCACGTAGGCATTCCCATTCGTTACGACCAAGGTGCGGATGGTGATCGCGGTATCCATGCTCATGCCCCCGTAGTTGAAGTGGCCGACTGCCCCGCCGTATGGACCGCGCCGCACCGGCTCCAACTCGTCGATGATCTCCATGGCGCGCACCTTGGGAGCGCCCGACAGCGTCCCCGCTGGGAAGCACGCACGGAACACGTCGATCGCGCCGAGCCCAGACCGCAGCTTACCCTCGACCTGACTCACGAGGTGCATCACGTGCGAGTACCGCTCCACGACCATCAGCTCCGGCACCGTCACGGAACCATACTCGGCGACGCGACCGACATCGTTGCGCCCCAGGTCCAAGAGCATTCGATGCTCTGCGAGCTCCTTCTCGTCGTGGAGCAAATCCTCCGCCAAGGCGCGTTCTTCTTCCGGCGTTCGACCGCGGGGCCGTGTCCCTGCGATGGGTCGAACCGTGACGGTCGAGTCTTCGACCCTCACGAGCACCTCAGGGGACGCGCCGACGAGGCTCACACCGTCCAGCTCTAGGAAGTAGAGGTAGGGCGACGGATTCAGGCTCCGCAGTGCCCGGTAGACATCGAAGGGAGTCGCCTGCAATCTGATGCCGAGTCTCTGGCTGAGCACGACCTGAAAGACATCTCCGGCCCGGATGTACTCACGGATCCGCTCCACGCCGTGCTCGTATTCCTCCCGCGTCGACGCGCTTTCGAAAGGAGGGTCCACATCGGGCTCGTCTCCCAACGCGAGCGGTGGGGGCCCGGGCCCTGAAGCGAGGCGGTCGATCACGTCCTTCGTCTTCGTCGATGCGTCTTCGTAACGAGTCCTCAGCTCCTCATCGGAGAGACCACTCTCGACTGGCACTGCCGCGATCGCCATCGCTCGTCCATGGAGATTGTCGATGGCCAGGACGACGTCCGTGAAAAGGAAAACTCCGTCAGGAAGACCCAAGTCGTCCTCCGGCGCGTTCGGAAGATTCTCGATCTCACGGACCACGTCGTAGGAGAAGTACCCGACCGCGCCGCCCCAGAAGCGCGGCAGACCCGGCACCTCGGCGGGGACCCGCGCACGCAGGCGAGCATCCAAGTCGTCGAGCGGATCGTCTACCTCGACCGCGCTCCAGCCTCCCCCAGGCGTCCACCACGAAACCGCGCCGCGGTGAAGTCTCCACGCGCCCGCCGGACGGGTTCCCAGAAACGAATATCGGGCCCATTGTTCGCCGCCCACTACGGACTCGAGCAGGAAGGCGAAGGGCGGTTCCGCCAGCTTCGAGTAGGCGGTCACCGCGGTGTCGACGTCGAATAGGAACTCGCGCCAGACGGGCACCAAGCCGGCCACGCCGGCGAGGGCCTTGAACCGATCGAACGAAGGAAGGATCTGCATGAGCGCCCCAATGTCCGCACGCGCCTCGACAGCGTCAACGGCCCTCTTGGCGGTCGACACGGGCGGCACATTCACCGACCTGGTGCTGCTTAGCGAGGGCAGGATCAAGACGCTCAAGGTGCCCTCGACGCCGGACGATCCTGCTCAAGCCGTTCTCGACGGCATCGCGAAGATCCTGGACGCGGACGAGCCGTTCTCTCTCCTCCACGGGTCCACCGTTGCGACCAACGCCCTCCTTGAACGTCGTGGGGCCAAGGTCGTGCTCGTCACGAACCGGGGCTTCGAGGACGTCATCGAGATCGGACGCCAAAACCGGCCGCAGCTGTACGCGCTGGTCGGGCACAGGCTTCCCCCACTCGTCGACAGGAATGACCGCCTGGGCATCACAGGTCGCCTCGGCCCGCGCGGCGAGTTGATCGAAGCGCTCGACGACTCCGAGCTTGCCGGCCTCACCGATCGCATCCTCGCGCGCGGGGCCGACGCGGTAGCGATCTCGCTGCTTCACTCGTACGCGAACCCGAGCCATGAAGAAGCGGTCGCACGCGCGGTCGAGGCGACCGGTTTGCCCCTCTCGGTCTCGTGTCATCTGGTTCCGGAGTTCCGCGAGTACGAGCGCACATCCACCACGGTCGTGAATGCCTACGTCGCACCGATCATGAGCCGATACCTCGGCCGCCTGTCCGACGAAGCGGGCGCCGAGCGGGTCACGATCATGGGCTCGAACGGGGGCACGATTCCTGTCGATCGAGCGCGCAGGGAGCCGGTGCATACCGTCCTGTCGGGACCGGCAGGCGGGGTTGTGGGTGCGCTCACCTGGGCACGTCGCTCAGGTCACGACCACGTGATTTCGTTCGACATGGGGGGCACGTCCACCGACGTGTCTCTGTGTCCGGGTCGGCCACTCCGGACGCGCGAGTTCGAGATCGCCGGGCAGCCGACCGCGATTCCCGTCATCGACATTCACACCGTCGGCGCGGGGGGGGGATCCCTGGCACGGCTCGACGCCGGTGGTGCGCTCCGCGTCGGTCCACAGAGCGCGGGCGCGCAACCCGGGCCTATCTGCTACGGGCGCGGCGGTTCCGGCATCACCGTGACGGACGCGCACGTATGGCTCGGCCGGCTGCCGGCTGACGCCTTCCTGGGCGGTACCGAGGCGTTGGATCGAGAAGCGATCCGGGCGCCCCTGGAGGCGATGGCGGCACAACTGGGCACAGACGTGGACGACGCGGCCGAAGGCATCCTGGCGGTCGCCGATACGGCGATGGAGCGGGCGCTACGCGTGATCTCTGTGGAGCGTGGCTACGACCCGGCAGACTTCGCCGTTGTGGCCTTCGGCGGCGCCGGGGGCCTCCACGTGGCCGAGTTGACTCGAAGGCTCGGGGCCTTCAAGGCGATCGTGCCGCCAGACCCGGGGCTACTGTCCGCGTACGGCATGCTGGCCTCACCCGTGAGCCGTGAGACCGCACGCACGGTCCTGCTCTCCGCAGATGCCGACGACACGCAGAGGTCTCTCGACGCGACTCTCGCGGAGCTCGAAGGCCAGGCGCGCTCGGAGATGCTGGACGAGGGCGTCTCGGAAGGAGATCTCACCGCAGAGCTCTGGGTGGACGCCAGGTACGCCGGACAGAGTTTCGAGCTCAGGGTACCTGCATCGGATTGGATCCAGCGCTTTCACAACGCCCACGAGGAGCGGTACGGACACAGACGGGAGACCGCTCCGGTCGAAGCCGTCACGCTCCGGGCCGTCGTCACTGCGCCACCGCCTCCCGTGCACGTGACTCGACTTCCCGACGCGGAGAGGCCCGTCCAGAGCGCATCGACGCAGGTCGCCTTCGCTGGAGAGCGCATCGAAGCATCCCGCGTGTGGAGGCACCAACTCGGAGCTGGTCACGAGTTTGTCGGTCCGTTCGTGGTCCAGGAATACAGTGCTACGACGTGGGTCCCGCCGGGTTGGCGAGTCGAAGTAGACCCGTGGGGGTGTCTACACCTCACGCCTCCCGAGTAGCGTAGCAAGCCCCACCGCGACCGCTGGCTGCTTCCCCGCGCGACGCCGGTCGCGGGTTATCTTTAGGGCTGCGTGCAACGCAGCCGGCACGAAAGCGCGACTGATAAATGCGATGAGCAATGAGACAGCGACCGTGAATCGTGGCGGCGGCGCCGCCCGAAACGACGCTGAGTTGCGCCCTCCATACTGGGAGGCCGCGCTCGCTGGCTTGTTCGTATTCGCGCTCTACGCGCTGACGCTCTCGCGCACAACCGCGTTCTGGGACGCGAGTGAGTACATCGCCACGGCGCATATCCTCGGGATCCCGCATCCACCCGGCAATCCGCTCTTCGTCGTGCTCGCTCGCTCGTGGTCCGTGTTACTGGCTCCTCTGGGCCTGCCGGTAGCCGTACGTATCAACCTGTTCAGCGCGCTCATGAGTGCGGGTGCACACGCGATGTGGTTCCTCGTCGTGCACCACATCCTGCGCTTCTTCTCAGAGGACCGGCGCTTCCGGATCATCGGCGCGTCCGCGGCGGTGCTCGTCAGCTCGACCGCCTTCACGGTGTGGAACCAATCCAACGTGAATGAGAAGGTGTACACCGTCTCGCTGCTCACCATCGCGCTTCTGTCGTGGTTGGCGTTCCGGTGGCAGGAGCGTCTCGGGCGCGGCAAGGATGACAACCTGCTCATCCTGATGGCCTTCATTCTGGCGCTGAGCGTCGGCAACCACCTCATGGCGTTCTTGGCGGCGCCGGCGATCGGGCTCTTCATCCTCTTCGTGCACCCCCAGACGCTGCTCAACTGGCGCCTGTACGCCGCCGGCAGCGCAGTAGTCATTCTCGGGCTCTCGATCCACCTCTTCTTGCCGATTCGCGCCGGACTGGACCCGGTCATCAACGAGGCGGCTCCGACCTGCCCAAACATCGGCTCGGCGCTTGGCGCGGTCGTCACCTACGGGAAGGCGGGTTGCGCCGCTCTCGCCGAAGCACTCAACCGCACCCAGTACGACAAGCCAGGGCTGCTGCCTCGCCTCGCGCCGCTGTCGTCCCAGCTGGTCAACTATCTACAGTACTTCGACTGGCAGTGGGCTCGCTCGCTCGACGGGACCACGACCGTCTTCGCGAATTTGCGCCTTCCCTTCACGATGCTCTTCACCGGCCTCGGGGTGTGGGGCGCGATCGAGCACGCCCGTCGCGACCGGGCGAGCTTCGTGTTCGTCGCGACGCTTTTCGCGACGCTGACGTTCGCGCTCCTCTACTACCTCAACTTCAAGTACGGCTATTCGCTTCAGGCTCCAGTCCAGGATCGCGACCTTCACGAAGTGCGCGAACGTGACTACTTCTTCGTCGTGAGCTTCTCGGTCTGGGGACTGTGGGCCGGCATCGGCATCGCGACCCTTTGGCGCGAATCGGCACGTGAGATGGGCGTCGGCCTCGCCAAGGCGAGCCCGATCTTGAGCCTCGCGTTGATCCCGCTCGTCTTCAACTTCTCATGGGCGAGCCGGGCGGAGGACTACGCGGCGCGAGACTGGGCCCACAACCTGCTGATGAGCGTCGAGCCGTACGGAGTGCTCTTCACGAACGGGGACAACGACACCTTCCCGCTGTGGTATCTGCAGGAAGTCGAGGGCATTCGCCGAGACGTGACCGTCATCGTAACGTCCTACCTCAACACCGAGTGGTACACGGGTCAGCTCAAGAGACTCACAGCACCCTGCCCCCCTGGGGTCGACCCGTCTTCGGATTGGTCTCGCATCCAATGCCAGCGGCCGTACACGGCAGAGAACACCGACGCTGCATACGTGACGGACCCGAGTCAGGCCGCGGGCAAGATCCCGCTCGTAGTCGACGGGCCAATCCGACCCCCTACCAAGTCGATCATGCCGTTGTCCGACGAGGACATCGAACGCGTCGCTCGCATGGTCGTGCCGATCGAGAACGACAGCCAAATCCAGCTGGGGAACGTGGTCGCGACTCTAGCCGGGGGGTCGGCCCTCATGCCGTGGCAGCAATATGCCCTCACGCTAATCAACGAAGTCATCGACGAACGCCCCATCTATTTCGCATCGAGCGGCAACGCGGCGACGTCACTCGGCGTGAACGGCTATCTCGTTCGCCAGGGGCTCGCGTTCCGGCTCCACAACGGCCCTCTCGAGGATCAAGCGCCGGAGAGGTTCATGCAGATGGAGCCGACACCCTACGCGAACGTCATCGGTGCATGGATGGACCTTCCGCGGACTCGAATACTGCTTGACGATGTCTTCGTGCACCGAACGGGGATCCCCGACGATTGGACCCATTGGCCTGACCTCGCCACGATCGGGATTCCGAACTACTACGCCTGGAGCTACCTGGCTCTGACTCAAGCTGCGATCCAGAACTCCGACGAGGAAGCGATCGAGACGTACCAGGCTCGGGCAGAGGCATGGAGGTTGCTCGGCAGCTAGAGGTCGACGACCAGGCCCCGCCCTTCAGCCTCGGCCGCCGTGAGCACGCGGGCTGCCACGGCGACGTCTTGCACCGCATTCCCGACCGACTTGAAGAATGTGATGTCGGTGTCCGCGGTCCTGCCCTGCACTCGCCCCAGCACGACTTCGCCGATCTCGGCGACGATGACCGTCTCGTCAACGACACCGTCGCGGATCGGGCCAACGATGTCGCCTGCTTCCTCCATCACCGCCTCACGCTGATCGACGATGACCCGGGCGCGGGTCACGAGGGCGGTGTCGACTTCGCGCATGTCTGGCGTGTAAGAGCCGACGCCGGTGACGTGCGTCCCGGGCTCCACCTGGGAACCGTCGAAGACCGGTGTGGAGCTGTTGGTCGCGGCAATGATGATGTCTGCTCCTGCGATGGCCTCGGTCGGATCGTCGACGCGCACCGCGCGTACGCCCGTGACCTCAGCGGCCAGGCGATCCGCTGATGCTCCGCTCGGCGAAACCACCCGTACCTCGGTGATCTCGCGGACGCACCGAACCGCCTCCAGTTGCGTCCGGGCCTGCACGCCCGCCCCGAAAAGCGCCACGGTCTTGGCGTCCCGACGTGCCAACAGATCCGCAGCGAGCCCACCCACGGCCCCCGTACGAAGCGCCGTGAGCCACGTGCCGTCCATGAGCGCCGTGGGACGACCCGTCGGGACATCGAGGACCAACACGACGGCGTGAATCACGGGCAGACCCCGGGCGGAGTTGCCCGGGTTCACCGAGACGACCTTCGCCCCGGCGTTCCCGCTCTCTCGAAGATGGGCAGGCATGAAGAGGCTGACCCCGTACTCGGTCTCCAGCGCCAGGCGAATCGGCACGGTCGCCTCATGCGCCGAGAGCGCGGCGAACGCTTCACGCATCGCGTCGATCGCGGCGGGCATGTCTACACACGCCCGGACATCGTCGGCGGACAGGATTCTGATTTGCATGGCGGTCTGGAGGGGTGCAGGATCTACGCACACATACTATCCACACGCTCCGCGAGCCGCTCGTGACAGTCGGCACCACATCGTGAACGCCACCCCTGGACGAGTCTTGGTCGTCGGGGGCGGTGTCTTCGGAATCACGACCGCTCTCGAGTTGAGTGGCCGGGGGTGGCAGGTGACGGTCCTCGACCCGGGGCCCATTCCCCACGAGGCAGCATCCTCGACCGACGTGAGCAAGGTCGTGCGGATGGACTATGGGTCCGACCGCTTCTACCACGAGCTCGCGGAACTCGCGCTCGAGGGCTGGGATCGCTGGAATCGAGACTGGTCGAGGCCGCTCTACCACGAGGACGGCTTTCTCTTTCTCGCGCCGGCCCTGATGGCCCCGGGAGGGTTCGAGTACGAGAGCTACGAAGTACTGAGGGCCCGGGGCTACACCCCCGAGCGACTGGATGCCCGAAGTGCGGCGCGTCGCTATCCCGAGTGGGACCTCACGCGGTATCCCGACGGCTACCTGAACGCGAGGGCAGGCTGGGCGGAGAGCGGCGCGGTCGTCGAGCGACTCTTGTCACTTTGCAGAGAGTCGGGCGTGACCTTTCTGGCCGGGTCGTTGCGCGAGCTCATGTCACGGGGGTCCCGGGTCCACGGAGTCGTCACGACCGAAGCAGATCGCATCGAGGCCGACCGAGTGGTGGTCGCCGCCGGGGCCTGGACACCTGGCTTGCTGCCGTGGCTCTCGGACGTGCTCTGGCCCACGGGTCATCCCGTTCTCCACTTCCAGCCGGACAATCCGGATTCGTTCCGCGGTGACGGTTTCCCCCCATGGGCTGCGGACATCTCGGGCAGCGGGTGGTACGGCTTCCCGGCGCTCCCTGACGGCCGCGTGAAGGTGGCACACCATGGACCGGGAACTCGCACGCACCCGGATGGCCGCGGGACTGTTGCCGACGACCACGAAGCTCGGACGAGGGACTTCTTGCGTCAGTCGATCCCCGCGCTGGCCGACGCGCCAGTAGTCCATCGACACGTGTGCATGTACTGCGACAGCTTCGACGGCGACTTGTTCATCGCCGCGGACCCCAACCGCGAGGGTCTCGTAGTCGCGAGCGGCGGCAGCGGTCACGGCTTCAAGTTCGCGCCCGCGCTCGGCGCCATCGTGGCGGACGTCCTGGAAGAACGTGACAACCGATTCGCTCTTCGCTTTGCCTGGCGCAGCCTTGGGCAGCTAGCGACCGAAGAAGCCCGTTATGAAGGAGGCCTACGTGAATAGTTACCACCGCTGTGCGAAGTGCGCGTCGGATCACATGTTGGACGGTGCATTCTTCGCCGACCCCGGCGGCCAGCGCGTCGTGGTGGGCGTCGACAGGCACCCCGACTTCGGAGCTCTGGCCCGCAGCGCGAGCACCCAGGTCCACGCAAGCGTCTGCGGCTCGTGCGGATTCGTCGAGCTGTACGCCAACCAGCCGACCGAGCTATACGAGGTCTACTGCAACGCGGCGCGGGCTAGGGAAAGTCGCGCTCGCTGAGGTCCCAGGACCATCCAACTAGCCCAGTCGCGGAATTGTCATGTTGTCCAGGAACAGCCGGTCCTTGGGGGACAACGCGTGGATGCCGTCCGAGTCCACCACCAGAAGCAACCGATGTACTTCCTCCTGGTTGAGAGGATGGAGCTTGGGCAGGGTGATACCGGCCCAGCGCTCTCGATCCTCTTGGTTCCGCACCCCGGCCGAGGAATAGTCTGAGTTCGGGCGCTCAACGCGCCGGGCTGACGCGATCTTCTTCGCGCGCCAATGGCGGTACCAGAGCTTGAAAGCGACGCCGCCGATGACGAGCGCCACGGCGGCTTCAATCCAAATAATCATCACACCAACAGCGTTTAGAGTCACTACTCGGAGGGCCCACAGACACTCCGTACCTACACCACCGTACGACGAGAGCTAGCCCCGAAAGGTTGCGGTTCCACGGGCGGGCTTGGCAGGCGCCCTCAACAAAGTCCTTCCGGGACCCGCAGCGGCCGGCCGCAAAGCCGGTCCAACACCGGACGCCTCGTCTCGAACCTCGAGTATAGAATCGAACAACTCGGGCCGCGCGTCTACCGCCTCCCCACCGCTGAACAGGATCACGCGGGGGATCTCGCTCAACAACGTCTTCGTGAGCACAAGCGTCCTGATTCGGGCCTCGATGTCGAGTCGGTCGAAGGGCTCTGACAGCACGAGGGAGCCGAGCAGCTTCCCGTCCGCTGCCACCAGCGAAGCGGCCGCGAGGCGCACCGCGATGCGGGCGGTCGCCCGGTCCTCCTCCGAAACGAGCTCGAGCACGCCGCGATCTCCATTCAGAACCGCCTGGCCCGCCACGAGCGACACGGTCAGAATCCGGCCACCGGAGATTCGGCACAGGAACCGCGAAGAGCGGTCGAGCAGCAGCTCGGTGGCCCTCGCGGAACGCGCTGAACGCACCCTTCGCAGCGCGTCGACGACCGCGCTCAGCGCGCCGCGGGCCCGAGTCGGCGGCACGGAAACGATCTCCCGCTCGGTGAGCTCGGAGAGGCGCGCGCGCAGCAGCTCGACTCCCTCGGAGCCGGCCTCCAGCGCTGCGTGGAAGCGAAGCGACTTTCCCTCGAGCTCCTGCAGATGCGACGGTTTGGCCTCGAGCTGCTCCCACCTGCTCTTCCACCAGCTCCCATCCTGGACGACCGACTCCCACTCTTCGTTCAGCTCGGCCAGCACCTCCTGGTAGTGGCTCTCGAGCACGCGACCGCACGTCGGGCACGGCGCGTCGGGTCCCGCCGCCTCCATCTTCTTCAGGCGGGTCCGCACCTCGCGGGCACGATCCCGGTAGGCGTTGAGCGTGGTCTCGGCATCCTGGCGTTCACGCAACCAACCCATCGTCGCGACCTCGAGATCTCCGTCGGCCTCCACAACATCGGCCCTGAGCCCGCGGAGGTCTCTCTCCGCGGAACGGAACTCGGCAGCCACCTGTTCCAGGTCGACGCGGACCGCGCCGCGTTCGGGTCGCTCCACGAGCCTAACCGGTGCCACAGGATGGACGGCGGCAATCTCGCCAGCCCTCAATAGCGCGGCGTCCACGGTGGCGAGACCCCGGCTGGCCGCGACCGCTTCTACGGCGAGCGCGATGGTCTCGTCGAGTGTTTCCGCCCCACGCCCGCTCCAAAGCCGTCGCAGCGGTCCGGGAGACCCGTCACCACCTTCCTGCACGAGCAGTTCCTCGACGGCTTGACGCGCTTGGGCTCCTCCCCCAATCACGCCGGTCAGCCCTTTCGGGAGGGACGTGCTGACCCGGCCGACTCCCGGCACGTCCCCGTCGAGGGAGTCGAGAGCCCCGACCGGCTCACGTTCCAGCGTGCCCACGAGATCGTCCGGCACCAGCTCCATGATCACTTTCCGCGTGGCCTCGGCAAGCAGGCCATCCCGCTCGAGCTCGCCTTCGAGCGCATCGCGGAGAAGCCCCGGCGCGTCGAGGGGAAGCCAGGCCGCCGGGGGCACGCGCGGCTCCCTGCCGGCCTCAACGGCGAGGTGAAGAGCGCGCTGTCGCAACCCCGCAAGCTGGTCTCCTTGCAGAGCCAACAGATCCTCGGGAGATGCTCCCTCCAGGCTCAAACGCACGATCTTGCCGTCGATACCTCCAGGAACCTCCGCCATGACCTCCCGCACACGCCGCCGCAGGCGGTCGGCGTCACCCGATACGACTTTGATCGGAGCAAGCGCGACGACAGGCCGGCCGGGAATGGCATGGAAGACGACTTCGTCCCGCTCCAGGTCGACCGTTAGGAATCCCTTCTCGTCCGCAGCCTCGTCCCATGGATCGAGCGCGACGCGCTCCAGCGACCCGGGGTATCGAGCGTTGGCGATCACGTCGCGACGCCGGTGCTCCCCTCCCAACGCGATGTAGTCCCACTCGTCGGGATCGACATGCACGCCCCATTCGCCGGCCGAGTCGGTAGAGCCATGAATCACGAGTAGGTTCCAGCGCATTTTGGGATCAGATTCTGGGACCGCAGCAGGGTGTCGAACGGTGGCCCGGTACGGGACCAAGCAGGCGTGCAGGTCGAGTCGCTCCACAAGGATGGAGCGCGTGAGGCCGGTCGCCGCTTCAACGTTGGGGAAGGTGTCGAGCACCGCGAGCGCACCGGGGTCAGCAGGGCGCCGCGGCGTGTCCCTCGGACCCGAGACCATCAGCACCGGCACTTCCGGTAGCGAGGAGCGAAGCACCTCGAGGCCTCTCGCGAGGGCGACCACCGCGCCCGGCGGCGGGTCGGGTCGGTCGAAGACGTCCCCTGCCACGACGACAACATCCGGCGCGATCCGAACGAGCTCCTGCACCGCTCGCTCGAACGCTGCGGCGACGTCCCGTTCACGTAGGTTCACTCCTCGCTCTACGCGTCCGTATGCGCGAAATCCCAGATGGAGGTCGGAGAGGTGCGCGACGATCACGTGATGGCAGCGCCCCCGTTCCGGGCTCGAAATCCCTCGATGAGATCGGTCGCACGGAGTACTGCTTCAGGTCCCGTTACGAGCAGTACCTCCTCCTCACCGCCCTCACGCGCGCGAACCAGCGTCACCGTCGACCAACCGTCGACCGCCTCGGTGGCAGGGACGAAGTGGGGTCCCCACACCAGCACTCCACCGGCCGAGACCCGCTGCCCCAACGCTGACTTCGCTCGGCGGGACAGCCCCCCGGCACCCCCCAACGACGCGAGTGCCGCACCGTCCACCACGACCAAGTCGTAGCCCCCCGAAAGTCCCTCGACGAGATCGTCGAGGTTGCCGACGGCGACCGACGAGCGCTCAGTGCGTCCCACGCCCAACCCGGTCTCGAAGTGCTCTCTCCCTAGCTCCACCACGGCGCCGACACGCTCGAGCACGTCGACTGATCCGGTCGGGTGTTCTAGCACGACCATGCGAGGCAGTGACGACGCACCCCCGCCCACCACCAGGACGCGCCAGGATGCCTCGAGTGGAGGCATGAGCCCGCGTCCCACCGCGATGTCCCACGGAACGACCGCGTTCTCGGCCGAGAGGCTGATCGCCCGCCGCACGTGCTCACCTTCGAGCAAGAAGCGCCACACGAGGCCATCCTCCGAGAGTCGCCGGTCCTCCACTCGCACCGGAAAGGCGTTGGCGGAGCGGTTCGCCTTTACTTCGATGTGGAGGCGAGCGCCCAGCACGACCCCGTACACCATGCCGGCCACGGAGAGCAGCGCGAGGCATCCGATGAGCAGGTAGGAAGGCACCGGCGACCTCGGAAGCATGAGCCCGGTGAGGGCGAAGCCGATCGCTGCGCCTATCGCGGCCGCGGCGCCCGGGCCCGCCCGGGGACCTCTGCCGTCGGTCATGGCGGCAGTGGTCATACCGCCGAGCACGGTCCCGCAGGCATACAACGGCAATGCGGCCATGATGGCGAGGCCGAATCCTTGACCGATGGCGGTATCCCCAAGCTCCCGAAGCACGCTCCACGACGTCCCATAAAACGCCGCCGCGAGGAACGAGACCAGACAGAGCACCCACCGGCGGCGTAGGCGGCTCACGAGATCCGGACCAGGACCGGGCGCGCTCCACAGACCGATCGCGAGCGCCGACGCTTCCACTACCAAGACGGTACTGAGCGACCGCATGAGGCCCGCCCCGGCGTACAACAGCACCCCGACGGCGATCTCGGCCGCGGTCGCGCACGCGACTCCCACGAGCAAGGGTGGCAGCCATTCGGCTCGGCGACTACGCGTACTCACGTCGCCACCTTGCCATAGCCGCTCCCGAAGAAGAGCAGTGCCCCACGGTCCGAGGAACCGGACGCGATAACGCGAGCCAGCACGATTGAGTGATCCCCACCCGGCATCACCCCGCTGGTCACGCACTCCAACCAAGCCGCGGCCCCATCGAGAACGGGGCTCCCGTCCGATGCCTTACGCCACGCAACCTCCTCGAAACGTGTCTCCGCCGGCTCCGCGGCGAACCGCCTGGCGACATCGGCCTGGTCCTCGGCCAACATGCTGACCGCGAACGTTTCGGCGGTGATCAGCTTGTCGTGCGAAGCTGCTCCTCTATCGATACAGACCAGGATGAGAGGGGGTTCGAGCGACACCGACGTGAATGAACTCACGGTAACGCCCCACATCGCGGACCCGTCCGCATGTGCGGAGACCACTGCTACCCCCGTCGGGAATCGGCCCATGACCTCCCTGAACTGAAGCGAATCCCGTTGGTTCATCAGTTGCCCTAGAACACTTCGCGGCGGCGAGCCAGAATGGCGCGCCACCGCGTTCTCAGCTTGCCCCCAGAGGGGTCCGCACTAGTTTTCGAGGCCCTGAGCCGTCCCTCCACCGAAGGCCCCATGCGTAGGAATTCCCTAGCGATTGCGGTGATCTTAACCGTGGCCTCGGGCTGCGACAACGTCAGCTGGGGTGGGGTCGATGTACGGTTGAAGCCCCCTCAGACGAAGGCCGAGCTGGCCGGGGAGGCGCCGGGTCGCGCTGCCTCCTTGACAGAGGAAGCGGATCTTCTCCCCGAGCTCCCGGATGGGCCCATCCTCCTCGCGGGCACGCGCAGTGGCTCCCAGGCGACCCTGACCGTGGTGGGCGAAATCCAAGGCGACGCATTCGGCGCCTTCACCAGCGACGAGGATGTCCCCGGATTCCGCGACCGTTTCACCGCCGAACTGCTCGCGCCCGGCTCCGAGTGGGTGCTCTTTGCGCAGGGTGTCAGAGTCGGCCGCCTGACAGCCACCGCGACGGGGCTCAATGAGGACTTCTGCGTACCGCGACCGACGATTTCCGGGACGGTCGAGCTGGTGCCGAACGCCATGAGCGCCGAGTTGCTGATGGCTCTGCCTGCGGATGTGGCGTCCGACCGGACATACGACCCCTATCGGGTCCACGCTGACGACCGCGATCAGCGGATCGCCTCCACGAGTCTCGCTTCGGCCGCGATCCCTCGCTTGGGTGCGGCATGGCCCCCTGACGGACTGCTCTCGGCACGTGCGGATATCCAGGCCTTTCAGATGGTCGGCGCGCCCGGAGAGGCGATCGCCGCGACCTTCATGTATCGGGACCAGCTCGGGATGTCCGCTCCAAGCGCTGGCGCGTACTCGCTGTTCTTGATGGGACGCGCGTCGGAGGGGGGGTACGAGCCCACTTACATGTGGTACCGTCCGGTCGACAGTGAGGGGAAGGGCGCACCGCGCTATTTCGATCACTTGGATTGGGACGGTGACGGCAACGAAGAGGTTTTGCTCGACGTCTTCGGTTCGGAGCGTCGCTGGTTCGCGGCGCTCGCCCAGCGGAGTGGAACCTGGGTCCGTACGTCCGAGGACTCCTGCTTGCGATCCGCCGCTGCGGGCGGCTGATGCCGCGCCACGCACCGAGCAAGTCTCTTCGCTTCTTCAACAGCCTTCTAATTGCGGTCAGCGTCCTCGCCGCCGCGTGCAGAGGCGAGACCTCTCCCGAGCAGAGCCTTCCTGAGGGCATCAGCGTCGTCGATGCGTCAGGGTCGAAACGCTTCTTTGCCGCGCCCGCTACCCGCGTGATTTCCTTGGTCCCGTCTGCCACCCAGACGCTGAGGGCCTTGGGGGTCGACTCACTGCTCGTCGGGCGCACCGATTTCGACGACCAGGAGTGGTTGGCGCACCTCCCATCCGTCGGCGGTGGTCTGAAGCCCAACCTCGAGGAGATCGTGGCGCTGAGCCCTGACCTGGTCATCCGCTTCCACGGCGAACAAGACTCGCGCACACCGGCACGGCTCGACGAGCTGGGTATCATGCACATCGCGGTCCGCCCGGACCGCCTTCAAGACGTGTACGCCGGTGTGATCCTTCTGGGTCGCGCAACCGGAGCCGACGCTGCCGCCGACTCGCTGGTCCGTGTGCTGGAGGCCGGTCTCGCCGAACTGTCGCAGCGGGTCGCGGAGCTTCCACGGCTACGCACGGTGTACGTGCTCGGCGGCACGCCCCCGTGGGTCGCGGGTCCGGACACCTACATCGACGAAATCATCCGACTCGTGGGCGGGGACAACGCCTTCGGGGATCTCCAATCGCTGTATTCCGCGGTGAGCCCCGAGGAGCTACGCGCGAGGGAGATCGATGTTGTCTTCGTGAGCGAGGCGTCCCAGTTCGATGCGACACTCACGCCGCAAGCGCGCATCGTCGAGATCGGTTCCGCTCTCGAGATTCCAGGTCCCCACGTGCTAGATGCCGCGTGGCGCGTCGCGGAGTTGCTGCACGGCACTTCCTTGCGATGAGCCGGATCACGCTGGCGACACTCCTCGGAGTGACGCTGCTGACCAGCGTTCTGGCCGGCATCCGCTTCGGTTCGGTGGAGCTGACCACCGCCGAGGTGCTCGCGGCCCTCACCACCGGGGACGTGGAGATGCATCGCGACATCGTGCTCCAACTCCGCCTTCCCCGAACACTACTCGGGGTGCTCGTCGGGGGAGGTCTTGCGCTTGCCGGGGCCACCTTCCAGGCACTGCTGCGCAATCCGTTGGCAGAACCATACATCCTCGGCATCTCCGGCGGTGCGTCGGTCGGTGCCGTTACGGTGCTCGCCTTGGGCTGGGCAGGACTCGGATCGTGGAGTCTGCCCCTGGCCGCCTTCGCGGGAGCGCTCCTGGCAATCGTGGTGGTATTCCGAGTGGCGACGGCCACCGGCCACGCGATGGACGTGCGCGTTTTGCTGCTCGCCGGCGTCGTAGTGGCGGCGTTCTTCTCCGCGTGCATAGCCTTCATACTCTCGGTGTCCTCGGCGCGCACGGTTCAGAGCGCGGTATTCTGGATGATGGGGAGCCTCGACGCGAGTTGGCAGAGCGTGCTGCTCGCGGCCGTGTACACGGTGCCAGCCGCAGTCGTCCTGATCGGACTCGCCCGCCCGCTGAATCTCATGGCGATCGGCGAGGAGACCGCCAACTACCTGGGGGCCGACGTCGAAGGGGTGAAACGCACCGCGCTCGTCATCGCCGCCTTGATCACCGCGGCCGGCGTCGCAGTGGCCGGCGTGATCGGCTTCGTCGGTCTCGTCGTCCCACACACCGTCCGCCTGCTCATCGGGTCGGATCACCGAGCGCTACTACCGCTCTCTTTCCTGGGTGGCGCCGCGTTTCTCACACTCGCTGACCTGATCGCGCGTTTGGCGCTCGCTCCGAGGGAAATCCCTATCGGTGTGATCACCGCCTTCGTGGGTGTCCCGATCTTCCTCGTGCTCCTGCGCCGGAGCGTAGAAGGCTGATGAAGAAGTACAGTGGGCCGCGCACATGGTGCTTGCGCGCGTTCAGGCAAGGAACGACGAGGAGTCGTAGCCGAGCGGGCACCGCCGCCGAAGGCGGTGGTCCGACGAGGAGAGACGCAGCATCAGCCGCGCGGGCACCGACGCGAAAGCGTTGGTCGCCATGTGCCCAACACCAGGATGAAAGGACACGCATGTCTGTGGGTTGCGGTGGCACGGCCCCATCTCCGTCGTTGGAGCGTCTCGGAGGAGCTACGGCTACGCCTTCGCCCCTCCGCGACCCGCGCCCTCGGCGCGGGTTCCCCTATGAGGCCGTGGCACCCGGGGACCCGTGCCTATGCACGGGTGGCGGCCCGCTGTACTTCTTCATCAGCCTTCTAGTCGCGACATGAGATTCGAGGCGAGGAACCTCGTAGTGCGGTATCCCGGCGCACAACGTCCAGCGCTAGACGGCATCTCGATGACCATTCCGGACGGATGCCTCTACGCCGTGTTGGGGCCCAACGGATCGGGCAAGTCAACGCTCATGCGGTCGATGATGGGTGTGCTCAAGCCGACCTCGGGCGGCACCTATATCGATGACCGCGAGGTGGGCACGTGGGACCGTCGTGAGCTGGCACGAGCGGTCGGCGCGGTCGCGCAGTCGGAAACTCTGTCGTTTCCGCTTACGGTCCGCGAGATGGTCGCCATGGGCCGCTATCCTCATCTTGGGCCTCTCTCCGGTGAAAGTGACGCCGACAGGGAGGCCGTGGCCGCAGCTCTAGCCGAGTGTGACGTCACTGAGTTCGTGAGCCGAGACGTGACCACGCTCTCAGGGGGAGAGCGCCAGCGCGTGCGGATCGCTCGAGCCCTCGCGCAACAGCCGCAGGCGCTCGTGCTCGACGAGCCGACCAAAAGCCTCGACATCCGTCACGAGATGGCGATCCTCGAGTTACTCCGACGCTCGGCGGACTCGGGACTCACCGTCGTCGTGGTTACGCACGGCCTCGATCTCGCCGCCCGGTTCGCCGACCGCCTGCTGTTGCTTTCGCAGGGGAGGGTCGCCGCCGAGGGCACGCCTGCCGAGGTCATGACCGAGCCGACGCTGGCCAGCGTCTATGCGTGGCCGGTATCGGTCACGACGGATCCCGTGTCGGGGACTCCGAGAGTCACCCCCCTGCGCCGCGGGCAGGCCTAGAAGGGTGATCGGAAAGGGGGGCGGGCCGCCACCCGTGCTGTCGCATGGGTCCCCGAGTGCCACGGCCCCAGAGGGCACCCGCGCGCAGCGTGGGTCGCGGAGGGGCGAAGGCGTAGCCGTAGCTCCTCTGAGACGCTCCAACGACGGAGATGGGGCCGTGCCACCCCAACCCACAGGGGCGTAAGATCATATCAACCATGATGTTGGGCCCACCCCCCTTTCCGATCACCCTTCTAGGGACCTCTGCGGAACAGGGCGCACTACCTCAGCGCGCTTCTTCTGCCTCGGCTCGCGCGGTCAGGTAGCTCCGGTACCGGGAGTCGAAGATCTCACCCGCTTCCAGCGCAGCCCTCACACCGCAGTCCGGCTCGTGTACGTGGGTGCATCCGCGAAACCGGCACAGCTCGGAGGGATCCGCGAACTCTGGGAAGCAGCCAGCGACCTCCTCCGGCGCAACGCCCCACAAAGCGACGTCTCCGAAACCAGGCGTATCCGCCACCAGCCCACCGCAAGCGAGCGGTATGATACGGGAGCTGACCGTCGTGTGCCGCCCGGTCCTGGTCTTCCGCGAAAGTTCGCCCGTTAGCAGCCCGAGCTCGGGATCGATCGCGTTGAGCAACGACGACTTCCCCACACCAGATGGTCCGATCAGGGTCGATGTGCCGTCGCACATCCGCCGACGTAGTAGCTCGAGTCCCTCGCCAGTCTCGGCACTGACGGGAAGCACCTCATAGCCTATGGCCCGGTACATCGGCGCGAACAGCGCTTCGACGTCGGGCGCGCCCAACGCATCGAGCTTGTTGATGACCAGGATCGCTAGCATCCCGCTCGCCTCGCCAAGCATCAGCAAGCGATCGATCAACTCGACCGTGGCGTCTGGATTCTTGGCCGCGACGACCATGAATGCCTTGTCCAGATTGGCCGCGAGCAGCTTCGGCGCCCGCCCGCCTCGCCCTCTGCGCACGAGCTCCGTCGAACGCTCCTCCACGCTCTCGATCGTCCACGCGTCACCTGACGTACGCACCGTCACTACGTCCCCGATGACGACGCGGCTCCCCGTGCGCTGTTGCCGCTTGAGCCGCCCGCGCAACGACGCTTCGACGTCTCGGTGGTCCTCCAATCGGATGCGGTACACACCTCCACCAGCCTCGTGTACCCTGCCCCTCACGCACGCAACTCCCAAATGCGCGAAGCCCGCCGCCGGAACGACTTCCAACGGGGGGCCACAGAGTCCGACCGAATCACGGCCGGCTCAATCATTACGCAGCGAAAGACTCCAGCGCAGTGCCCTTCTCGCCGTCGCGCAAACGTCGCAGCGCACGATCGCGCAGCTGCCGGATCCGCTCACGGGTCACGCCGAGCATGTTCCCGATCTCTTCGAGTGTATGCTCGCGCTCGCCCTCGAGACCGAAGTACAGGCGCAGGACCTTCGCGTCGCGTACCTCGAGCGTGGACAGAGCCTCAGTGATCATTTCGGTCAGCAAGCGGCTCTCGACCTCGACTTCGGGCTCCGCCGCCTCTTCGGTGATGAAGCGCTCAACGAGCTGTGAGTCCTCCGAGTCACCGATCGGCGCATCGAGACGGATCTCTGCGGCGTTCAGCGTCTGCAGGGACTCGACCAGCTCAGGCGTCAAGAATGTGGCCTCGGCCAACTCCTCTGTCGTCGGCTCGCGCCCCTTCTCCTGCTTCAGGCGCTCCTTCTCGCGAAAGATCCGAGCGAGGTCACTCGCCCGGTTGAGCGGAACACGAACCGCCCGACCGTGGTTGGCGAGAGACGCCAGGATGGCCTGACGAATCCACCAGACGGCATAACTGATGAACTTCACGCCCTGCTCGGGATCGAACTTCCGCGCAGCGGTAACGAGTCCGACGTTCCCCTCCTGGATCAGGTCCGTGAGAGAGACGCCGCGATTCTGATATTTCTTAGCAACACTGATCACGAAGCGTAGGTTCGCTCGCGCCAGCTCCTGGATCGCCTCCTGGTCGCCCTTCTGGGCCAGAGCGCCGAGCTCCTTCTCCTTGTCAGGAGTGATGAGCTCGTGGCGACTCACGTCTCGGAGGTACTGATCGAGGGCGCTCTGCTCCTCCACGCTCGCGTCGAAGCCCGAGAGAAGATTGCCCTTCCCCCGGCGCTTGCGCTTGCTGGTATCGGCAGCGGCCATCGTGTCTATTCTCCTTCAAGTCCTGGCTCACCGACCCTCGATACAGAGGGCCTGTGGGTAGAGGTCCAAAATTTCGTCGAATCTTCAGCCATTTAAGGTGCCCGCGGGAGCCCGGCCTGTCAACTAAACTCCAGCACTTCTGGTACGTCTGGGCTGGTCTCATAGTTCCCAGCGGAGGCGCTCCGGGGGATTCGCCCACTGGTAACCCAGTCCCGCGATGGGGTTCCTCGCGTTGGAGCTGCATTCCACGACCTGGTTGCCGCACGAGCGCCGGTGCTTCTACTTTGCCATTCCTGGAGCAGCCCCCTTCGCAGGTCACTTGAACGCTCTACGTGCCGAACACGACCACTTTTGTCGGCCTCAGCGATATCGGGCGGGTTCGCACGCGAAACGAGGACAGTCTCGCGTTGCTCCCGTCCGGCGGCATCGCCATCGTCGCGGACGGTATGGGTGGGCACCCGAGCGGTGATGTCGCAAGTCGGATCGCGGCTGACCAAACTGCGGAGATGCTGGAGGAGAGGCTCGGATCAGGCCCTCCCGTTCAGGGCCTGTCGGCAGGAATGCGTGCGACCATGCTGGAATCCGTCATGTCGGCTCACCAGGCGATCCGGAAGGCGTGCGCGCAGGACGAAGAGCTGGAAGGAATGGGCACGACCCTCACGGCGATGGCCCTCGATCTCGACAGGAAAGAGTACGTGCTCGGGCACGTGGGCGACTCGCGGGCCTATTGTCTCAGGGCTGGCGCGCTCGTCCAGCTTACACAGGACGACACTTGGGTCCAGGCGCGAGTCGATGCGAAAGAGCTGACACCGGAGCAGGCGAGGCGTCACCCCTTCGGCCACATCCTCACGCAGTGCGTCGGGCTGGAAGATCCGCCGGTACCCCATGTGCAAGATGGAACCGCGGTAGTCGGGGACGTATATCTGCTCTGTTCAGACGGGCTCGTCGGCATGCTCGAGGACGAGGACATCGAGCGCATACTTCGGGAGCAGTTGGGCGTCGCTCCGGATCTCGAGGTCCTCGAGGTCGCGGCCCAAGCGCTTGTGGCCGCGGCGAATGAAGCGGGTGGGCACGACAACATCACGGTCGCACTAGTTCTGGTAGGGTGATCGTTCTGGTAGGGTGATCGGCGAGTCAGCGACTGCCGAACTCCAAGTCTAGACGCTGCCGACGGGACGCGTGATCCGCTCCAGCACCTGCTCGGCCGGGATCTCCCGCCGCTCGAAGGTGAAGACCCTCAGCACTCGGGCGGTCGCGTACAGCTGCTGCGCGAGTCTCGGCAGGTCCAGCAGGCCCGGAAGCCCCGCCAACCCGAGACGGCTTATCTCGCCACCACGCCGCTCCACGAGGACGTCGAGCTGGAACATCTCGGGCTTCGCTGGGAAGTCGATGACGACTTCACCCGATTCGAGTCCGAGTTCCGCGGCGAGGTCGTCCTCGACCACCCGTTTCCACGGGGAGTCACCGACGGCCCAATCCTCTACCTGCCGTCCGGCGAGGTCCGCGGCAGTGAGTTCGAGCGCCCGCTTCGGGAGACGGCGCTGCCTCAGGGCCGGCAACCACCGAGTCGCAATTCTTTCCGCTATCTCTCCGTCGTCCTCCTGTGAGCGCCGGCTGATCTCGTACAGCAACTCTTCGTCGGTCGGACCGATCAGCTCTTCCGGATCGAGAAGACCCGCCCGGACGGACTCCTCCACGATGCGCTTGTACAAAGCGGTGGCGGCGCGCACTCCGTGGTGCCAATAGACGTTCCTGAACATCTGGTACTTGGCGAACAGCAGCGACTCGAGCGCGGCGATCGCCTTCTCGTGCACACCGACCTCGAACGCTCCGGTCTCCGGATCCGCGAGCAGCGCGAGGCCCTGGATCAGCCGCCACACATCAACCTCACCGTAGGGCACTCCGCAAAAGTGAGCGTCGCGGCGCAGGTACTCCATCTTGTCGAGATCGAGACCGCCGCTCACGAGCCCTCGAAGCGGGAGCTGGCTCTCACCCGAGATGAGCTCGTGGATCCGATCCGGAGCTGTGAGGCCAAGAGGTGCGAGCGCGTCACGCAACGCTGGCGAGGAGAAGAACCGCCGGCTCACCTCCTCGTGATGCATCGGCAGCTGTTCGGCCTCCAACTCCTCCAGCGCGTGAGAGAACGGGTAGTGTCCGATGTCGTGCAGCAGGCCTGCATAAGGCACCAGCTCCTCGCCTTCCCATGCCTCCGAGGCGACACCGCCCCGATCTCGCAAGTGGCGCAACGCCGTGATCGTCAGATGATAGACACCCAGTGCATGATCGAAGCGCGTGTGCGTGGCACCGGGATAGACGAGGTGCGCGAGCCCGAGCTGACGGATGTACCTCAGTCTCTGGAACTCGGGGGTATCCACGATCCCCACGGCTGTGGGATCGAGCCGGATCGTGTTCCAGAGAGGATCCCTGATCGTTTTTCCGGGGACCGTAGTGCTCATGGGGTAAGTATCGAGATGACGCAGAGAGTCGCGAATGGGCGAACGGGACACTGTTGGCGGCGCAGGGCCACCGTCTCTAGTTTCCCGAAGAAAGAACGAAAGCGCCACCCCACGCCGCTAGAACGACGCACCGCATGCGCCCCAACCCGACGCTTCGCGAACACATCCGAGCCCAGGCGGAAAACCGCCCGGGCGTGTATCGCATGTACGGTCCAGGGGATGAGTTGCTGTATGTCGGAAAGTCGGTGCACCTGCGCACCCGGCTTCTATCCTACTTCCGGGCTTCCAAGGGCGAGAAGGCATGGGAGCTCATCAGCGAAGCCGGGCGGGTCTCTTGGGAGTACGTCCCCAACGAATTCGCGGCGCTCATCCACGAGATGAAGCTGATCCAGAAGTGGCAGCCGCGCTTCAACGTCCAACACAAGCGCAAGCGCATCTACGCGTTCGTGAAGGTCACGCGTGAGCAGGCTCCAAGAATGTTGCCGGTTACGCGCATCGCCGAAGACGGCGCGACGTACTATGGTCCGTTCCCCAGGGTCGGCGCCCTCGCCCGCACGATCCGCGAGCTCGCTCACGTGCTCCGGCTCCGCGACTGCCCGTCGACGACCCCGGTCTTCTTCGACGATCAACTCGAGATCTTCTCAGGCGGGCGTATGCCACGCTGCATCCGGGCGGACCTCGACAGCTGCCTGGCGCCGTGTTGTGGGCGCCCCACAGCGGCCGAGTACCGGCAAGCCGTCGACGTCGCGCGTCGATTCCTCGAGGGTCGCGCCGAGCAGCCGCTTCGAGAGTTGGAGCAGCAGATGGGCGCAGCCGCGGCTCGCATGGACTTCGAGTACGCGGCGCTACTGCGGGATCGCCTCGAGCGGCTCAGGCACTTCCGGGACGAGCTGCTCGCTTTTCGAGGACGCGTCGAGGACCTGACGTTCACCTATCGCGTCCCGGGCTTCCGTGGAGACGACCGCATCTACCTGATGAGGCGCGGCCGGATTCGCAAGGATCTCCCCTATCCCAAAGGAGCGCGTGCACGGGAGCGGCTCGCGCGCCAGATCGAAGAGGTCTACGGCGAGACCGATCCAGGGCTCTCCGGACTCGAGCCCGAGGAAGCCGCCGAGATCCTGCTCGTCGCTCGGTGGTTCCGCATGAACCCGCGTGAACGCCAGCGGACGATGACCCCAGAGGAGTGGCTGAGGGGCAAGACACTGTCATCTAGCGTCGCCTGAGCGGCACCCGCGCAACCCTTCCTGCTCGGATTGTGTGGCCAGAGCGCGCGCACCCATACCTGCCCCTTCATCCGCTCGTCAGTTCACCACATCATATTCGAGTAACACGGTCGACCAGACCGGCACGCAATCTCACTCGTCGACGATCGTGAACGTGCCGGTCGCTCGCCGTTGAGCGAGCAGACGTTCCACCTCGCGATGCCCCTCGAGAAGGCTCTCCAGGTCAGACGAGATTTCCTTGGCCGCCTTCAACTCCATGGTCACGCTCTGGAGCACGCTCTCGCCGGCATGCATGCGCAGGAGACCGACCCGGATCGTCTCGAGCGCCTTGACAGCCTCCCGCAGCCGCGATGCGGCCTCGTCCCGCGTCGCAGTCACGTCGGCCCGGACCTTCGCCCGGGCGTCCTGCCCAGGCGCCGCGGGGTCGTCGCCCAGCTCGGCGAGCACACCGTTGAGCTCAGCGACCTGCCCACGAAGAGACCGCGCATCGGCTTCCAATCCGCGAACGGTGTCCGGTAGGCCTGACAGGGACCGGCGCGTCTCCTTCGGAAGCTCCTCGTACAGCCGGTCGGCGGCCAGTCCGATCGCCATCTCGGTGGGGCGGTATGTGCTGGCGCCCAGGGCAACTCGCCCCTTGAGGCGGAACCCGCCGAGCTTGAAGACCCAATCTCCGAGCCGACCGCGCAAGAGCTTGAGCAATCGCTCCCCAGCGATGTCCGCCCGACGCCTCGTTCGGGAAACATGAAGCGCGCCCACACCGAGCCCCGTCACCAACGCCAGGCTAGGGATGGTCCAGAGAGAGCTGGAGGCGCCGGAAGAGAGCCATAGCGGCACTGCGGTGAGCGCCGCGACGCCGAACCCTCCCAGCGAAACCCACTTCAACAGGACGTCGACCCCGGTCGTCCTCAGACCGACTTCGAATTGGAACTCCTCGTTGCGTTGCATCACGTCTTGCTCGAGAGCGATGCGTGCGTCTTCCACCGTATGGCCCGCCCTGAGCAACTTTCTAGCATGGTAGGCCAGCAGCCCTGGCCCGCCCAGGCCGAAGAGAGCCGCCAAGGCTGCCACGAGGGCCACGACCACAACCGAGCTTCCCTCGACGATCCCTTCGACCAGGCTGGGGAGAAGGAAGACAAGCGCGAAAATCGCGAGCCCCGAGAAAGACTTAGTCATCTCCCGCAAATGCTTGATGAAGACCCTCAACGGCACCGGTAACGGGCGATCGATCGCGGCCTCCTGCGCCAGAGCATCCGCGATCGCTCCTCCGTCAGGAAACCGAGTGTCCGGGTCCTTACGCAAGCAGCGGTCGATCGTGCGTGCCAGCGACGCCGACAGCTGTGGCGCCCGCGAGGCCACCGGAGGGGGCGTTTCGGCTAGGTGCATGCCCAATACCGCCGCCGCGGTGCTCGCCTCGAACGGCACCCTACCCGAGACCGCGTAGAAGCCCACGACACCCAGTGAGTAGAGATCACTGCGCCCGTCGACGGAGGCACCCTTCGCCTGCTCCGGACTCATGAACTCGGCCGTCCCCAGGACGCGGTCGGTGTCCTCTCGTTCCGTCTCCGCACTCACCTGCGCGATCCCGAAGTCGGTGACGAGCGCGCGACCGGTGCCGACTTCGAGCAGAATGTTGTCGGGCTTCACATCTCGGTGCACGACGCCCTGCAGATGCGCGTACGCGAGCGCCCAAGCGACCTCGCGCATGAGCCGTGTCGCCTCGGCGTCGCTCAGGGGCCCGCGGGAGCGGACGCGCTCCCCGAGCGTCTCGCCCTCCACCAACGCCATCACGAAGAAGACGAATTCGTCGACTTGGTCCACCGCGAAGATCGGTACGATATTCGGATGCGAGAGCTTCGCGGCTGTGCGTGCCTCGAGCAGGAAGCGGTCTCGTACGTCCTCCTGCGCTGCCATCTCCGGCGGCAGCAGCTTCAGTGCCACCGGTCGATCCAATGCCACCTCGTGCGCGAGGTAGACGATGCCCATTCCCCCGCGGCCCAACACGCGTTCTAGGGAATACCGTCCGGCGAGCGCCGTCTGGAGGGCGACGAAGTGGGGGTCCTCCAAGCCCTACGCCTCATGCACAGTCGTGCCGCCCACCACCGTGCGAACGACCTGGATCTCCTTGATACGATCGGGATCCACATCGTGCGGATCCTCGGCCAGGACCACGAAGTCGCCGAGCTTACCCGCCGTGATCGTGCCCTTCTCGCCCTCGTCGAAGGACGCGAAGGCGCCGTTCACGGTGCACACGTTGATCGCCTGATCCACCGTGATGCGCTGGCTCGGGCCCCACACGCGCCCAGAGAAGTCCTTCCGGGTCACCATCGACTGGATCGCCATCAGGGGCTCATAGGGACCCGGGCTGTGGTCGGACGCCGGGGCGACCGGGATCCCGTAGTCGAGGAACGACTTGTGGGCGAACATCCACTCCATCTTCTCCTCACCGTACTCGATCCACTTCTCGCCATGATAGTGCACATACGTGTAGAACGGAGCGGGGATGAAGCCGCCGTCCGCGATCCTCTGTAACAGTGACGGATTGACGAGCGAGCAGTGCTCGATGCGATGGCGAGCGTCTGCTCGGGGCCACTCGCGCTGCACGCGCTCGTACGCGTTCAATACCATGTCGATGGTCACGTCGCCGTTCGCGTGGATTGCGACCTGCCAGCCGGAGCGGTGCCCTTCCTCGACCGCCTCGTGCACCTCTTCCTGCGTCATGGTCAGGATGCCGTAGTCGTCAGGCCGCCCAGCGTAGGGCGTGCTCATCGCCATGGTGCGCTCCGACGCCGACCCGTCCGCGGCGAACTTCACTGGGCCGACCTTCAACCATTCGTCGCCGAAGCCCGTGCGGATTCCAGCGCGGTTCAGCGACGGGAACGTGCCGCCTCGTGCCATGGCGTAGACGCGAAACGTGAGATCACCCGCCTCGCGGGCATCCTGGTACGCCGTGAAGGCCGTAGAGCTCGTGCCCGCCTGATGCACGGAGGTCAGACCGTGGGCGTTCATCTGCCTGCAAATGAGCGCGACCCCAGCGGCCCGCTCCTCTCGCGTCGACGTCGACGAGACGTTGAAGACACCGCGCGCGCGCTCTGCGACCTTTCCCGTCAGCTCGCCGTCTTCCCGATAGAAACGCCCGCCGAACGGGTCTGGCGTATCGACCGTCACACCTGCCGTTGCGAAGGCCCTCGAGTTGTAGACTCCTGTGTGACCACCCCGGTGCCCGACGACGATGGGGTGTTCCGTGCTCACCGCGTCGAGGTCGAGACGATTCACGGGGCGACCCTCTTCCTGCTTGGTGTCATCGTACATGTAACCGACGATCCACTCTCCCGGCGGCGTCTCGGCGGCTCGAGCCCGGAGCGCCTCCTGCATGCGGGCGATGCTGCCCAGGTTCGTGTCGACGTTCTTCAAGGCGTTGAGCCCCGCGCCGGATGGATGCGAGTGGGCGTCGATGAAGCCCGGAAGCACGGTGGCGCCGGCGGCGTCGATGACCTCGGTGCCGCTCGCGATGAGGTTCTGGACGTCGTCGTTCGTACCGACCGCGACGAATCGACCGTCCTTGATCGCGAATGCCTCCGCGGTCGGTTGAGCAGCGTCCTGGGTAAGCACGTTGCCGTTCACTACGACCACGTCGGGCGCGAGCCCGCTTTCATCCGCTCCCGAAGCGCAACCCGAGGCCAATCCGGCGGCCGCGACGGTGCCGAGTCCAAGGAAGTTTTTCCGGCTGATCTCGCTCATTTTCACCCCCTGGGACCTCGGGAACGCGACGTACGCGGACCGTACGGCATCATCGTACGGGGCTTTCAAGGATGCGGCCAGCGGGGAGCTAGCCGCAGCTCCATTCGGTCAGAATACGGGCCCAACCGCCTGGTGCACCGACTCCAATTCCGCGACCGCTTCTGCATTCGGCTCCGTCATCAGGCTCACGCCGATCGTGCACGCGAATCCGGCCACGAAGCCCGGGATCATTTCGTACAAGTCGTAGAAGCGCTCTTTGAACCAAATGACCCAAACGACGGTGACGACGAAGCCGCCGATCATGCCGGCGACCGCGCCGGCTTTCGTCGTGCGCTTCCAGAAAAGCGAGCAGAGAATGACAGGCGTGAACGCGCTCGCAATGCCCGACCAGGCGAAGAGCACGAAGTAGAAGATCATCCGCACCTCGCGGAGCGCGACCGCGAGCCCGGCCACGCCGATGACGACGGTGACCGCCTTGCCCAGCGTCGAAAGCCTCCGCTCGCTCCAGCTGGATCCGAGCGCTTTCTGGACCACGTCCCGGACGACTACCGAAGACGCCAGGATGAGCAGCGAGTCGACGGTCGACATGATCGCGGCGAGCACGACCACCAGAAAGACTCCCGTGAAAAATGCCGGGAACAGTGCGGTGCTCATCTTTGGTAAGATCGTCTCGGTCTCGAGGCCGACGAGGCCCGGAAAGAGCGTGCGGCCTGCCATTCCCGCGAACACCGCACCGATGTCGAATCCGATGATACACAGCACCGCCCACTTGCCGCCGTCGACGATCTGCTTCTGATCTCGCGCAGCCATGAAGCGCATGAGCAGTTGGGGTGAGCCCAGGAACGCGAGCCCGATGGCGACGAACCCGATCGCGCTCGCGATCCCCGCGGGCCCGAGCCCGAACTCACCCATCGGTCGCAGAAGCGCGGGATCGGCGGCCCCGAGCGCTGAGAACATTTCACTCAATCCGCCCGCCGCGATGACGCCGACGATCGGCAGCATGATCAGGCAGCCGAGCATGAGTACGCCCTGCACGAAATCAGAGTACGCGACCGCCTTGAAGCCGCCGACCGTCGTGTAGAAGAGCACGATGCCGAGTCCGATCCACACGCCCTGCGTGTATCCGGTGCCCAGGAACGAGTCGAACGCCCTCCCCGACGCGGTGAGCTGGGCTGCTGTGTAAGCCATGACCATGCTCAGCACGATGACGGCCGACAGCCACCGGAAGACATGGCTCGTATCTCGGAACCGGTCGGTCAGATAATCGGGAACCGTGATGGAATCGAAGCGGTCGGTATACTCCTTGAACGGTCGTGCTACGAAGATCCACGCCGCGGCGACGCCCAGGACCTCACCGAGGATGACCCAGAATGCGTGCACCCCGATCGCATAGCCCATCCCGGTAAGCCCGAGCAAGAGCCAAGCGCTCTCTCCGGTGGCGTTCGAGCTGAACGCGATCACCCATGAGGGCAATCGCTTCCCTGCGACGTAATAGCCCTTGAGGTCGCCGGACTCCCGGCTCGCCCACAAGCCGATTCCGAGCAGAACGAGCAGGTAGCCGACCAGGACTCCGACGACGGTAGGGGACGTCAGGTGACACCCCCAGCGTCGTCCTGAGCAGCTCCGGCACTATTCATCGCGTGCGGCTGAATGGCGCTTCTGTGCCCTCAGGAAAGCGACTTCGAGGCCGAGGCCGAGGCCGACTGAAACCAGAAGGAGAATCCAGGCGTCCAGGGGCATTCCGAGAATTGGCATGGCGTGGGCTTCAGCCCACCCTGTCGCACGCCGCGCCGAGCTTCTGCACACCCTCGGCGATGTCCTCTTCGCTGATCAGCATCGATGGCCCGATTCGAAGAACCGTACCGTGCAGCCCACCCTGCCCGATCAGCACGCCCTCGTCCCGCGTGGCTTCGACCAGCTTCGAAGTCCGCTCGACATCTGGCTCCTTCGTGGTCGGGTCCTTCACGATCTCCACCGCCTGCATGAGGCCCATGCCCCGTACGTCCCCGATCCAGGCGTGGCGGCTCTGGATCTGCTCGAGACCGGCCCGCAGCTGAGCACCGCGCGCCTCGCAATTGGCAGGCGCGTTCTCCTCGCGCAACACGTCCTGCGTCGCACACAGGGCCGCCATCGAGACTGGCGTGCCCCCGAAGGTCGAGATCGTCTTGCCTTTCCACCCGTGCGCGATTTCGTCCGTCGTGATCGTGGCACCGACGGGAGCACCGTTCGCGATGCCCTTCGCCATGACCATGATGTCGGGCTCGACACCCCAGTGATCGATGCCGAACCAGTGCGTTCCGCAACGACCGAAGCCGGTCTGCACCTCGTCGATGATGAGCAGGCCACCGTAACTGCGGATAACCTCGGCCGCCTTCTGGAAGTAGCCCGGGGGAGGCACGACATAGCCCGCCACGCCCTGGATCGTCTCAGCGATGAAGGCGGCTGGACGGCCGTTGGTTGTGGTGTAGATCACCTCCTCGAGGTCGTCCACAAACTTGTCTACGCAGCTGTCGTCGCAAGGCTGCTTGAACGGACAGCGGTACGCGTTCGGAGACATCGCGTGCTTGATTCCCGCCACCGGGGTGGCGAGTGGCCGCCACCCGGAATGCGCGGTGACACTGGTGGCCAGGAAGGAGCGGCCATGATAGCCGACCCGGAGTGCGATGATCTCGGTCCTTCCCGTGGCGAGGCACGCCATCATGAGCGCGGTCTCGATCGCCTCGGTGCCCGAGTTGCTGAAGAACGTGCGCTTGAGCGCCCCCGGAGCGATGTCGGCAATGCGCCTCGCCGCCTCCACCTGCGGCTCGTTCGCGTAGAGCGTCGAGATATGCCCGAGCCGGTTCATCTGCGACGTCATCGCCTCGACGACACGCGGGTGGCAATGGCCTACCGACGTGGTGAGGATGCCGCTGAACAGGTCGAGGTATTCCCGACCATCCGCGTCACGGACCCGGACTCCCTCACCTTCGACGAGCGCGAGCGGCTCCGAGTACATGTGCAGCAGCGAAGGCAGAAGGTACTCCCGCTGTCCCTTTACGATCTCGGCGCTCGTGGCGCCCGCGCTCACCGTCGAAACAGTCATGGTATGTCACCCGCCCTGGGATTCGGAGTCGCTCACCAGCGTGAGATGACGACCCGCTGATCGGTGTAGAAGGAGATGCCGTCGCGGCCCTGTGCCTTCAGGTCCCCGTAGAACGAGCCCTTCGAGCCGCCGAATGGGAAGAACGCCATCGGGGCGACGACGCCGATGTTCACGCCGATCATGCTGATGCCGGCCTGATACCGGAAGTCGCGCGCCGCCTTGCCGCTCGTGGTGAAGATCGAACACGCGTTGCCGTAACGGCTGGCGTGCATCATGCGGACCGCCTCATCGACGTCCTTGGCGCGGTTGATGCCCGCGACCGGTCCGAAGACCTCCTCGGTCGCGATGGAGATGTCCGGCGGCACGTCTTCGAAGACCGTAGCCCCTACCCAGAAGCCGCCTTCGAGTCCCTCGACGGTCGCGCCGCGCCCGTCCAGCGAGAGTTTGGCCCCGTCGGATCGGCCCTGATCGATGAAGGCGTTCACCCGATCACGGTGCGCGGCCGAGATCACCGGACCCATGTCGGTCCCGGCCTCCAGCCCGTCCCCGAGCCGAATGGACGCGGCCGAATCGAGCATACGGTCTCTGATCTGTGCGTGCGCGTCGCCGACTCCCACGATCACGCTACCGGCGAGGCAGCGTTGCCCGGTCGAGCCGAAGACCGAAGCGGAGCACGCTTCGTGGGCGGCGTCCATGTCCGCGTCGGGAAGCACGATCATGTAGTTCTTCGCTCCGCCGAGCGCCTGCACCCGCTTGCCGGACGCCGACGCGCGTGCATGCACGATCTTCGCGACATCGCTCGAGCCCACGAAGGACACGCCGACGATGTCCGGGTGGTCGCACATCGCCTCGACCGTCTCCCTCGCCCCGTGCACGACGTTGAGCACCCCGGGCGGGAGGCCGGCCTGCTCGACGAGCTCGACGATCTTCTGGTGCGTGAGCGGATCCTGCTCGCTCGGCTTGAGCACGACACTGTTCCCGGTCGCGACCGCATACGGCCAGAACCAGAGTGGGATCATGACCGGGAAGTTGTACGGCGTGATGATGCCGAACACTCCCAACGGCTGGCGCCAAGACGCGCTGTCGATTCCGACGGCGATCTGCTCTACGGTATCGCCCATCATGAGCGTCGGGATGCCACACGCGTGCTCGACGTTCTCAATGCCACGCTGGATCTCACCCCGTGTTTCGGGCAGCACCTTGCCGTGCTCGGTCACCAGCAGACGTGCGAGCTCCTCTTTGTGCTCCTCCAGCAGGGTCTTGAGCCGGAAGAGCACCCGTGCGCGCTCAGGCGCCGGGGTGTCGCGCCATGCCGGGTAGGCGGCCTTAGCTGCCTGCACCGCCGCATCTATGTCGGTCGCGGTCGAGAGTGGGACCCGTCCAATCTCTTCACCCGACGCGGGGTTCGTCACGGCCAACGAGTCGGTGGCAGAGGCGTCGCGCCACTCGCCACCTACGTAGTTCTTAATCATCGAATTCGGTGCTCTTAGCAGTCCGTAAAGGACGCAACGCGATCCGGCGCTACATGCGCGGGCTGTCGCCTGAAGCGCGCACCGCCGGGGAACACGTGGGCCATTGACCCGGACCCCCACCCCGACCGGTGATCACCGTACGGCGTTCGCGGCTCACGCGCTCGGGATCCTCGGAAGCCAGGTAGACCAGTGACGCCGCAAGCACCGCGTTGTTCTTCAGATCGTCCAGGACGAGCTTGTCGAACGTGTCGCGATGGGTGTGCCAGGTGTGCGAGGTGTAGTCCCAGGAAAGCGCGCCGAGGTTGAAAGCCGGCGCCCCATGACACACGAACGACGCATAGTCGGAGCCGCCGCCGCCCGGATTCCCGGGAAGTCGAAGATCGATGCCACCCGATACCTCGGACGGCACCTGCGATAGCCAGCGAGCGAGCGAACCCACCGCCTTCGTGAAGCCCTGCGCGCCCATGTTCACGACGCGGCCCGTGCCGTTGTCCTGATTGAAGAGCGCCTGCAGCCCCTCGACCACCTCGGGATGGTCTTCGGTGAACGCGCGTGATCCGTTGAGGCCCTGCTCCTCGCCGCTCCACAGACCGACAAGGATCGTACGCTTCGGGTTCGGATACACTTCCTTCAGAATCCTCATCGCCTCCATCATGAGCAGCGATCCGGAACCGTTGTCGGTCGCGCCGGAGCCACTCTCCCACGAGTCGAAGTGCGCGGAGAGCATCACATACTCGTTCGGCAGCTCCGTCCCGGGAATCGTGGCGAACACGTTGTAGACCGGTACCTCGCCCCGGTTCTCGGCCTCCGCGGTTACGCGCAGAATCGGGTGCCGTCCTTCCTTCGCGAGCCGGTGGACCAGACCGTAGTCCTCACAGCCCAACTCGAACGTGGGCGTCTCGCGGTTGTACGCGTTGAAGACGCGCGTCGTCCCGTACGAGCCCGGCCACTGAGATGTGATGATGCCCGCAGCGCCGGCACCTTCGAGGGCGGAGTGAAGGTCGCGCCTGCGACCGTCGGTCGAGCCCGTGGCACTCAGGCTCGCATTCCATGCCTGCCGACCCTGTTGCCGGGCCTGCGACATGCTCTGCACGGACGCGCGTGTTCCGAACTCGGCCCACTGCTCGTCCGCACGGCACGTCGGCTCGGGGAACGACAGCATCACCCACTTGCCGCTCACCGTGCCCAGGAAGGACTCCCAGTCCGCGGGCGAGTCGATCGTCGGCAGGTACGTGACCTCTCCATCGACCGGCTCTCCACCCGTACCAGGACTCCACGCCAGAATGCGCCCCTCCAGCGAGCGAACGCGCGGCTCGATCAGGTCGATGTGGCTCACTCCTCGGTCCCAACCCTCCCAGGTGCCGTACTGCTCCGTCCATGCTTCGATGCCCCAGCTCTGGAAGGTCTTCACCGCCCAGTCCTGCGCGCGCTCCATACCGGGCGACGCGGTCAGTCGCGGGCCGATCGAGTCGAGTAGTGCTGTCCCGAGCTGTTCGAAGTGTGAGTTGTCCATCGCCTGATCCCAGATCTGCCGGAGCACGGGATCGTCCGTCGCCAACCGCTGCGCATCCACTGCGCCTGGCGTCGCGGCCAGCGACGCGGCCAGAGCCACGAGAATGGGAATCGAACGAAGGTTGCTGCGCATGGGTCTTCACCTGGATGGGGTTTACGATTTGATGTCGGTCAGCGTTTCCCTCGCCCCCTGTCCGCGAATGATGGTGCTGTGTCCGACCTCCACACCCGCGGACCTCACCCCTTGTAGCCTGCCACTTTCTTCACGTGAGTGAACTCCTTCTTCGTCACCGCTTGCACGGAGAGACGCCCGTACCGGATGAGCTCCATCTCCGCGAGCGCAGGATCCGCCTTGAGTTCCGGGAGACCGACGAACTCGTCGAACTTTGCGACGAACTCGACATCGACCATCCACCAACGCGGGTTGTCCGAGTCCGACTTGGCGTCGAAGTACTTCGACTTCCGGTCGAAGGCGTAGTGGTCCGGATACGCCTCCTTGCAGACACGCGCAAGGCCGACCACAGCAGGGGGCTTGTCGTTGGAGTGGTAGTACAACACTTCGTCCCCCACGCTCATATCCCGCATGTTGTTACGCGCCCTGTAGTTGCGTACGCCTTCCCAGCAGGTCGATCCGTCCTTTTCCAGGTCGTCGATGGAGTAGACGTAGGGCTCCGACTTCATGAGCCAATATTGCTTAGCCATACGCGGCGTCGCTGTCTGATCGAGGGACGGTCTGATCGAGGGACGGAAGGGGTTTTATAATGGGGGCCGGCCCGCTTCGGGTCGAGCCACCGGCGGCTGCGCTCGTCGGGCTCTCGGTCCTGGACCGGGTGACCCCTACGAATCAGGCCTTCGCCTCCCCGAGATCGACCTTGATGCCCCGCCACTTCTCGCGCCGGAAGACGAGGACGCTCAACAGGGCTCGGGTAAAGTGTCCGAGCACGATCGCGAGCCAGATGTCGACGGGATCGAGTGTCGAAAAGGTCTGGATGGTGAAGCACATGCCGAGTGGGAGAATAAGCTGGGATACCATCGAGATATACATCGGACTCTTGGTATCGCCGGTGCCTTGCAGCCCGCCGGTGTACGCCAGCGCGACCGTGATGAACAGGCCCGATACGGCAAGATACCGGAGCAACTCGACACCCAGCCCCAGCACGACCGGATCGTCCATGCCGAATATGCCGAGCAGCACGCTCGGGATGATCACGAATGAAGCACCGATCCCCGCCGCGAGCAGGAGACCGAAGACGGCGGCTGTGCGAACCCCCTCGCTAACCCGGTCGGGCTTGCCGGCCCCGAGGTTCTGGCCCGCGACCGCCGCCGTCGCGCCCATGATGCCGACCGATGTCCACGTGATGAACGAAAAGAGCTGGGTGTAGCTGACCACATACGCGGCCTGGGCCTGTGCGCTCATCGAGAGCGACCCGATGAAGGCCAGCAGGAACACTCCCCCGATGTTCATCGCGATGCCCTGGATACCCGTGGGCAGGCCGAACTTGAAGAGCTGCCGGATGATCTTCCAATCGGGCATCAAGTTCATTCCTCTATGGAACGACACGACCCAGGTGCCACTGAAGAGCCGCAGCATCGCATACCCGCTCACGAGCGCCCCCGCGATGACCGTGCCCATCGCGGCACCTCTGGTGCCGAAGGCTGGGATCGGGCCCAGGCCTCGGATGAAGATCACGTTGAGCGTGATGTTCAGAATCGTGAGCGCGATGCCGAGTCGGAGCGGCGTCTTGGCGTCACCCGCCGAACGAAGGGCGCCACCGAGCATGAAGAAGAGCAGCATGCCGAACGAAAAAACGAACATGATGCGCAGGTACGGCAGCGCTTCCGTTTGCACCTCCGGGGCCGCGTTGACCAGGTCGAGCAGCAACGGGGACGCGAGATATCCGATGGGAGCCATGATCACCACGACGAGCATGACCGCGGTGAGGAACGCCTGGTAAACCGTGCGGTTCACCTTGTCGGGTTCGTCTGCACCCGTGAATCGCGCGACGAGCACACCCATGCCCGTGAAGAGCGAGCTGATGAAGACGATGACGACCAGAAAGATCTGCCAGGACACTCCGATCGCCGCGTTGCCGGTGTAGCCGACGTAGTTGCCGACCATCACGTGATCGACGATTCCTTGCATGCCGCCGATGATGTTCTGGAGCATCGTGGGCCACGCGAGCTTCCACACGGCTCCCCTGATCGGCCCCTCCACGATCGAGCGGTCGAACGCCTTCCCCGTCTTGGGTGCGCTCACAGGTGCGGGAAGGTCAGCTTGGGCCTACCAAACCAGGTGGAATCTGTTCTGGCGACGGAACACCCAATGGCGCTCGCCTTGCTCGTCCAGGTACGCCTCTTCTTCCTGCCGGCACGAGGCCGGCTTGCCGCCCCACTCAGGGATCGGCGTCGTCGCTTGCAACTCGATCGAGTGCCAGGTCGAGGGCAGCAGCACCGCGTCCCCGCGGACGGGTACACCTTCCTGCCCGTCCCAACGTCCGATGAGCGGGCCGGCTCCATGACCGTGGTCCCCAATCGGGTGCGTGTACACGGTCCCGTCGATCCCTTCTGAGCGCATCTGACCGAGCGTGTTCGCGAGGATTTGGTTTCCTGTCAGTCCCGGCTCCATGTGCCAGAGCAGGATATCCTGGAGTCGGTTGGAGTTCGCCAGGCACTGCTCCAGGCCGGCGGGAACGCTGGTCTCTCCGTCTTTCAGCACGTAGCCGAGGTGCTGCGTGTCCGTGTGGAGGTTGAGACCCACCACGCCGTAGTCTGTCCAGAGCAGGTCCCCCTTCTGGATGACCACCGGTCCGCCCCGCGCGATCTCTCCCCGTCGTTGCACGTCGACGGAGGTCTGGAACCAGGTGGTGTATCCCAGGTCCCTGAGCTTCTGGCGCATCCACCAGACGACGTCCTCCGTGGTCGTCACGCCGGGCGTGATCACGGAGTTTGAGAACGCCTCGCTGATTATGGCGTGTACGGTCTCTTCGATCTTGCGGTAGCGCGGCATCATCTCGGGAAGTCGCAGCCCGATGTAGTTCATCGCGAGGCGGGGCTCGCGCTTGACCCGCTTGGTGTATTCGTCGCCCAGGGCCTCGAGCAGCTCTTCCGCCTCACCCGCGTGCAGCCCGTCAGAGAAGGCCCACACCGGGTCGATGTTGAGCACGATGTTCTCGGGGTCGCGATCCTCCACCAGTTCCCGCAGCAGATTCCACTGCTCGCTTCCTACCAGCTCAGCCGTGGGCTGGGTGGGCGCGGGGCGCGTCGAGCGGAACGCTTCGAACACTCCCCCTTGGCTCGTACCACCGAGCGCCAGCCGTTCCAGCGAACCATCGTCACGCCGCGTGATGACGTAGATGGAACGACGGCGGGCGGCGAACGTCGTCGGCGAGGTGATGGACCAGAACACCGGATCCTCGGCGTACTCGCGCATCGACAGGATCCACATGCGCACGTCGTATTCGGCCATGAGCGCCGGCAGAATCCGCTCCATTCGCATCTCGAGCCACGCCTGCTGCTCCTTCGCCTGCTCGCGCAACGTGGGCAGCGGGTGGATGCGGGCTGGTGCGTGCTCGGGGACGTTCGCAGGAGCCTGCGCCGAGGCTACCTGGGCCACGACGGTCAGCGTCAGGCAGCACCCGATCAGAACCAGCTTCGACTTCATGTGCTCCCCCCCCTGGGCCGCTTTTGATCGATGAAGCCCACCAAGCTACCGGCGCGCCGCACCGTCCGCCATCGGACCATCAGCCCCACTTGCCCCCCGTACCCGACCGCGATAGCCGGGCTAAATGGACTCTTCTCTGCTTGCGCGAATCAGGCGGCGGGGAGGCCGCTCACCCCGCCAGCAAGATCCAGGCGCTCACGGTGACCCAAATCCCGCCGATCACGCTGAGCAGCATCCATTCGAGAACGTTCGTCTGCTGCTTGCCCCGTTCGCCGTGGAACCACGCGACAACCGTCGCTCCCGCGACTCCGCAAGCCACGAACGGCAGCGTCAACAGGTAGAAGATCCGATCCAACAATCCCTGATCGGCAGTGAGCTCGTTCACTAGAGACATCAGGCCGAGCCCGATGCCCCCTGTCACAATCACCACCTGGGGCACCCGCCGCCTGATCAGCTGCCGCATATCCGCCGCCGCCTCCACACTCCCACTCGTGGCGATGGCAGACTGCACGGCAGGTCCCGAATCGACCGACAGCGCCCGGGCCACGTCCGCCGCGCTCGGCCGGTGTTTCGGCTCACGGTTCAGGCAGCGACGAAGTAGATCCGCGAGGTCCGCATCGACCTCGGGACGCATTTGCTGCAGATCCTTTGGATCCTGGTTGAGGTGCGCCGTGATCCACTGCGTATTCGTGCGTGCGTCGTAGGGCCCCTCGCCCGTGAGGAGCTCGTAACCGAGCACACCGAACGCATAGATGTCGGCCAATTCGGTGAGATCCTGGTCAAGTAGCTGTTCGGGACTGAGGTACTTCGGATCGCCGATCATCTGACCCGTCTTGGTCAGGCGGGTGGCCTCCTCGCCACTGGTCACGAGCAGCGCGGCAATTCCGAAGTCGGCGAGCAGCGCCTTTTGGCCATCCTCGTCCCAGAGCACGTTGGCCGGACGGACGTCGCGGTGAACGATGCCCGCCGCGTGGGCAGCCGCTAGGGCAGACGCGATGTCATGGAGGACCTCTTTCGCGACCGCCGGAGAGAGGCGGCCTTCGGCCTTGAGCCGCTCCTCCATGGTGCGGCCCTTGACGAAGCGCATCACCAAGTACGGCGTTTCGTCGGGCAGCCGACCGAAGCGGTAGACCTGGACCACGCTCGGATGACCCAGCGATGCAGCGGCCTTGGCTTCGCGCTCGAAGCGCTTGAGCGCCGTCTGGTCCTTCGCGTGAACCGGCGAGAGGACTTTGATCGCGACGAGCCGCCCTAGCCCTTTTTCTTTCGCCAAGTACACCGTGGCCATCGAGCCCTTGCCGAGACTCTGCTTGATATCGAACTCGTCACCGAGCGCCGCTTGCAAGGCGTCTGCCGAACGCACCTCGGGATCATCCGGGGCGGCCGCGGGGAGGGGTTCTTGGTCGCTCATGACGACGGCACGATAGACTGGCAAGCCGCGCACGACAACCGTTCTCGATCCGTCTCGTTCATGCTCGACCCAGGAAACCCTTGCGGTCCCCGGCGCACTGTCTTAGTGTATTAGTGGACTGGTACACTAGTACACCTACACACCTCCCGCGCCGAAACTCCAACGTGATCCGCATCGAAAAGTGCCCGCAGGGCGTCGAATCATGTGTCGTCAATGGAGCGCGCACTTTTTTGGAGGTTCGTGATGGGTGAGGGTCGTCGTCGCGCCGCTCGGTCGAGTGGCATCGTGGGTCGAAAGAGAAAAGAGGGACTCTCAATGATGCGATACGCCGTGCTCTCCGTCTGGCTCTTCGGCGTCGCTTGCACTCCGTCTGAACCCGCCACCGAAGCGACGGCGCCCGCAGAGCTCCCGCTGCTCACCCTGTCCGGGCCGACGCTCGAGATCGGACTGATCGATGGAGACGAAGAGTACCTGTTCGGTTCCGTCGAGAGCGTCCTACGGCTAGAGGACGGAAGGGTGGCAGTCTCGGACGGCGGAGCGTCCAGAGTGTCCTTCTACGATTCGGACGGTGTGTTCGTCGGTTCCTTCGGACGGGTCGGACAGGGACCGGGCGAGTTCCGGAACCTGTCCCGCATCTACGCGCACGGTACGGACTCGCTACGCGTGCTCGATCGGTCGACGAGACGCGTCTCTACCTTCGATGTGCACGGCGAATACGGCGGGCAGATGGACGGCTACGACCTCTCGCAAGACTCGACCTTTTCTCTCGACGCTTGGCTGTATGGCCGGTTCTGGGTCGACGGTGCGCTCGCGGCAAGCGCGCGAGCTCGTGTGAAAGCAGCCCTGGACCGACTCCCGCAGCCTCGCCTCTCGCCAGGTTACCGAATCGTGCGCATGGCGAGGGACGGCACGCTCTTCATCCGCGAGCCTGACACGGACCCGGACGGGACCAGCGAGTGGACCGCAATCAACGCAGCCGGTGATGCCGTGGCGGTCGTGCACGTGCCCGACCGGTTCGAGCCGATGGACATCAACGCCGGAGAAATGCTCGGGCGCTGGACGGGCGAGTCCGGCGTCCACCTCGTGCGGGCCTACCAGCTCCAGGAAACGGACGAGACTCGACCCGTACCCGCATGGCTGACCGGTGCCGAGTCGATTGTAACGCTGGAGGTCCCTCCCGATCCCGATGAGCTGCTGTCGCTCATGAAGTCGACCATCAAGCAGATGGCGACGCGCCAGGAGATCCACTACTCGAAGAACATGAGCTACACGACGCGACTCGACGCCCTCGAGTTCGAGCAACCGGAAGGCATCGAAGTCAACTTCGTGATCGCCAACACACGGGGCTGGGCGGCGGTCTTCACGCACCCTGGGATGGACCGCGTCTGCGGACTCGGCTACGGCTCCGAGGTGCCGCCCGGTTGGGTGCCCGGCATGGTCATCTGCGCGCCGGAGGCGCGCACCGTCGCAACCGCCGGGGGGGGTTGAGCACACCCATGCTGTTCGACGACATCGACCCGCGTAGCCCGACACCGCTCTACGCGCAGATCGCCGCGCGCGTTCGCATCGCGGTCGCGGCGGGTGACCTGGGTCCCGGCGACTCATTGCCCTCCGTCCGCGTGCTCGCGAGGAGCCTGCGTGTGAACCCTGCGACGGTGTCCCAGGCGTACCGCGACCTGGCCGCCGACGGCTTCGTCGAGAAGCGACACGGCCAGGGCACGTTCATTCAAGAAGTGCCCTCGTTCCTGCGGGACGAGGAGCGGGCCGCGACGGCCCAACGGTTGGTGCGAAAGCTCCTCCAGGACGGGGCGCGGTTGGGGATCCATGCGGAGGAGCTTTCGCGCGCCTTCTACTCAGAAGCAAAGCACCTGCGCCCTGCGGGCTCCGGCGACATGAGGCAGAAACTGGACTATGGCTGCGGGCTAAGTACCTGATACCCTGAGCGGAGCATGGGAGGACTGAGGCCGGTCCGCCACTGGTGGCATGTCCCCGTTCAGGTAGCATGGTCCATGGGGTGTCGCGAATACATCATTGGTGACACGCAAGTCGTGATCCCGTTTGGGAGAGTGTAGACGAGACGCACTCCTGTCCTTCGATGCTCCTTTCGTTGTCCCAGAGCCAAGGAGCGACCCATGAAGCGCAGGCCCACCGCCTCGAAGAAGAGAAGTCGTCGGAACCGACGGAAGCGGGAGGCGAAGTTCCTCGAGCGGGTCCACCTGAACGCGGCGGGCATCGACATTGGCTCAGCCAGCCACTGGGTCGCGGTCCCCGAGGATCGCGACGATCAACCGGTGCGCGAGTTCAGGAGCTTCACGCCGGACCTCCACGAACTCGCTGACTGGCTCGACGTGTGCGGCATCGAGACCGTCGCCATGGAGTCGACGGGCGTGTACTGGATCCCGCTCTTCGAGATCCTCCAGGATCGTGGCTTCGAAGTCCTGCTCGTCAACGCACGTCACGTCAAAGGCGTACCGGGTCGCAAGACCGATATTGTCGACTGCCAGTGGCTCCAGCAGCTCCACACGTTCGGGCTCCTGCGCGGCAGCTTCCGACCCGATCCCGAGATCACGGCCATCCGCACGCTCGTGCGTCACCGCGGCACGCTCGTCGAGGAATGCGCGGCCCACATCCAGCGCATGCAGAAGTCGATGACCTTGATGAACCTCCAGCTCCACAACGTCATCACGGACGTCACCGGCGTCACCGGCATGGCCATCCTGCGCGACATCGTCGCCGGCCAGACCGACCCCACCGTGCTCGCTCGCCATCGCGACTACCGCTGCAAGGCCCCTGAGAAGGACTTCGTCGCGTCCCTCACCGGTCACTACCGACCCGAACTCGTCTTCGCGCTGCGCCAGTCCATCGAACTCTACGACGTCTACCAGGTCAAGCTCCGCGCCTGTGACGAGCAGATCGAAGCACTCATCCGCGCGCTCCAGGCCCAGTGCCCGACCCCCGACCGCGAACTCGCCGCTCGACCGAGCACCAAGAAACGCAGCAAGAACGAACCCCAATTCGACATCCGATCACCGCTCTTCGTGCTCGCCGGCGGCGTCGACATCACCGAGGTGCCCGGCATCGGGCCCTACGGTGCGCTACAGATTATCTCCGAGATCGGGTTCGACATGAGCCGTTGGCCCTCCCCGGGCCATTTCGCCTCCTGGCTCACCCTCGCCCCCCACAACAAGATCTCCGGTGGCAAGCTCCTCGGGTCTGCCACCCAACCCTCCGCCAACCGGGCCGCCAAGACCCTCCGCATCGCCGCCATGAGCATCGCCCGGAGTGACCACGCCCTCGCTGCCTTCTACCGGCGCCTCGCCGGACGCATCGGCAAAGCCAAGGCCATCACCGCCACCGCCCGTAAGCTCGCCGTGATCATCTACTGCATGCTCCGCGACCACACGCCCTACCGCGATCAGCCCGCTGCGCTCTACGACGAGCGCCACCGCAAGCGCGCCCTCATCGGCCTCCGCAAACGTGCCCAGTCCCTCGGCTTCGACCTCGTGCAGATCGACTCCGGACTCGTTCTAGAATCACCCCCTTCCACCCCCAAAACCGCTTCAAACCAGGCAGTTTCTTAGGAGCACCGCACCTGCGCCCTGCGGGCTCCGGCCACATGGGGTCAGAAACTGGGCACGTATCTACGGCGCTGTTAGGGGCCCGAAGGAACCCCGAACAAAAGGACAGTTTCTTGGGAGCAACCCACCTGCGCCCCGCGGGCTCCGGCCACATGAGGTCAAAAACTGCGCAGCGAGCCCCTTCCGAGGCATCTGAGGTACGCCAATGGCGGAGCAGTTTCTTGGGAGTTGGAGCCGAGATCATTGAATAACGCCATCGAGCTCACCGGAGTCGGCTGGAAAGCGGGCAAGTCGTTCGCGTTGAAGGACGTCTCGCTCTCCGTCCCCGCTGGCTCGATCTACGGCTTTCTGGGACCGAACGGATCCGGGAAGACCACGACCATTCGATTGTTCATGGGCATGATGAAGCCCGACCACGGCGAGATCCGTGTGCTCGGTCGGGATGTGCCCAAGGACATGAAGTCCATCCTCGCGAGGGTCGGATACGTACCGGAAAGGCCGCATGTTTACCCGGCACTGACCGTTGCTGAGCAGGTGAGGTACCACTCCTCGTTCTACGAGAGCTGGGACAAGGGATGGTGTAAGGAGTTGCTGGGAAGCCTCCACTTGGACCCGGACCGAAAGATCTCGCGGATGTCCAAAGGTGAGACGGGCAAACTGCTCATTCTGCTGGCCCTCTCACAACGCCCTGAACTGCTGGTCCTGGACGAGCCGACCGACGGCCTCGACCCTGTGGTGAGACGCGACGTCTTCACCGCCGTACTCGATTACGTGTCGGAGGTCAGCGCGACAGTGTTCATCTCCAGCCACCTCGTGCACGAGCTCGAGCGCTTCTGTGACTGGGTCGCGGTCATGGACGACGGACAGCTCGTCGCGGAGCTACCCATGCAGCAATTCAAGAACGGCATCAAACGACTCCGCATCGCGGACGCCCCCGAGTCGGCTGACGAACCCCCGTTCACGATTCTGAGCCGCGATCGCGCGAACGGGATGGGGTCCATGGAGACGTGGATCGTCCGCGGTTGGGAACCACCGATGCGGCACTACTTCGACGCCGTCGGCGCCACGGTGCGCGACGTCATGGACTTGGACTTGGAGGAAGGCTTCGTGGAGCTGCTCCGGTCCTCAAGACCCACACAAGAGAACGGAGGCTGAGCCGTGTACCAGCCCATGCTTTACCTACACTGGAAGCAGGTCCGCTTGGCCTTGATTCCTTTCATGGTCGCGTCCTTTGGGCTTCCCCTGCTCACCGTGCAAGGAATGGGGACCGTCGCGGGCATGGACTCGGGCACGCTCGAGGCCTACCGCCAGCTGTCGGAAGCACAGTTCTGGCTTCCCTTCTTTCCGGTACTGGCCGGGGTGATCGGAGTGACGCTCGGTCTCTCGGCTTGGAACTGGGATCACCAATTGAAGCACGTGTATGCGCTCAGCCTTCCGCTGCGGCGCACGGAATACGCCATGCTCAAGATGGGCGCGGGTGCTCTGCTCGCGGTCCTTCCGGCCGTGGCAATGTGGATCGGCGGGCATGTGGCAGCTGCTTCGCTGAGCCTGCCTTCTGAATTGCATGCGTATCCGAACGAGCTCGCGTTCCGATTCTTCCTCGCAGTACTGCTGTCCTACTCGCTTCTCTTCGCGATGGCGGCGGGCACGGTCAAGACGACGCTTCGCATCTGCGCGGTAATCCTCGTATTCGTCGTGCTCGGAAACATCGCCACGGGCGTGCTCGACGAGTACTACCGGTTCTTCGCCCGAACCAACGTGGTCGAGGTAGCCGTCTCCTGGCTGATGAACGCCTCTGGCCCCTTCGAGGTGTTCATGGGCAACTGGACGTTGATCGATGTCTAGCCTCGGCGCACGCGTGTCACTCGGCGCGGTCCTCCTGTGTCTGGTGCCAACGCCCCAGCAGGCTCAGACGGCGCCAACGGCAAACACGCAGTATGAGCTTCTGCTTGAGATCGACTCGCTTGTGGAGCGGTCCCGTGAGGCCCGAGCAGCGCTTCGCCGGACGCAGCAACATCGCCTGGAGGTCACTCGCGAAGCGTTTCCGACCACTCTGGACACGGTTGTCGTCGCGTCTCTGAGGATCGTGACACTGCCGGACCAGGTCGAAATGGCATCAGAGCTCTTCGGCGAGGTCATGAGGGAGCACTACCTCGGAGTGGAGCGGCACGGCGCGTTCGACGACGTGTGGTTCACCTTCCAATGGCAGACGCAGCTACAGCCGATCCACGTCGAGGGCCCCGAATATCGGGTAGAGAGCGTACGCGCCCTCTCGAGGCAGGGCGTAAAAGAGCGAATCGACGGCATGGTGTGGCTCGCGCTCACGCATCGCGTGATCGAAACGGAAACGGGACTCTCCGGATGGAGGGTCGCCAGCGACTTCAAGGCGCCCAGGGAATGGCGCACGAGGGTGTACCGAGAGTTGGCGACGATGCCGGTTCAGGCGGCTCGCTCCTGCCTGAAGGAGGACCCCGCAGCGTGTTGGGCCGTGCTCGGCCTGGACCTGGGCCCAAACCCCGAACGTGTCTGGTACACCCCCGCCGAGCGGCAAGCAATGGTTGTTCGGCTCGCGCACCTGTTCCACCGAAGGGAAGAAGACCTTCAAGGGCAGTGCACCGATCTGGGATCGATCGAAGCGTGTGACGAATTGATCGAAAGCCTTCCTCGATTCTATTGGGAGCCGAGTTCTCAGCGCGCCAAGTCCATCATGCTGTCGGTGGCTTTGGAGGCCGGGGGGACCGGCGCCTGGGCACGGCTTCTCGGAACCTCAGCCGAGACTCCCGGGGACGTCCTTCGCCACGTATCCGGTTTGTCCACCGGAGAGTTGTCGACCCGGTGGCGAGACCTGATTCTCACCAGCCGTCCTAACGTCCACGCAGGCTTCGGCATGACTCAGCTCTTCACGGCGCTGTGGGTTCTGCTCTTTGCCTCCCTAGCAGTGAGGAGCACGAGATGGCGCTTGGGATGAGACATTGGGTCGCGATGCTCCTGTTGGGTGCGGCGACGATCACGATATGGCTGCTGCCCCCGGCAGGTTTTGGTCCCGGACGTCGCGGCGGGCTGGAGACGGTCCAGACTCGCGCGGACGCTGCGTCGGCCGACCTGCGAGTAGCGCATGGAACTCTTCAGCGCATTCGGTGGGCAGACTCGCTGCCTGCGTTGGCAGTAAGGACCGCCCAGGGCAAGCTCGCGATCGGGTTCCCTTCTCATGAGGACCTGCAAGACGAGATCCGACAGGCGTTTCACGAATACGTGCGACGTGAGGTCGACGCACTCGACCGCCGTGATACGCGTGTCACGTTGGGGTATTTCTATCAACCGTTCCAGCACGCCGGACTCCCTGATTTGGCCGATCTGCGACGTGCGAGGGACCCCAAGGAGACGTACGTCGGGAGTTACGAGGGACAGCCGTATTGCCTCCAGGTGAGAGTCGTCGATGGTACCGACTTCGTACCGACGCTCACGCGGAGTCTCGCGAGTTGGGAAGACCTCTCACGCAGGGATCCTGACCGGTCCAACTTCCTGGCGGCTTGCCGGCCGTACGCACGCTTCGGGTTGGCCGGCCCGAAGATCCAGGAATGGCTGGAAAACGGGGCGATGCGATTCGCTTCAGGATCTCCACGGTTCTTCGCTCAACAGGGGGCCGCTCCGTGGTGGATGAATCGGCGCCGGATGAGCTACTGGCTCACGACGCAAGGATATGGCGGCAATCGTAGCCTGACGATCAAGAAATGCATGGCGGGCCGAGCTGATGCTTGCCTCGCGTTGATTACGGACCCCGCACATCTCTCGGTGAACCGGGAAGATCAACGGATCATCGATCGCTCGCCGGTCACGTCGCTGGGGAGCTCCAGCGCCCGATCATCCTTCGCAGGGTTCGACGACTACCTGTTTCTCGACCTCGAGCAGGAGTTTGGAGCCGATGCGTTCCAACGCTTCTGGACCTCCGAGCAGGAAGTCCCCGTGGCGTTCAAGCAGGCATTCGGCGTCGGGCTCGGAGCGTGGACCGTCTCGTGGGTCCAGCGCTTGATGGGAACGGTGGAGGCCGGGCCACACCTTCCTGGCAGCGCCATCTGGTTGAGCCTCCTGACCGTGAGCTTCCTTGCGGGGCTTGGTGGTCTGTGGGCGCGAAGACGCCAAGTAGCCTGACACGACCAGAGAACCGACATGAAATGCTACCCGATGATCGTCGTCCGTGACGTCCCCGCCAGCTCGACGTGGTATCAGGAGTTGCTGGGCGCGACGAGCGGCCACGGCGGCGAAGAGTTCGAGATGATCATGTCGGGCCACGACCTGCTGCTCACGCTCCACCACACCGACATCGAAGAGCACCCTGGCCTGGCAGTTCCCGATGGAGCCCCCGGTAGTGGGGTTGTGCTGTACTTCAGTGTGGAAGACGTGCACCCGGTCTTCGAGCGGGCGAAGACGATGGGCGCAGAGCTGATCGATGAGCCGCACCTGAACGAGAAGGCGCGTTCAGTGGAGTTCAGCCTCCACGACCCGGACGGATACTCGCTGACCGTATCGCAGTGGAAGGGGTGATCAACTACCGCGGCCCTGCCGCCTTCACCTCATCGGATACGTCGTCCGCGAACCGCTCGAAGTTGGCCCTGAACATCGCCGCCAACTTAGCAGCGGAAGCGTCGTACGCCGCACCGTCTGTCCAGGTGTCGCGCGGACGTAGCACCTCGGCTGGCACACCTGGAACGGAGATCGGCACGTCGACACCGAAGACCGGATCCGGTGCGAACTCTGCACCCTCGAGATCACCCGCGAGCGCGGCGTTCACCATGGCACGGGTATGGGAAAGCTTCATGCGGCTCCCCACGCCGTGACCACCACCTGACCAGCCGGTGTTCACGAGCCACACCTTGGCACTGTGCTCACGCAGTCTCTCACCCAGCATCTCGGCGTACACGCTCGGGTGGCGGGGCAGGAACGGAGCCCCAAAGCACGCGCTGAAGGTCGCTTGTGGCTCGGTCACGCCGCGCTCGGTGCCCGCGACCTTCGCCGTGTATCCGGAAAGGAAGTGGTACATCGCCTGCTCGGGCGTCAGCCGCGAGATCGGAGGCAGGACTCCGAACGCATCGGCGGTCAAGAAGATCACGTTGCTCGGGTGTCCGCCACGGCTGGGCAGTACAGCGTTCGGGATGTAGTGGATCGGGTACGACGCCCGCGTGTTTTCGGTGATCGAGCCGTCGTCGAAGTCGATCTCTCGCGTGTCTTCGTCGAGCACGACGTTCTCGAGAATCGTCCCAAACATCTGAGTCGCGCGGTAGATCTCCGGCTCACCTTCAGGGGACAAACGGATCGTCTTCGCGTAGCAGCCGCCCTCGAAGTTGAAGACGCCGTCGTCGCTCCACCCGTGCTCGTCGTCACCGATCAAGCCGCGAGAAGGGTCGGCGGACAGCGTCGTCTTTCCGGTGCCTGACAGGCCGAAGAAGAGCGCGACGTCACCGCCCGAACCGACGTTGGCCGAGCAGTGCATGGGAAGGACACCAGCCTCAGGTAGCATGTGGTTGAGCACGGAAAAGATCGACTTCTTGATCTCGCCGGCGTACCGCGAGCCGGCTACGAGAACCTCATGGGCCGCGAAGTTCACCACGATCGCGGTCTCGGAGTTCGAACCGTGCCGCGCCGGGTCAGCCTTGAAGTGCGGTGCGTGCAGGACGGTGAACTGCGGCTCGAAGCCTTCGCGCTCCTCCGGAGACAGGCGGAGGAACATGTTGTATACGAAGAGCGAGTGCCACGGGCTCTCGCTGATCACCCGAATATTCAGGCCGTTCGTCTCGTCCGAGCCGGCTCGCGCGTCGCGCACGAAGAGGTCCGAGTCGTTCAGGTGCTCGACAATGTCGGCACGCAGCGCATCGAAGTGCTCGGGCGTCATCGGCACATTGACCTTGCCCCAGTCGACGACGTTTTCGGTCACCTCGTCCCGGACGACGAAGCGGTCGTTGGGCGAGCGGCCCGTGTGCGGCGCTGTACCTACCGAAAGAGCACCCATGTGAACGAGTCGTCCGTCGCCGCGGGCGAACGACGCCTCGTAGAGGAGGGTCGGGGACAGATTCCAATGGACCGCCTTTTTCGGGTCCAAGCCGTGCTGTTGCAAACTGTTTACTCCCTCGCGGAATGCTGCTCCAATACGAACACCCCGGACGACGCTCGTCCGGGGCAGGCGAGCTAAATCTGATTCTTTCTGGCCTGCCAGTCCACAGATGCGACCGTAGCCAGATTCACCACGGACTGGACCGAACAGCCGCGCTGGAGGATGTGCACGGGCTTGGCCATTCCGAGCAGTACTGGACCGATGACGTCAGCCCCCCCCAGACGGTCGAGCAGTTTATAGGCTGCGTTGGCCGCCGAGAGTCGAGGGAAGATGAGTACGTTGGCCGGGCCCTTGAGGCGCGTGAACGGATAGGTGTCCCGGAGCTTGATCGCGTCGACGGCGGTGTCCGCCTGCATCTCCCCATCGATCTCGAGGTCGGGGTCGGACGCTCGAACCAGATCGACGGCGTCCGACACGCGCTTCGACTCCTCGTGCGGAGCGGATCCGAAGTTGGAGAAACTCACCATAGCGACCCGCGGCCGGATGCCCAGCTCACGCACGAAGGAAGCTGTCTGAAGGGCGATATCCCTCAACGTCTCCGCGTCCGGGTCGATATTCACGGTCGTGTCTGCGAAGAAGAGCAGCTCACGGTTCGGGAACGCGAGCATGTAGAGACCCGCCGCCCTCTTCGCGTCTTCGGCGGGGCCGACGACCTGAAGTGCGGGCCGCAAAATCTCGCCATAGTTCGCTTCGATGCCAGCCACCATAGCGTCGACTTCGCCAACCTCGACCATGCTGGCCGCAAAAAAGATTGGCTTGAAGAGATTCCACTCCGCTTCGGCGAGCGTCAGGCCCTTACGGGCGCGGCGCCTGAAGAGCGTCTCGGCGAACTCGATCCTCTTCTCTTCGAGGTCGGCGGCGTAGACGATCTCCACGCCATCCAGGCTCACGCCCAGCATCTCGGCCTTCTCCGAAAGACGTGGTGGTCTCCCGAGCAGCACCGGCCGACAAACGCCGTCCTCGACCAGCGCCGCCGCAGCCCGGATAACCGTGTCGTTGTGACCCTCGGGGAACACGACCCGGGCTGGCTTTCGGCGGGCGCGGGTCGTCATCCAGCGCATGACCTCGCGGCCCGGGCCCAGTGAGGCCCGGAGCCGATCTCGGTACTCGTCGAGATCGACCTCGATGCGCGAAAGCCCACTCTTCATGGCGGCTTCGGCAACCGCGGGCGCGACGTGGAAGAGAACCCGGTGATCGAACGGCGTGGGGATCAGATAGTCGCGCCCGAAGCTGAGCTCCGAGCCGTCGTACGCGCCGCGCACAGTGTCGGGAACTTCCTCGCGCGCCAACGCGGCCAGGGCCTTGGTCGCGGCCAGCATCATCTCCTCGTTGATGCCCCTCGCGCGGACGTCCAGCGCACCCCGGAAGATGAACGGGAAGCCGAGCACGTTGTTGACCTGATTCGGATAGTCCGAGCGCCCGGTCGCCATAATCGCGTCGTCGCGCACCTCGGCCACCTCTTCGGGAAGGATCTCAGGATCCGGATTCGCGAGCGCGAAGATGATAGGGTCCTTCGCCATGGACAAGACCATCTCGGGCGTCATGATCCCCTTCACCGAGAGCCCGATGAAGACGTCCGCCCCTATCAGCGCCTCCTCGAGCGTGCGCGTCTCCGTGTGGATCGCGAAGGGTTCCTTGTACTCGTTCATCCCCGCTTCGCGACCCTCGTAGATCACGCCCTTGGAGTCCGTGATCAGGATGTTTTCCCGGGATACGCCCAGGCGCCGGAAGTGGCTGGCCGTGGAGAGGGCAGAGGCCCCGGCACCGCTGAACACGACCCGCACGCCATCGATCTTCTTGCCGGTGACCTCGAGCGCGTTGATGAGCGCCGCCCCGGCAATGATCGCGGTGCCATGCTGGTCGTCGTGGAAGACCGGGATGCCCATGGTCTCTTTGAGCGTGCGCTCGATGACGAAGCACTCCGGAGCCTTGATGTCTTCGAGGTTGATGCCACCCACTGTGGGCTCCAACAGCTCGCAGAAGCGGATGATTTCTTGGGGGTCTTCGGAGTCGACCTCGATGTCGAAGACGTCGATGCCGGCGAAGCGCTTGAAGAGGACTCCTTTGCCCTCCATTACCGGCTTGGCTGCGAGCGGCCCAATGTTGCCCAGGCCGAGCACGGCAGTGCCGTTGGAGACGACCGCAACCAAATTGCCCCGCGCCGTGTACTTGAAGACGTCGTCGGGATTCGCTTCGATCTCGCGACATGGCTCTGCGACGCCCGGCGAATACGCGAGCGAAAGGTCCCGCGCGGTCGCCACGGATTTCGTCGCCACGACCTCGATCTTCCCCGGACGCCCTTGCATGTGATAGTCGAGGGCCTCCTTGCGCCGATTCGGCATGCTTACCTTTACTCCTACTCCCGAATGTGGGGCCGGTGCTCCAATGAAGCGTAGAAGAGCCCGCGAAACCATGCAAACGACCGATGATCCCGGGAGCACCCAATCCCCACGAGCCCTGAGCCCGGCAACCGCACCGCCACACCCGCCCTGCGGGTCTTCATTCTTGGGGTGCTGGGCTGCACGGCGATCACAGCGTCGGTCCCGCAAGACGTGCTATCCCAGGTCACCGATTCCCCAACGGTGTGCGAAACCGGCCGGATCTCCAACATCTTCGTCGACAACCGCTCCATCTTCCAGCTCGACGACTTCCCCGGCTGGGCGCGCGGGTTCTTTGGGCTGGCGAACTCGCTTCACATCACGACGCGCGACAGCTTCATTTTGCGCGAAATCCTGTTCGCCGAAGGGGATTGCCTCGATCCGCTGCTGCTCGAGGAGTCGGCCCGAATTCTGAGGTCGTATCCGTTCATCTCGACGGCAGACGTCTTCCCGGTCGCTCAGCTCGACGGCACCTATCACGTGGTGATCGACACCCAGGACGAGTGGACGCTCCAGTTCGACCTGGGCGTATCGTTCGATCAGGGATTGCAGCTCGACCGCATGGATCTGACCGAGGAGAACCTTCTGGGACGCGGCGTGCTGGCTCAGCTCTTCCTGCGCAGGCGCCGCGAGCAGCGCGACGCAGGACTCCGGCTCCGCCAGCCTCGTCTCCTTGGCACTCGCACCGACGCGCACTTCGGCTGGGGGAGGACCCGTGTTGGCAATTTTCTGGAGCAGGAAGTCACTTATCCCTTCGTCGGTGAGGTCGGGCGCTTCGCCGTGCGACAGATCTACAACCGTCGGGACCGTGTCTTCAGGTACTCCGCAGCGAACGATCCGAAGATCACACACGCGTTGCTCCCCTACCGGGAGGAGTGGGCCGAACTCTCCGGCGCGGCCCGCTTGGGGCGGCCCGGAAACCTGACCCTATTCGGCGTCGGATTCACCCGTGAACGCCTCGTCTTCCGGGGGTTTCCAGACGATGTCGAGGTCGCGATCGACAGCGACTTCGGTAACACGGTCCCTGCGTCCGCCGCAGTCCACGACGTGGTCGCGACGCAGACAGGCGTCCGCACCGCGACCCGCGTGAATCTCATGGTCGGGCAGAGGAACCTCCGCTTCACCCGAGTACGGGGCCTGGATGCTCTCGACGGTGAGCTGGACGTCCAGCTCGGCACGGATGTCGGGCTTACGGTGGGCCGGAGTGTCGGTGCGCTCTCCCTGGAAGGCGTCCCTTCCCCCGCTGACCTCCTGGGCAGGGTGCGCATCTTCGCGGGGCACGACCCGGGTAGCTCGTACGTCTTCGCCCGCTTCGCCGCGGAGGGTCGTCGCCTGAGAACTGAGGACCACGGCTGGCGCGACGTGATCGGGGAGTTCGATCTGTACAGCTACGTGCGGTCCGAGAGGATTCCGGGGCAGACGTTCTTCCTCCGCGCCTCAGCCAGCGGAGGCTGGTCCGTGGAGAGTCCGTTCCAGTTGACTCTCGGTGGGAGGGAGTCCGTGCGGGGCTTCCACGAAGAGGAGGCGCCCGGTGCCCGCCGGATACTCTTCACGTTCGAGGACCGGATCTTCCTCAAGTGGCCAGCGCCGGACCTGCTCGATTTCGGATTTACGCTATTTGCAGACGCCGGGCGTGTCTGGGCGGGAGACGTCCCGTACGGGGCCGACTCGGGATGGAAAGGCGCGCTCGGCTTCGGGCTCCGAATCGGCGTGCCGGCCCGCACGAGAGGAGTGGGACGCATCGAGCTTGCGTTCCCGCTCGGTGGCACGAACACCCAAGGTCCTGTGTTCCGCATCACACTGTTCGAGCTACTGGGTATCGGTCCCGGCTTCTCGGACCGCCAACTCGAGCGTACTAGGCTGAGCCGCATCGGCCCGGACTTTTTCGTTACCGAGCGGGGGAGGTAGGGCCGGTGCTCTCCGATCTCCCCCCGGAGATCTTGGTTCGCGCTGGACGGCCCGAGTGCCGACAGCCTGCGGGTAGAGTTCATCTTCGTATGCGCGGCCGCAGCCCCGAAGAAAAACCTTTACCGCGGAAACAGGCTTTTATACCTTCTTCTTCACTCTGAAGCTTTGGGATCAGCGATCCCGACCCCTCCGTAACCCAAGCAGGACGCGGGTTGTTGGGGTCGGGATCGTAGAGTCAGGTCCTCATCGACCCTCAGACGAGGAACGGATAAAAACGGATGTTTTCTTCCTCCCGTGGCTTGGATTCGTTCGATCAGTACCTGCAGGACGTCGAGAAGTACCCCCTCATTCAGGACCCCCACGAAGAGCGAGAGCTTGCGCGTAGGGCGCGTGTCGGCGACAAAGAAGCCGCCGAGCGTCTGGTCACGGCCAACCTCCGCTTTGTCATCTCCTATGTGAAGAAATACCAGGGGAGGGGCCTTGGCCTGGCCGAGCTCGTGTGCATCGGCAACGAGGGTCTTCTCAAGGCGGTGAAGAAGTTCGATCCCGACAAGGGCGTGAAGTTCATTTCCTACGCCGTTTGGTGGATCCGCCAAACCGTCCTTCAGGCGCTGGCAGAGCAGACGCGATCCGTACGCATTCCGCTCAATCAGAACTCGAATCTGGCGAAGCTCGCACGCACGAATACGCAGCTGACCCAGTCGCTTGGCCGGACTCCCACCGATCAGGAGATCGCGAAGGAGATGGAGGAGCCGGTCGACACCATCCGCGCGCTCCGACGCGTGGCAGCTTCCGAGCTGAGCCTCGACGCCCCCATCGACCGCAGCGACCGTGACAGCGCCAGCTTCGGCGAGCGCTTTTCCGGGACCGAGGCGTCCGACATCGAAGAGGACGTCGAAGCGATCGCTCGTCGCGACTTCCTTGAGACGATGTTCGAGCAATACTTGACCGAGCGGGAGCGGAAGATCCTCTATCTCTACTACGGCCTCGACGACGGTGAAGAGAGGACACTGGAAGAGATCGGATCCTTGCTCGGCGTCACGCGCGAGCGGATCCGCCAGATCCGCAACCGTGCCTTCGAGAAGCTGCGCGAGAGCCCGCACGGGGAGTCGCTCTCGGGCTTTTGGACGCCCAACTGAGACCAGGCTGGCAAGACGATCCACGAAAGGGCCCTGTCCTCCGGGACGGGGCCCGTCGCGTTGGGAACCGGCCTCGGCGAGCGAGCGTACCAAACGTGCACGTCCTCCCCTGACCGGGAAGGTCCTTGAAGCAGCCATCCTCGCGACTCCTCTGGTACATCCCGGCCGTTCTTCTGGGATGGAACGGCGCCGCCGCCGCGCAACGCGCCGAGCTTTGGAACGATGCCAGAGTACTCGAGCTGATCGGTGAGGCGCGGGCCAAGAGGCATTCGGTGGCGGTCGACACCGCGTTTCGGTCCTACGTGGGTCAGGCGAGAGGGTACGTCTACTTTTTCATCGATCGCCCGGACTCCAACGAGCGTACGCTCCTGAAGGCGGACCAGATCGCGCTGGAGGTGTTCTGGCGGGCGCCCCACCAGACCGGCCAGCGGATCGTTGGACGCAGAGACGAGAGGATGCTACCAACGAACATCAGGTACCACCTCGATCACCTCACCGTGGTGCAGGACGACTTCGGCGACTTCATCCGTCTGGGGGACGGAGACGAGGTCGAGCAGGTTCTCCACCCGCTGGGTCCGGACGCCGAGAGCGTCTACGACTTCCTGTTGGCGGACTCTCTCTCGATCGGCTATGGGGACGGCGTCGAACAAACCCGCGTGTACGAAGTCCGCGTGCGCCCAAAGGAGTACAATCGACCCGGGCTCATCGGGTCGATATTTCTCGACCGCGGAACGTCATCGATTGTGCGCATGAACTTCACGTTCACACCCGCGTCCTATGTCGATCCGTACCTGGACTACATTCGGATCTCGCTCGACAACTCACTGTGGGAGGGCAAGTACTGGCTTCCCTATCGACAGGAAGCCGAGCTTCGCCGAGAGCTGCCCGAGCTCGACTTCATGGTGGGTAGCATCATCCGGGGCCGGTACGAGATCGGCCGCTACGAGTTCAACGCGGAGATCACGAATCCGGCGCTGCTCGGCCAGCGCGTGACGGCGCTACCCCAGGAGCAGTTGGAGGCATTCCCGTTCGAACGGGGCCTCTTCGACGACCTCGACGACCACGGCCTCGCGCCGTCACCGACAATGGAGGAGATCCGGGCACAGGCCAGACAGGCGTTTCAGGATCGCTACCTCAGTGGCCTCGGTCCGCTACGCTTGTATCTCGGATCGGCGTCCAGCGCGGCCCGCTATAACCGGGCAGAAGGGAGCTATCTTGGGGCCGGCGTGACCGCGCGCACTACCGGCGACGTGCGGCTGAGGGCATCCGCAGGCTACGCGATGGGACGCCGCAAAGCCTCGTTCGCGATGACGATGACGGGCGGGCCCGATCCAGTGGTACCGACGGTGGAGGTGTATTGGAATCGGATCCGCGACTTCGGACCGGCCAGGACGGCCTCCGGGTTCACGAACACACTCGCTGCCAGCGCCGGCATCAACGACTACCTGGATCCCTTCTTCTCGCGCGGAATGAGCCTCGCATTCAACTCCCGTGAGGCGGGGACGCCGAGCGTGGCTCTGCGGTGGGAGCGTCACGAATCTGCGGAGGACGTCGTGTCGGAGGTGCCGGGCACGGACCTCCGGCCGGTTCGCACTATCGATGAGGGCATCCTGGGCGCGGTGGAGGTCAAACTGCCCGTCGGGCTTCCCGCGAACGGAACCGGCACACTCGCTGCAACGGGAGCGCGTTTCGAAACTCACACGTTCGCCACGCTCCAGGGAAACGCGCGCTGGACGCTCCAAGACCGGGATGAGCGCTGGCACGCGGAGCTCCACGCTTCCGCCGGGCTGGTGACCAACGAGGCTCCCGTCCAGGCGCTCTTCCTGCTCGGTGGCCGGGAGACACTTCCTGGCTACCACTACCGGGACTTCGTCGGAGACCGCTTCTGGCTCGTGCGAGCAGAGGGCACGTTCCCGCTGCGATCACCGTGGGTGAGCCTGCGCATTTTCGGTGGAATGGGAGCCACCTACCTCGATGCACGCGTCGTGCCGACCGAATGGCAGGCCAGAGACTCGGACGGCCTCCGTGCCACCCTGGGCGCCGGACTCGCGTTGGGGTGGGACGTGCTTCGGTTCGACGTGGGCCGCGGTCTCCGCGACGGAAAGTGGGAGCTGATCTTCTCGATCGAGCCGCGGTTCCGCGGGTGGCTGTAGCCATGAAGAAGGGGGCCCGAGAGAAACACTCTCGAGCCCCTGTAGCGGGGCGCTGTACCACGCCAGGCCACGGAAACGGGCTACGCCGCCTCCTCTAGCTCCTCGTCCGATACGCCCACCTTCGACGACAGCATGACGACCGTGTGAACGATGATCTCTGCGGTCGGAATCGTCACGCCATCGCGCTCGTACGAGTCGTACTCGAGGCGGCCCTCGACGTAGATCCGATCGCCGACCCGGACGTAGTCCTCGGCGAACTGCGCTTGACGGTTCCACAGCGTCAGCCGGTGCCAATCGGTGCGCTCTTCCTGCTCTGCGTCCCCGGGCTTGCGGCGGTTCGTCGCCAGTGAGAAGTGGGCGACCTTCGTGCCGCTCTTGGTCTGCTGGATGTCCGGATCACGCCCCACGTTCCCGATGAGAGTGATCTTGTTCACGGACCGGCTCATGCGAATCCCTCCGCTGTTGGTTCGACCTGCTCGGAGCGATCCCCGAGCGTTCCCTGCGACCGAAGGATGGGGGCGGAATCGGGGCGGGCAGATGGTGGAACGGGACTATTTCAACCTCACTAGCCCGCGGGGGTCGTGGTGTGCGCTCCCCACGCAGCGACATTGGATCGCGGCGGGGAAACGGGAGGAAGGGAAAGCGATCCCTGAGCGAAGTGGGGAGCGCACATCGCGATCCCCCACGGCCTGCTAGCCTTTGCACTCGTACCAGTTGGCACCGATACCCCAGTCGGTCACGAGCGGCACGTTCAGTTCAACGGCGTCTTCCATGCGGGCGATCACGAGATCGCGGACGGCATCGACCTCGACTTCTGGCACCTCGAAAAGCAGCTCATCATGCACTTGCAGAAGCATCTCCGCTCCTGTGTCGGCTCCGTCCAACGCGGCCTGCACGTCTATCATGGCCTTCTTCATGAGGTCCGCGGCGGTGCCCTGGATCGGCGTATTCTGGGCCACGCGCTCACCGAACTGGCGTACGTTCCAGTTCTCGGCCCGCAGCTCGGGCACGTACCGCCTCCGCCCCATGAGCGTCTCCACATACCCCTGTTCCCTGGCCATCTCGACTTGGGCGTCGAGGAAGTCACGGACGCCGCTGAAGCGTTCGAAGTACGTGGCGATGAACTCCTTGGCCTCTTCACGCGTGATGCCGAGCTGTCGCGCGAGAGAGAACGGCCCCTGACCGTACAGCGTTGCGAAGTTCACGGTCTTGGCCTGTGCGCGCATGTGCGCGGTCACGTCGTCAATCGGTACTTCGAAGACGACCGACGCGGTCTGCCGGTGCACGTCGATGCCCTGGGTGAAGGCCGTGACGAAGGCCTCGTCTCCCGAGAAGTGCGCCATCACGCGCAACTCGATTTGTGAGTAGTCGACCGCGAGGAAAACCGTACCCGGTGCTGCGACGAAGCCCTTCCGGATCTCACGTCCCATAGCGGTGCGAATGGGGATGTTTTGGAGATTCGGGTCGCTCGACGACAGCCGTCCAGTAGCGGCTACGGTCTGGTTGAAGCTCGTGTGGATACGATGGGTTCGGCTGTTCACCAGTTGCGGCAGCGCGTCCACGTAGGTCGACCTCAGCTTCTCGAGCTCGCGGTACTCCATCATGAGTTTCGGGATCTCGTGACCCTGCTCTGCCAGCTCCTCCAGCACCGACGCATCCGTCGACGGGCCGGTCTTGGTCTTCTTGAGGACCGGCAGATCCAGCTTCTCGAACAACAGCTGCCGGAGTTGCTGCGTCGAGTTCAGATTGAAGTCGCCGCCCGCGACTTTGAATATCTCCTCTTGGATCAGATCGAGCTCGCGCTTCAGCCTCGACCGCATGGTGCGGAAGAAGTCTTCGTCGATGCCGATGCCCGCGAGCTCCATGCGCGTCAGGATCGGCAGCAGCGGCATTTCGAGATCGGCCATGAGGTCGGTGAGTCCCTGCTCGTCCAGTTGCTCGTCGAAGTGCTGGGCTAGCTGGAACGACAGATCCACCGTCTCGCACACGAAGTCCCGCGCGCGTTCGATGGGTGCTTCTGCGAACGGCACCCTCTTGCGGCCGCTACCTACGACGTCCGCGTACGAGACCGGCTTGTGGGAGAAAATCTCCACCGAGAGTGTCGCGAGCTCGTGGCCTCGCCGCCCCGGGTCGAGCACGTAGCTCGCGACCATCACATCGCATGTGATGCCGTCGAGCTTCACTCCAGCGCGCGAGAGCGTGAGCGCGGTACGCTTCAGGTCGTGGCCGACCTTCGCCACCTTCGGATCTTCCAGCAACGCCTTGAGCCCGGACATCTCGCTGGTCGCCAAGCTGGGCAGGTTTCGGACCTCCCCAGACCCCTCCCCTTCGAACGTCAGCTCGAACGGCAGGTGGTGAGCGAAGGGTAGATACCACGCCGTACCGCCTTCGAGGGAGAGTCCGACAGACACCAGCTCCCCACGAAGAGGGTCTTCCGTGGCCGGCTCCGCGGCGATCGCCACCCGCCCAGCGGCCCGGATCACATCGATGAGATTCTGGACTTCCGACAGCTCGTCCACCACCGAGTAGGTCACTTCGGCCCTTTCGAGCTCGGCCGTCGCGACACCGCTGACTTGCGCAAGCGCAGCGAACTGCTCGGCGAGCGATCTGAACTCGAGCTCCACGAAGATGTCGCGCAGCGCCTCGTTGTTGGGCTCCCCGACCTTGAGCGACTCGAGATCCAACTCGACGTCGAGGTCGGTCATGATCGTGACGAGCCGTTTCGAGAGCCGGACCGCCTCAGCATTTTCCCGAAGCGACTTGGACGCACGCGGCGGCTTCAGTCCCTCTGCATTCGCGATCAGCGCCTCGATATCCCCGTGCTGCTGCAGTAACGCCACCGCGGTCTTTGGACCCACTCCGCGCGCGCCGGGGATGTTGTCCGAGGAATCCCCGACCAACGCGAGATAGTCGACCACCTGCGAAGGTGGGATACCGAACTTCTCATCTGCATTCTCCTCGGTGACCCAGTCGGCCGCGACCCCGCTCGAGCCCCCTCTCCCCGGGTTCATCAGGTGGATGTCCGGCCCCACGAGCTGATAGAAGTCCTTGTCGCCGGATACGATCACGACCTCGAGTCCCGCATCCCTCGCGCGCATAGCAAGCGTCCCGATGACGTCGTCGGCCTCGTAGCCGTCGAGCTCGACGATCGGATCGTTGAACGCTTCCACGATGTCACGGATCCGGCCGAGGCTGGAGCGCAGGTCGTCGGGCATCTTCTCTCGTGTCGCCTTGTACTCCGGATATTCCTGCGCCCTGAACGAATCTCCCGCATCGAAAACGACGGCCAGGTAGTCCGGCTCGAAGTCCTCGCGGATGTCGAGCAGGAAACGCGTGAACCCGAAGGGCGCCGACGTGTTTTCACCGGCGGAGTTGGTAAGGGGCCGCTGAATGAACGCAAAATACGATCGGTAGATGAGCGCATACGCATCGATGAGAAAGATGCGAGGCTTGGTCTTGGGGGGGATCTTCAACAGCCTTCTGGGCCTCGAGTGCGTGTCAAAAAAAGCGCCCCCGGCTTTGGCCGAGGGCGCTTGGGACCTATTCGGAAGAGAGCGTCAGGCTCGAATCACGTTGGTCGCCTGCTTACCCCTCTCCGACTCGCGGACCTCGAATTCCACAGCGTCGCCTTCGTGAAGAGTCCGAAACCCGTCACCGACGATCTCTGAGAAGTGGACAAATACGTCGTCACCCTCCGTGTGTTGGATGAAGCCGTACCCCTTCGAGTCGTTGAACCATTTTACGGTCCCCTTCATGCTTCTACCTCCGACTGAGTATTATACCTCCGCGCTTCACGCGGTGATCCACGTTAGGACGCGATCCACGCGGCGGCAAGCGACCTGCGCGCGAGCGCTGAAGCGGAGATCGCACGTCGCGCGTCGCCGGCCGCGATCAGTCTCGCCCGTAGAGCACGCGATAAAGACCGAGATTTCGGCGCACGTTCTTGACGTAGCCGCGGGTCTCGACGATGGGGATCCGCTCCGTGAAGCGGAGTGGATCGGAGGCCTCCGGGTAGCGCCGCCACCGGTTCGCGCGTGTCGGGCCAGCGTTGTACGCCGAGAGCACTAGCGGCAGGTCGCCGTCGTAGCGGGCACTCATCTCCACGAAGAACGCGGCACCGAGGTGCAGGCTCACCTCCGGAGCCGTCAGGTTCGCCGGACGAAAGCCGCGCGGTCCGTGTGTCCGTGCGAGCTCGGCACCCGTCAGCGGCATGACCTGCATGAGGCCGACCGCGCCGGCTTGACTGACGATGTCCGCCTTGAACGCCGACTCCTGCCGGATGATCGCTGCCATCACGAGCGGGTCGAGGTCCCACTCTTCGGCCTCCCTGCGCACCAGCTCCCGGTACGGGAACGGGAAGGCCACTCGGATGAGGCGCGCGTCCCACTCATGCCCGTCGTCGCGAAGCGCCCAAGCAAGGTTGATCCCGTCGATGGTATGGCCACGGTCTATGAGTGCCTCGGCAAGGCTCAGCATGTCGTGCGGCGAGCTGCCGGCGAGATCGGTCAGCCGTCCGATTTCAGCGCTCGCGGCGCGCGCGAGGCTCGCTTCGGTGAACAGATCCAGCTGTGCAAGACCGTCCCTCAACCAGGTCGGAGCCGGTGGTGCCTCCGCGTCGGGCAGGTCCATCTCGTATTCCACGCCGAGCAGGTCCGCACCCATTACCGCATAGTAGGAGACTGGGTCACCGGCCCAGACGCGATCGATGTGCGCCTGCGCTTCGGCCGTATCACCCAACTCGAGACGGACGCGTCCGGCCCAGTACGAAGCCTCCTGCCACCTCCGCCCGCTCGGAAAGTCCGCCAGGTACTGCTCGTAGACTAGCACCGCGCCAGCCAGGTTCGACTGTCCCAGATGGATCTGCCCGGAGCGCATTCGCGCTTGGCCAGCCCGCGCGTGCGTGCGGGCGTTCTCGGCGAGGAAGGCGTACTGGGCGAGCGCGGAGTCGACGCTGCCTCTCATGTCCGCGGAGCTGGCGCGAGACCACACGACCTCGGCCGCCTGTCCGCTGCTCGGATATTCCTCGATCAGCCACCGTCGCAGCGTGCTCACCTGGTTGCTCAGGCCCTGGCGACGCCTCAGTTGTGCCCACAACTCCAGGTTACGTGCACCGATGGACACGTCATCCGCCGCCTCCCGGATCGCGCGGAACTCTTCGATCGCGGCTTGCTGGCGAACCCGCACCGTACCCATGAGCCGCGCCCGTTCGACGCGCATCGCGAGCGGAGGCTCCCCGCCCTCCTCTCGGGACATCGCCATCACACGGTCGTAGCCGCGCAGAGCCCGCCTGCCATCTCCGGCTCGATCCAAAAGCCGCGCGATACGCAGCGTCAGTTCTCGGTCCGAGGTACCCATGTCCGAAAGCGAGGCCGCCGCGCGGGCTTGGGACGCTCGGGGCGTGTTTTCGAGGCCCTCCAACAGCCACCGTCGCGCCTCCATCGTGTCACCGGCCGCCAGCCTGAGGCGGCCCAATTCGACCGTCACGACGGCACGACGACTCCCGCTGGTTCCGGCGCGAATGGACTCGAAGGTCGCCGCCGCTGAAAGTGAGTCGCCGGCCGCGAGCAGGGCATCGGCGCGCATGCGCCACGCTTCGTCGAGCGGCAGCGGATCGCTCACATGCTCGAGCAAGGACTCCAACGCGTCGAGGTCACCCACCTCGGCCATCTGCTGAGCCAGCTCGAGCGCGATCCAACTGGCCGCTTCGGGCGCGTAGGCCAGACTGGTGAGCCCCGTGAGGGCCTGGGCCTGCGACCGCTGGTCGACCTTCCACAGCGCGCGGATTCTCCGGACCGACGCAGCCTGGTGCCGTCTCGCGGCGGCGGGCGTGATCAGCCTGTACGACTCGTAGGAGTCGGCGGCCGCCTGCCACCTTCCCGCGTCTTCCTGGGCCCGCCCCAGCAGGTACAGTCCGCCACCCCCCCACACATCATCGAGCCAGCCGGCGCCGCCTAGCAGACTCTCGACCGCCGGCCAGTTGTTCCAGCCCGCTTCCGCCCGAGCCAGCAACAAGACGTCGGCGGGCTCGCCGTTCGCGGATCCCTCGGCCCGCAGCATGCGAGCCGAGTGCCAGAATCGCCCTGCCTCGAACTCGGCGATCGCCGAATCGGACGCGGTCGGCATCGGCACCCCCCGAACGACGCGGGTAGGGCTCGAGGCAGCGGAAACCGCGGCGACGGCCAGGACGCAAAGTGAGAATCGGATCGTCATGAGTTCAAAGCTAAGACACAGCCCTTTGGGATAGTGCTAAAAAAGAGGCCGCCCCGTCTGGGGCGGCCTCTTGTAGCCTTGCGGCGCCTGCCGTCAGCTCTTCCGGCCGTGCTCGATGGCATGCAGCGTATCGACCATCTTCTGGGCCGACTCCTCCATATCGACGACCAGACCGTCGATCTTGGCGACGAAGTAGTTGTGCCCGATCGAAACGGGAATGGCGATCATCAGGCCCGCGGCCGTCGTCTGCAGCGCGACCCTGATACCACCCGCCACCAGCGTCGCCTCGACCTCGCCGGCGGCCTCGATCGACTGGAAAGCGACGATCATCCCGATCACGGTGCCGAGGAAGCCGAGCAGCGGCGCGATGTTGGTCAGCGTCGCGAGGATCGTCAGTCCCGACTCGAGCTTGCTCATCTCGAGAAGGCCTTGGTTCTCGATGGCCTTCATCACGCGTTCGGTGCCCTCCTCGTGCCGCTCAAGGCCAGCGTAGAGGATGTTGGCGGCCGGCGTGTCGGTGTCACGCGTCAACTCGAGAGCCTCACGAATGCGCTGTTGCGTGAGCAGCTCATCCACGTCCTTGAGAATCTTCGTCGTCTTCACAGCCTTACTCGTAAGGCTGATGAATTTGATGATAATGACGACGATGCCCACGACCAGGCAGAAGGCGAGAGGCCAGATCATCCACCCCGTGGATTCCCAGAGCTCGAGCAAATATTCCGTCATGGAAGGCTCGACCTCCACGCCCGGGATCTGAAGAAGCGCACCGTAGAGTTGAATCGCCAAACCGACCTCCAGCCAAGAGTTCTTTCCAGCTTCGCGTTATTTCGCCCCTCCGCCGCGCAGAGCGATGGAAGGGCGAGATTTTCTAGAGGTCCGGATTATGGTCTGCGTCCAGAGGGGTGTCAAGCCTGTTTCGACCGCCTATGAGACCTTGGGACACGCCACGAAGTGCCTTGTGCCCTTGGTCTCCAAGGAAGGTACCGACCGCATGCAAGACCCGTCCTTCGCGGGGTGCGGGCACCGGGTGTGAAAGGCGCATCCGGCCGGCGGGTGCACCGGGCTGGGGACATCTCCCGGCAAGACGATCCGTTCCCGATCGTCCCGTCGATCCGGATCCACCCGCGGTACAGCGGACAGCAACGCCCGCGTGTAGGGATGTTTCGGATTCCGGTACAGATCGGCTGCGTCCGCGACCTCCACAATGCGCCCTAGATACATCACCGCTATGCGATCGCTCACGTGCTCGACCAGCGCGAGGTCGTGTGCGATGAACAAGTACGTCAGCCCCAGGTCACGCTGCAGCTCTTCGAGCAGGTTGACCACCTGAGCCCGGACGGATACGTCGAGCGCGCTGACCGGCTCGTCGAGGATCAGGAACTCAGGCTCGACCGAGAGCGCCCTAGCGATGCCGAGCCGCTGCCGCTGACCGCCGCTGAATTCATGTGGGTACCGGTCGATGTGGTCCGCGCTCAGGCCGACTTTCTCGAGCAAGTCGATCGCCCGCGCGCGCGGGTCGGGCTGTCCGAGCCCATGCACGGTGAGCGCCTCCACGAGCATGGCACCGACGGACATGCGTGGATTTAGCGATCCGAACGGATCCTGAAACACGAACTGCATGCGTCTGCGCAGCGCTCGTAGGCCGTTCCGATCCAGAGAACCTACGTCGATCCCGTCGAATCGTACTTCGCCTTCCGTGGGTTCGATCAGCCGGGCCACCGCACGCCCGGTCGTCGTCTTCCCGCAACCCGACTCTCCGACGAGCCCGAGTGTCTCTCCGCGCCAGAGATCGAAGCTCACCCCGTCCACGGCTTTCAGGACGGAATGCGCGCGCGCAAATGTGCCCCTCCGGACCGGGAAGTGCTTCTTCAGTCCACGCACCGAGAGTAGTGGCTCGATGCTCCGGTCGATCTCGCTTCGAGCGAGCAAGCCGGAAGCTGACTCACGCGTGTTCAGGGTGTCAGAGGTCACGGCCCCTCCTCATCGTGTTCGTGCATTGCTTCAGACCTCCAGCACCGGACGGTGCGCCCGGTCCCACCCTCTTCTACGAGTGACTGGGCTTCTTCACATCCCGGCCCGTTCAACGGACAGCGCTCCGCGAAGCGGCAGCCGTCCGGCCACGCCGTCGAGCTCGGCACCGTGCCGGGGATAGGGATCAGGCGACGACCCCTCCTCTCGAGCGAAGGGACGGACTCGAGCAGCCCTCTCGTATACGGGTGCTGTGGATCGTTGAGCACCTGGCGAACCGAGCCGGTCTCCACGACTTGCCCGGCGTACATCACGACGACCCGGTCGCATACCTCCGCGACGACGCCCAGATCGTGCGTGATCAGCAGTACCGCCATGCCTCGTCGTTCCCTCACCTCGGCGAGCAACTCGAGGATCTGTGCCTGGATCGTGACATCGAGCGCCGTCGTTGGCTCATCGGCGATCAACAGGTTGGGCTCACACGAGAGCGCCATCGCGATCATCACGCGTTGGCGCATGCCACCGGACAGCTGGTGCGGGTATTCGTCGAGCCGCGCTGCCGCCTCGGGGATCCCGACCTCCTGAAGGAGGCGAGCCGACTCCGCACGCGCCGCCTTCCGGCTGAGGCCACGGTGGAGCCGGAGGACCTCGCTGATTTGATTTCCGATGGAGTACACTGGATTCAACGAACTCATCGGCTCCTGAAAGACCATGGCGATCTCGTTGCCCCGGAGCGCACGCAGCCTCGCCTCGCCCGCGTCGACCAGCTCCTCGCCAAGGAAGCGGATCGAGCTTCCCTCCATGATGCGGGCAGGGGGTTGAGGTAGTAGCCCGAGCACCGATAGGGCGGTCACGGTCTTGCCACACGCCGACTCCCCAACGATGCCCAGCGTCTCCCCCGCGCGCACATCGAACGAGACGCCATCCACCGCTTTGGCGACACCTTGGTCCGTGAAGAACCAGCTGCGGAGGTCGGTGACCGAGAGCAACGCTTCGCTCACGAGCGTAGCCTCGGATCGAGCGCGTCCCGAAGACCGTCGCCGACCAGGTTGAACGACAGGACGGTGAGCACGATCGCGAGCCCCGGGAACGTAGAGAGCCACCACGCGTCCAACAGAAAATTTCTCCCGTCGGCGAGCATTGACCCCCACGAGGGAGTGGGCGCTTGCACCCCCAGGCCGAGAAACGAGAGCCCCGCTTCGAGTACGATCGTATTCCCGATGCCGAGTGTGGCCGCCACGATCACCGGACCTAGCGCGTTGGGGATGAGGTGGCGGAAAATGATCCGCCGCCGAGAGTAGCCCAGAGCTTCCGCGGCTTGCACGAACTCCCGCTCTTTGAGGCTGAGCACCTCCCCCCGCACGATTCTCGCCGTGCCGGGCCACAGCGTGAGACCGAGCACGGCGATGATGAGGAAGATCGAGGGCTCGAATGCCGCTACGATGATGATGAGCAGAATCAGGCGGGGGAACGAGATGACCATATCGACGAAGCTCATGATCAGGCCGTCGACGATGCCGCCCACGTACCCGGCCACCGCGCCCAAGAGCGTGCCCAGCGTCACGCTGATCCCCACAGCCACGAAGCCGATCGTGAGCGAGATACGAGCGCCGTAGAGCACGCGGGCGAGCACATCCCGCGAAAGGTGATCGGTCCCGAGTGGGTGCGCTCCGGACATACCCTGGAGGCGAAACTGAAGGGGACCCTGCTCGAGCGCTTCAGCCGGCGTGATCAGCGGAGTGATGAGCGCGATCAGATAGATCGCGACCACCACCATCAGGCCCACGACAGCGGTTCTGTCCTTGGAAAACGCCCGGACGGTGAGGTGCCACTGCCCCACCCCTACCTGCGCCCTTCTGCCGACTAGTCCCACATCCCGCCACGACCAGGACCACACTGCGACCAGGCCTGCTGCAAGGGAAACAACCGCGACACGCTCGTCCCAGCCACCCGAGATCGCCTGCAAGACGAGGCGCCAGTGAGAAACGAGCACTCCAACCAGACCGAGCCATATCGCCAACGCCATGGTTCCGACGCCCCAGCGGCCGGCGAGCAGTTGCCCAAGTCCAGGCAGGACGGCAGAGAGGCCGGGTCCACCTCTGACGCGGGCTCGCGCCGCCACTGACTCACTCATGCCGGATGCGGGGGTCGACGACCGCGTAGAGTACGTCCGCGAGCAGGTTCCCGAGCACTACCAAGATCGCGAAGATGAAGCTGCACGCCATGACGAGCGGGTAGTCGCGCGATGCGATCGCGTCCACCATGAGGCGCCCCATCCCGGGCCAGGCGAACACGTGCTCGATCAGGACGGCCCCGCTAAAGAGCACAGGGATGTACAGCCCGAGCAACGTCACGATCGGAATCAGCGCATTCCTGAGGGCGTGCTTGAAGATCACGCTGCTCTCGGGCAGGCCCTTGGCGCGGGCAGTACGCACGTAGTCCTGCCGGATCACGTCGAGCATGCTGCCCCGCATGTACCGGGCAATGCCGGCGCTGAGCGCGAGCGCGAGCGAAATCGTGGGAAGCACGAGGTGCCAGAGCCGGTCCTTCACTTGCGCACCGAAGGACAACAGGTCGTAGTCGGTCGAGTACATCCCCGACGCCGGGAACCACAGCGGCCACTCCCAGACGTTGCGCGCGAACAGGCTGAGCGAGAGCACGAGCATCAGCGCGAGCCAGAACGACGGCATCGAGTAGAAGAAGAGCAGCACGACGCTCAGGGTCGAATCCAACGCTGAATACTGGCGTACGGCCTGGATCGCCCCGAGTACGATCCCGAAGAGGAACGCGACGAAGAGGGCGCACGCGGAGAGCAGTAGCGTGTTGGGCAAGACGTCCATCACGACGTCGAGCGTCGGTTGGCCATAGGTGATGCTGTGCCCGAAGTCCCCCGTGAGCATCGAGCCGAGCCACTTCACGTAGCGGATCGGGATCGGGTCATCGAGCCCGTAGTTCGCCCTCAACTGGGCCGCCGCCGCCGGGGTGAGGCCCGGCCTTACCAAGGTAGTCGCGGGGTCACCTGGAGCGGCATGCACCACGAAAAAAATGATCGTGGCGATGCCGAGCACCAGAGGCACGGACCCTACGACGCGGCGAACGACGTACCTCGTCACGCGCTACTCACTGTCGCTATGCCACCCGTCTCGCGGACGCGGACGCGGTCGCGTCCGTCTCACCGGCTCGCGGGATCCAGGTACCAGTCTTTGATGTTCAGCAAATCCCCACGCGCATCCATCTCCACTCCACGCAGCCGCTTGGTGACTCCGTGAATGAGTGTCGGAAAGAAGAGATATGTGTAGGGGTGCACCTCGTTCATGACTTGGTAGTACTCAGCCCAGAGCGGCCGCGCGGCGTCACGATCCACGGTGGCACTGAGCTCCCCGAGCAGACGGTCGACCTCGGGGTCGCTGATGCCGGACAGCGCCCAAGGGTAGTCGCTGCGGCTCGAATGGAAGAGATCGGTCTCGTCTAGGCGGTAGTCCGGGACCCAGCGGAATAACACGCCGTCGAAGTCACGCTCCGCCGTAACACTGATCTGGTCGAGCAACGTCCCCCATTCGACATTTTCGGCTCGCACTTCGACGCCGATCCGGGCGAGTTGCGACTGCATGATTTCTACGAGCGATCGTTGATACTGGCTTCCCGATCTGAACTTGATCGAGATTGAGAGTCGTGCGCCCTGATCGCTCTCCCGGACCCCGTCTCCATCCCGGTCACGCCAACCCGCTTCGTCCAGGAGAGCAGCAGCAGCTTGTGGATCGTAGCCGACCGACGCGGCCGCGTCTTGATCGAACGCCCAGTGCGACGGCGGTACCCCCGAGTACGCGACGGTGCCATAGCCCAGCAGGATCTCTCGAACGATCTCGCGGCGATTGATACCCAACGTCAGCGCCCGGCGTACACGAGCGTCGGCGAGCTGGGACCTGCGTGAGTTCCAAGCCACGAAGTCATAGTGTCGCGGCTGGAAGCTGACGATATCCACGCCGAGATCGTCGACGATCCGCTGGGCCTGACCTGGCGGTACCGAGATGTACACGTCGAGGTTCTGGATGAGCAGCTCGGTCAACAACGTCGTCTGATCAGGGATGATCCGGTAGACGTATCGATCGATGAACGGGCGGCCGCCCAGGCCCTCCGGAAACGCGGGGTTCGCCGTGAAGACCCAGCGGTCTTGCGGCGCGTGCGACGCGAAGACGAAGGGCCCGTTCCCGACGGGACACTCCGTAGCGTACGGGTGCTCAGCCAGCGTCTGCGGCGGCACGTCGCCCAGCAGGTGCTCGGGCAGCATGCCCACTACACGCCACGGGTCGAGGAAGTCCGCGTGAGGCCGCATGCGGATCTTGACGGTGAAGTCGTCGACGACCTCGACGCCCTCCTCACCTTGCTCGTAGTAATCCCAAAAACCCGCGTTGCCAAACCCGACCACGGGATTCGTGAACAACCGGTACGAAAACGCCACATCGTGCGCATCCGTCTGCTCGCCATCGTGCCAGAAAACGTCACGCCGGATGTGGAAGGTGATCTCGCTTTCGTCGTCGGAGATTTCCCACGACTCCGCGAGGTATGGGCGGGGGGTCGCGTCGCGATCGTAGTCGAGCAACGTCATCAGGTTCACGAACTGCTGATGCTGGAGCGCGTGGTAGTCCATACTCCCCGCCGCGTTCATCCCGCCCACCAGTTCGGCTCGTCCGCCAACGACGACCGTCCCGCCGTAGCGGTCATCCGACGGTGTCGGACGGGCGGCCTCTGTCTCAGACATGAACGCCTCGACCGCCGGAATGACCTGCTGGCAAAACGGGCTGGCCGAAGCGAGATCGATGCCTCCGTCACCACCGCAGGCAGCGAACAAGATCGCGGCCCCGAGCGTAATGGGCTTTCTCATCCCGTCCTCACAAGGTGTCACTGTCGCCAGGTCCACTCGTCTTTTCCGTAACGCTCCTTCTCCAGCCATTCAGCCTCTTCGAGCTCGCCCGAGCGATACTCACCCTCGTTCCACTCGCCGCCCAACGTAACTTGAAGTCCGTTTGTGATCGCTTCGGCAAGGTCCCAGGTGCTCACCTTCCCGACCAACGCTCGAAGCGTCGCGGGAGTCGGGATCGGACCAGCAGCCGAATTGAGCCGATTCAATTCGCTCTGGTCCCCGTCCAAGATGATCGAACCGTGCTGGAGTAGGGCGTTCCCGATCCTGACCTGAGCGCTGCCCACGAGTTTCTGTCCACCGGCCACGACCTCCCCCGGCGCCGGGACCTTGAAGCACGGGCCCGCGTCCGGCGTGAGCACGACGCCGCCTGCCGCGACCTCAGCATCGACCCCCAACAGTTTCAGGCCGTGCGCCAGGCCCTCGTGGATCTTCGCATACACGCCCTTCGGCCCACCATAGGTCCGGTCGGGAAGCACCAACCCGTAGGTCAGCTCGGCGTGGTGAAGAACGGCCCGCCCGCCGGTCGGCCGCCGCACGAACTCGATCCCGGCCGCATCTGCGGCACTCCTGTCGTAGACTTCGTTCGCCGGCTCGTGTCTGCCGAACGACACGGTCTTGGACGACCACGAGTACAGTCGCAGCACGCCGTCTCCGCGTCGCGCCGACATGGCCAGTGCGTGGTCCAGCGCCATGTTGTGCGCGCCGGACCCCGGCTCGTCGAAGATCACGCGCCAGGTGAGGCCGCTCCCATCCGGACTCGCCATCAGAACTCGAAGAGACCCGTGGGCGTCATCACTTCAACGCGCGCGCGGTCACCGACGGCATCCACGAACGCCTCGGCGTCCTGTTCGATCGGTGGCCACGTGTTGTAGTGGCACGGGATCACCACGTCCGGCTCGATGAAGTCGACGGCTCGGACCGCGTCGGCCGGACCCATCGTAAAGCGGTCGCCGATGGGCAGAACAGCCACGTCGACCAGGCCCTTGAGCAGCTGCATATCCGTGAGCAGGCTCGTGTCCCCAGCGTGGTAGAAGCGCTGTCCGCTCGCGAGGTTGATGAGGAAGCCTCCGGGCATTGTGGTGAACGCTTCGCCGCCAGGGAGATCGAGCTTACCACCGTGCAGCGCGGGCGTCATCTTCACGTAGCCGAACGGGTACTCGACGCCTCCTCCGATATGTTGAGGACTCACGGACCGTCCCTTCTCCTCCATGTAGGTCGCGATCTCGAACGATGCGATGATCGTCGCGCCGGTCTTCTCGGAGAGGGGAATCGCGTCCGCCACGTGGTCATAGTGGCCGTGGGTCAGCAAGATGAAGTCGGCTCCCACGTCGTCCAGCGATACGTCGCACGCGGGATTGTCCCCGAAGAAGGGGTCGATCACGAGCCTCGTGCCGTCGTCCGTCTCGAGCCCGAAGGTGGCGTGACCGTAGAAGGTAAGCTTGGCCATTGAGCAGCAGTTCCGAACGTGGCTTGGGGGTGAGCCTTGATGGGAAGATGGAGTTCGCGCGAGTCGGCGGCAACGCTGGTAATGAACCGGCCATTGACGTCGCGCCGACTTCACCAACTGGTCGCGCTGGAATCCGTCGATGAGGAAGGCGACCCCCTCGACAAGCTGTTTTGGGCGGAAGGCATTACGGTCGCACGCCGCCGGCCGCGCACGTCGTCGGCTCCTACACGCCCTCGGTCTCCGCGTACACCTCGACCGGTGGGCACGAGCAGACGAGGTTCCGGTCTCCGTACGCGTTGTCCACGCGTCGTACCGGCGGCCAGAACTTGAACTCGCGCGTCCACGGAGCCGGGTAGGCCGCCTGGGACCTCGAGTACGCGTGGACCCACTCGTCCGCCGTACACATCGCGGCGGTGTGCGGCGCATTCTTGAGCGGGTTGTCCTTGGCGTCTGCGATGCCCATCTCGACCTGCTGGATCTCCGCGTGAATCGAAATGAGTGCGTCGACGAAGCGATCCAACTCCTCCTTCGGCTCGCTCTCGGTCGGCTCGATCATTAGCGTGCCGATCACCGGAAACGATACCGTCGGCGCGTGAAAGCCGTAGTCGATGAGCCTCTTCGCGACGTCTTCTTCTGTGATGCCCGTGGCGCGCTTGAGCGGGCGCAGGTCAACGATGAACTCGTGGGCGACGAGCCCGTTCTCACTCCGGTACAGGATGTCGAAGTGGTCCTCGAGGCGCTTCGCCATGTAGTTGGCACTGAGAATCGCGAGCTCGGAGGCGCGGCGTACACCGTTCGGGCCCAACATGGCGATGTAGGCCCAGGAGATCACGAGGATACTCGCGCTTCCCCACGGAGCCGCCGACACCGCGCCGATCGCTTTCTCCCCGCCTACTTTGTGCATCGGGTGGCGCGGCAAGTACGGCGCGAGCTTCTCGTTCACGCAAATCGGACCCATGCCCGGGCCGCCCCCGCCGTGAGGGATCGCGAACGTCTTGTGCAGGTTGATGTGACACACGTCCGCACCGTAGTCGCCGGGACGCGCGAGGCCCACCTGTGCGTTCAGGTTGGCTCCGTCCAGGTAGACGAGTCCTCCGTGCTCGTGGACGATGCGGCAAACGTCACGGATCTCTTCCTCGAAGACACCGTGCGTGGAGGGGTAGGTGACCATGATCGCCGCGAGGTCGTGGGCGTGCTCGCTCGCCTTGGCCTCCAGGTCCGCGACGTCGATCGTGCCTTCGTCCGTGCTCTTCACGACGACGACCTTCATCCCGGCCATGACCGCGCTCGCGGGGTTCGTTCCGTGGGCCGACGCCGGGATGAGACAAACATTCCTGTGATGCTCACCCCGGTCCTCGTGGTACGCCCTGATCGTCAGCAGGCCTGTGTACTCGCCCTGTGCGCCCGAGTTGGGCTGCAGTGACGTGGCGACGAAACCACTGATCTCCGCGAGCCACTGTTCGAGTTCGGCGAAGAGCGTGGCGTAGCCTCGAGCCTGGTCCACCGGCGCGAAGGGATGGAGGCGGCCGATCTCAGGCCACGTCACGCCGGCCATCTGGCTGGTCGCGTTCAGCTTCATCGTGCACGAACCGAGGGGAATCATGCTCGTATTCAACGAGAGGTCGCGCGACTCCAGCCTGTGCAGGTACCGCAGCATCTCGGTCTCGGAATGGTACCGGTTGAAGACCTCGTGCTCGAGATACGGCGTGGTTCGACGAGCCCAAACAGGCAACTCGGGGGCCCCTCCGCGCTGCGCAAGGTCTCGGGCGAAAAACTCCGCTTGCGAGCCACGGTTGAAGATCGTGAAGAGGTCGTCCACGTCGTCGGCGGTCGTGACTTCGTCGAGGGCGATACCCAGCGACCCGTCACCGAAGTCCCGCAGGTTGATGCCGGCCTCGACCGCACGCGCGAGTACGTCGCCAGCATCCAACTTCGGACGCACGCGAACGGTGTCGAAGAACGTCTCCGTAAGCAGTTCGTGTCCGAGCAAGCCGAGTCCGGCCGAAAGAACTCCTGCCAGGTCGCGGATCCGTTCAGCGATCGTCTTGATACCGTCCGGACCGTGGTACACCGCGTACGCACCAGCCATGATGGCAAGCAGCACCTGCGCGGTGCAGATGTTCGACGTGGCCTTCTCCCGACGGATGTGCTGCTCACGGGTCTGCAGCGCCATGCGCAGCGCCCGGTTGCCGTCGGCGTCCACGGAGACCCCGATGATGCGGCCGGGCATCTTCCGCTTGAAGGACTCCGTGGCGGACATGAACGCGGCGTGCGGCCCCCCGAAGCCCATCGGCACGCCGAAGCGCTGCGAGTTGCCAACGACGACGTCGGCGCCCCACTCCCCAGGTGGAGTGAGCAACGCGAGCGCCATGAGATCGCTCGCTGCCACGATGACCGCACCGAGGGCCTTGGCCCGAGCCACGAACGGGCGGTAGTCGATCACGCTGCCGTCCGTACACGGATACTGGAGCAACACACCGAAGACGCCGTCGTGCAGCCCGAAGACGTCGTGATCCCCCACGACCACCTCGATCCCGAGCGGCCAGGCGCGTGTCTTCACGACCTCGATCGTCTGTGGGTGGCACGATTCGGAGACAAAGAAGGTGTTTGCGTCCCCCTTGGCTTCGGCGTGCGCGAGGTGCATCGCCTCCGCCGCGGCGGTCGCCTCATCGAGCAACGACGCGTTCGCGATGTCGAGGCCTGTGAGATCGATCACCATCGTCTGGAAGTTGAGCAGCGCTTCCAGACGGCCCTGGGCGATTTCGGCTTGGTAGGGCGTATACTGCGTATACCAGCCAGGATTCTCCATGATGTTCCGCAGGATCACCCCTGGCACGAACGTGTCGCTGTACCCCATGCCGAGATAGGACCGGAAGACGCGGTTCGTCGAAGCGATCTCGCGCAGCCTGGCCAGCAGCTGCGCCTCGGTCAGAGCCGGGGGCAACCGGAGCTCACCCTCCATACGGATGGAGGTCGGGACCGTGTCGTCCACAAGGCTGGCGAGCGAGTCGTATCCAAGCGCCTCGAGCATCGCGGCCACGTCGGCGACGTCGGGCCCTAGATGGCGTGCCTCGAAGTCTGCGGGGGCATCGATCCGCGTCATCGAGCGGCCGAGAAGGGCAGCGGGAAAGGGGAGCGGGCCGTCAGCTGACGTGGTCCGCGTAGCCGTCCGAAGTCAGCAGCCCGCGCACTTCCTCGTCATCATCGACCCTCAGCTTGATCATCCACCCCGCGCCGTAGGGGTCGGAATTGACCAACGACGGGTCGTCATCGAGGGCGGCGTTCACTTCCACGACCGTACCGTCCACCGGGCAGTATAGGTCGCTCACCGCCTTTACGGCTTCGATCGTGCCGAAGACCTCCATCCGGTTGAATGAAGATCCCGCTTCCGGCAGCTCCACGAAGACAACGTCCCCGAGCTCCCCTTGGGCGTATTCCGTGATGCCCACGACGTAGACTCCATCGTCACCTGCCGCCTTCAGGTACTCGTGCTCTTCGGTATACCGAAGGTCGCTCGGAATGTCGGACATGCGCCTTCTCCAACGTTTTCTCGGGGCTCAGGAGCCCTGAGGATGACGGGCTTTTGACCGAAGGTCAACCGGGGCCGACGCCGGCGCGCGAGTGCACGCCATGGGTGCGTCGCACACCATGGCTATATTTTAGGGGGTTCCGCTCTACCCTCTTTTCGCCGAACGGGAAAAACGACCACACGATGCAAACGCTGATCCACGATGCCCAGCGTGCGCTCACGAGCCTCAGTGCACAAGAAAGGATGTTCCAGGAGGCCGTGCGCAACTTCGCCGTCTCTGAGGTAGCCCCCAGAGCGATGGCTATGGATCAGGCCCAACAGATGGACCAGGGGCTGATCGATCAGCTCTTCGAGCTCGGCCTGATGGGTGTCGAGATCCCCGAGATGTACGGGGGAACCGGAGCGGACTTCTTCACGTCGGTGCTGGTCGTGGAGGAGCTGTCGAAGGCCGACCCCGCGATCGGGGTCTTGGTCGACGTGCAGAACACCTTGGTCACCAATGCCCTCCGACGTTGGGCATCAGACGATCAGAAGGCTCGCTACTATCCCCAGCTCGCTTCGGACACCGTGGGTGCGTACGCGCTCTCCGAGGCCGGTAGCGGCTCGGACGCATTCGCGCTGGCGTGTCGGGCAACCCAGGACAACGACGGCTGGATCCTCAACGGCCAGAAGATGTGGATCACGAACGGAGCCGAGGCCGGTCTGTTCATCGTCTTCGCGACCGTAGACCCTGATGCCGGCTACAAGGGAATCACTGCGTTCTTGGTCGAGCGAGACTCCGACGGATTCACGGTCGGCAAGAAGGAGGACAAACTCGGCATTCGCGCGTCCTCGACCACGGAGTTGATCCTCGAAGACGTGCGAGTCGCTGCCGACAACGTGCTCGGCGAGGTCGGCTCAGGGTATAAGGTCGCGATCGAGACGCTCAACGAAGGACGCATCGGCATCGGCGCCCAAATGGTCGGGCTCGCGCAGGGGGCGCTCGACCACACCGTGCGCTACGTGAAGGAGAGAGAGCAGTTCGGGCGAGCGATCGGGTCGTTCCAAGGCGTTCAGTTCCAACTGGCCGAAATGGCCACGGAAGTCGAGGCCGGGCGGCTCTTGGTATACAACGCCGCACGCCTGAAAGATGCGGGTCAGCCGTTCCTCACCCAGGCGGCGATGGCGAAGCTCTTCGCGTCCGAAATGGCCCAGCGGGTGGCGTCATTGTGCATCGACCTGCATGGTGGGTATGGATTCACGAAGGAGTACCCGGTAGAGAAGCTCTATCGGGACGCTAAGATCGGTACGATCTACGAGGGTACGTCGAACATGCAAAGGCAGACGATTGCCAAGGCGCTCATGCGATGAGCTATCTCACTCCATCCCTGGGGCTCTTCGTGTTCGGCTTCTGGGAGATCTTCCTGGTCTTCATGGTGATCATGCTGCTGTTCGGCGCGAAGAAACTCCCGCAGCTCGCCCGTGGGCTCGGTTCGGGCATCCGTAACTTCAAGGGCGAGCTGCAAAGCCCGGAAGATCCGGAAGACGAAGGGCAGTAGTCTCCCCCGCGCTCTCGCCACCTGGGCGCCCCTACGCATCTCCGGTCCAGCCGCGCCATTCTCCCGCCCATGCCAAGAACCGGTCTCTCCAACGTCGTGATCGTGCTCGATCACCCCAAGGACGTAGTGAACATCGCCGGCGTGATCCGAGTCATGAACAATTTCGGGCTCAGCACACTCCGTCTCGTGAACCCCGACGAATTCAACGCATACCGCATCGAGGGAATCGCGCACCGGAGCGGCGAGCTCATCGAAGCGACCACGCGGCACGATTCCCTCGAAGATGCGGTCGCAGACGTATCGTTCGTCCTGGGAACGACCGCCCGCCCGCGCACCGCCGGTCGTAGCTATCTCTGGCCTAGAGAAGCCGCAGCCAGAATAGCGGAACGGGCTCAGGACGGGACGGTCGCGATCTTGCTGGGCCGCGAGGATCGCGGCCTCACGAACGAGGGACTGGACCTCTGCCACGCAGTGTCGATCATCCCCACGGATTCCGAGTACTCGAGCCTAAACCTGGCTCAGGCGTGCCTCGTGCTTGCGTACGAGGTCTTCCTGGCCCTCGACGCATCGGACCCGGACCTTCCGCAGGGCCGCAGGGCGACGCGGCCACCGACCCAAGCGGAGCTCGAGGAGACCTTCGCGGCGATCGAGCGCGGGTTGGGCCGCATCGATTTCTACAAAGCCAGGGAGCCAGCGGCGGTGATGCGCACACTGCGCACCATCATCTCCCGGTCAGAACCCGACCTGCGGGAAGCCCGCCTACTCGGTGCCATCGGCTACGAGATCGGGCACTACCTTGATCGCTTGCAGGACCGCTGATCCTCCCGCTCGGCCGGAAAATCGCCGTGTCGTGCACGCGGTCATTGTTGTGAGGCCTACCGCCGCCGACGTATTATGGTTCGAACAGGAATGTTTACTCCGCGACCATGGAAGCTCGGCCGCAGAATCATCCATTGTCCATGCCCAAACCGGACGCTCGCACCGATCCAGCGAGTATCTCTGAGCGCTATCGAGTTCTTCTCGATACGACTCGGGCCCTAACGGGCACGCTCAGTTCGGATGAACTGTTCGCGGCAATCCACCGGGAGACCGAGGAGGTCCTGGAAGCCTCCGGGTTCTATATCTCCCTCTACGATCAGGGGCGAGACCTGGCGACCATCGTCTACTTCGCGGACAGGGGCGAAGTCAGTAGAGTCGGCGTGTCGTACCGGGGCTCTGATTCTGAGGTCATTCGCACACAGCGAGCCTCCATGGTCAACGAGCACCTGGACGACAGGTCGCTACTCGTGCTCGGAGAGGACAGCACAGACATAACCAGCTCGGCCATCTCGGCTCCGATGATTCACAAGGGCCGCGTGATCGGTGCGATCAGCGCTCAGAGCTACGACACCGAGGCCTACTCGGAGGACGATCTCACGATGCTGCAGAGCATCGCGGACCTTTCCGCCGTCGCGATCGACAACGCTCAGCGGTTCGCCGAGCTCGAGCAGCGCCGGCGTGAGGCCGAACAGATCGAAAAAATCGGACGGGCGCTGACGAGCGAGCTCGATGCGACGGAGGTGCTGGGTAAGGTCATCGCCGCGGTACTCGACGTGCTAGACGTCGATGGGGCCTCGGTGTGGCTCTGTGAGGGACCAGACGGTAGGGTGGGGCGTATCGCGGAGGCCGGAGGCGAGATCACCCTGCCGGTCGGCCTCACCTGGGACCTGGACGACGAACTCGGCGAGAAACTGCTGGAGATGAGCAAGCCGGTCATCATCGACGACCTCGCCTCGAGTCCGCTCGTGCCCGACGCCCTCCGCAAGCATCTGGAGTCCGGCTCCGCCGTAGGTGCCCCGCTGATGATCGCCGGGCGGGTCGCGGGCATACTCGCCGCGGGTAGCCGGCGTCCGCGCCACTTCACGGATGACGACGCAGCCGTTCTGCAGCGACTGGCGAGTCAGGCATCGGTAGCGCTCGAAAACGCGAGACTGCACGCCGACCTGCAGGCGCTCTCTCTGACCGACCCGCTGACCGGACTTCCGAACCGGCGCATGCTCCAGATTTATCTGGATAGGGAAGTCGCCGCGGCGCGACGGGGTCGTAGCCTGGTCGTCGTCCTCTTCGACCTGGACAACTTCAAACACTACAACGACACGCTCGGACACCTCGTCGGTGACGACATTCTGTGCGCGTTCGCACAGATCCTCGAAGACGAAAACCGCGAGATGAACCTGGTCGGCCGGTACGGCGGCGACGAGTTCATTTCGCTGCTCTCGGAGAGTCATGCGGACGGGGCCCGTTCCTACGTGCACCGTGTCAAGGAGCGCCTCGACACCGATGCGATCATAGGCGAGTACGGCCTCTCAGTGAGCATCGGCCTCGCAGAGTTCGACCCTGCGACGATGAAGTCGACGGCGGACGTGATCCAGGCCGCCGACATGGACATGTATTCGGAGAAAGGCCGCCGCCTCGGAGCCTCTCGAACCGCTTCTCCCTGAAGAGCTCCGTGCCATCTTCAGACCAAGTCCGCGAGCTGTTGGAGTTCGCTACCGTTCTCGCCCATGAGGCTGGTGCACTTACACTCCGGTACTTCGGAGGGATTGTGGATCACGACGCGAAAGGTGACGGCTCGCCCGTCACCATCGCAGATCGTGAAGCCGAAGAGCTGATTCGACGGAGGGTCGAGGAGCGGTTTCCTGAGCACTCGATCCTTGGCGAGGAGTACGGGGAATCCAACGCGGGTGCTCCCGTTCGGTGGATTCTCGATCCCATCGACGCCACGCGTTCCTTCATGCGTGGTGTCCCGCTCTACGGCGTGCTGATCGGCATCGAGATCGAGGCCGAGAGCGTGGTCGGTGTCGCGCACTTTCCTCCCCTGCAAGAGACCATCGCCGCTGGAGCGGGGCTCGGTTGCACCTGGAATGGAGACCCTTGCAGCGTCTCACTCGTCGAGGCGATCGAGAGCGCCGTTATCTGCACGACGGACGTTGAGCGGATCCTGTCTCGCCCCGAAGGAGACGGATGGCGGCGCCTTCAGCAGCGCTGCTCGTACTCACGCACGTGGGGAGACTGCTACGGACACGCGCTCGTCGCGACCGGGCGCATCGAGGCGCAGGTCGATCCCGTCACGGCACCGTGGGATGCGGGCCCGTTCCTCACGATCGCGACCGAGGCCGGGGGGCGTTTCACCACACTCGAGGGCGACGCGACTGTGCACGGTGGATCGGGAGTCAGCTCGAACGGCCTCTTGCACGACGAGATTCTGCGGGAGCTGGCCAGCTAGGGCCAAGGCACGCCTCTCAAGTAGACCTGCTCGATCCGGGGACGTCCGTCGCGCCCCACGCGAAGGCGCACGGTCAGCTCCGCCCAGTTCGGGGTCTCCGTGCCCTCCGGTACGAAGTAGCGCTCGATTCCGAACGCGAAGAGTCCTCGCTCGACCCTTCCGGCGATGGCCACCTGGCCCGGTGGCAGCCGGTCCGGCTGTCCGGCCTGCGCTCTCTGGGGCACATGAAAATCCCCGTCGGGACGCAACACCACCCAGATGCTCGAGCCGGGGCCCGGGCGGGGTGAGGTTACCAACGTCGAGTCCATCCGACTGAACTCGTAACCCAGCTGCATGAACTGACCCCGCAACAGGTCGCGTGGATCAACGGGTCTCACCCTGACCAGGATCGAGGTTCCGACGTCCGGTCCGAAGCGAGCCTCCTCCAGCGATGCCCAGCCGACGAAAAAGCCGAGCTGGATTGCGACCCAAGCGGCGGCGACCTTGGCTCGGAGGCTCATGACTCCCCCATCCGTGCGAGCGCCTGGCGCCGCCACTTCTCCGTCGCCCACGCCGTGCAGATCAGGACCAGGCCACCGACCACGAAGAGCAGGCCAGTGCCCGTCTGCCCACCGATGAGGTCGAAGAACCGCGTCACCACGCCCAGGCCGACTGCGGCAACACCGATGTCGAGATAGCGCTTGCGGCCCGAGCGGGTCCCAAACGCGACGCACCAGAAGGCGAGCAGGAACCAGATCGCCCATGCGGCAAACGTCACCAGGAGTTCCGCGAGCGAGAACGTCACACCGCCACCGAAGCTGAAGAACCAGAGATTGGGCCCGGATGGCACGACACCGAGATCGAGCGCGAGCGCGAGCGCGGCAATCGAAAGCAGGATGACGAGCAACGAGTTCAGGCGATCCCGGAGCCACGGGGCCTCTTTCGCCAGGCTCTCACGAGCAATCCAGAGCCCGAGGCCTCCTAGCAGCAGCGCGGCCGACGGCAGGACCCATGCCCCGCCGCCCGGCTCGGTCACCGAGCGGGAGAAATAGCGGTAGAAGCCGAGGGCGTAGATGCTGTAGCCCAGCAGAGCCACCCCGAGCGAGCGCAAGATGTGTGCGATCTCCGGCTCGGCGTCCCGCACGGCGCTCGACGCCCCGAGCAGCGCAGTCCCGAGACCGACCTCCAGCATCAGATGGCCTGCGAACGTCGGCACTTCCATGGGGGACCCGCCGAAGCTGCCCTCCATGTGTGCCCATAGGACGAGCGCGAAGACGGCCATCCCGCTGATAGGCGCAGAGCGAAGCAGGTACGCCAGTGGGACGATAGCTGCGAGCCAGATCAGTACGCCATTCGGAGGGCGCGCGTCGAGATTGAAGATCTGAGAGATGAGTCCTACCCCAGCGATGACCAGCCCGGCGCCGATGAAGTGGAGTCCCTCCGCGGTACGGACGTACGGACGGTTCGTCGCTGTGATCCAGAACCCCACCGAGTGTGACCCGCCGAGCAGCAGCAAGAATCCGGCGATCTTGGCTTCGTCTCCGATCCCCTGCCAGTTGGCCGCCACGAGCAGTACCACCCCGAGCGCTACGATGCCACCACCGAGAGATCCGAGCACAGAGGCCAGACTTCGGACTCCGCCCTCGCGCTCGTGCTGCTCGGCCAGGGTCACAAGCGCGCTGGCGGTCGCCACGTCCACCACACCACGTTCGGTAGCGATCTGAGTCAGCCGCTTCAGCTTCGAGAGGAACGAGGCCATCACCTTCCGCCGGAACGGGTTCCAGGCGCCCCTGGAGGCGTGGAGAGACCGCGTTCCAGAGTCCCGAGGACGGTACGTCGGGCGTCTCGGGCCGGCAACCGAAGAGGCACGGTTGAAAGGTGTTGCGTGATCATCTCGCTTGCCCCCGACCGCTTCCCCGCTACAACATGTTTCGGAGGATCGCGCCATCTCACCGCGCGCCCCACACCGCGATCACAGAGGAGGAACGAAATGGTTGCCAAGCGACTTCTGATTCCCACCCTAATGGCGACCATCTTCGGCGCAGGCTACCTGCTCGGGACTACCCAGGGAGATCTCGTGCTTCAGGCCGAGGCGAGCGCCGCGCCGGTTGTCCAGACAGCGCAGGTTTTTGAACTGAGGACGTATACAGCTGCGGACGGCAAGATCGACGACCTCCTGGCGCGTTTCCGGAACCACACGCTCAGGATCTTCGAGAAGCACGGCATGACGAACGTCGGGTACTGGACTCCGCAGGACGAGCCGCTCTCGCAGAACACGCTGATCTACATGCTCGCACATCCTTCGCGGGAAGCAGCCCAGGAGGCCTGGCGCAACTTCGGAAGCGACGCTGAATGGCAGAGCGTGGCCGAGGAATCCCGACGGGACGGGCGCCTGATCGTGGGCCTGGAAAGCGTGTTCCTCGAAGCGACGGATTTCTCGCCCATGCGGTAGGCCTGGGCTCTCTCAGTGAAGCGTAGCTGAGGGCCCGTGGGGGAGAGCGGCGTTACGCGACGATCCGTCGTCTGCCCGTACCCGAATCCTCGGGGTGTTGTGGGGGGGCTCTCAGCTCCCGAAGAAACGCCGTCTCGTCTCTCAGGCGCCTAAGGTCGGACCGCGTGTCTTCGAGCTCCCTTTCGAGGATGTCAATGCGACGCCCAAGACGATCGGGCGGCTCAGGTTCTGACATCCGCTTCCGGACGTTCCGGCCGAGGACGACCCCGAGCACCGAGCCGCAGCCCAAGACGAGAGCGCCGTAGAAGATCAGTAGAGCCTGAGGGATCACGATGAGGTCCATTCCTAATTCCTCCTCCAGTCTGTCTCTGCAGGTTTGTCGCGCCACGAGCGGGAGAGCGGCGTTACATGGCGTGCGCCTCCCGCCACCATGGTCACGCTAGCTACCAAGGACGTCCAGCAGTTCCCCGTCCGACTGATACTCGCTGTCTCGCATCTCTTCGGGGGTCGGCGTGAGCCAGGCGAAAAACATAAGGACCGCAGTACTGAGCGCTACGAGGAACATCAGCCCAAGCAACCCAAGGCCGCTGGTGAACGGACCGACGAAGACGCCAGCCGCGAAGAAGGCCGCAGGGGCCATGAGACCGGCTACGAAGCTGCGGCGGCCGCAGACCTTGGCGTCCGGGTAGAGCCAACGCCGGAGAGCTTCGAGCCCCACGGCAAAGCCACCAGTGAGCGCCCCGACACCAGCTCCGAACATTGCCATTGCCTCAAGCCACTCCCCAGGGCCCGGAACCATTCCAAGGAACGCGAACACCGCCGCTAGGCTGATGACGCTGCCAGGGAGGAACCGAACTAGACTCGCCCTGATAGTGGTTTCCAGAGGCAATCCGGGCTCGTAGGGCACCAAGTCGGCACCTGGAACCTTCTCAAGTTCCTCCACCTCTCCTCCTCGAACCGCGGCACACTTCGCGATCTAGCTCGCATGGATAAGGCGACCGACGGATGCGCCGTTACTTGATCTCACCTACCGCAGTCATGAATTCCCGGATGGGAACTAGTAGCTGTGGGTACTCACGATAGTGCCTGCGCGCTCATCCCGCGAAGCGTATCTGAGGGCCCGAGCGGGAGCGCGGCGTCATGCGAAGGTGCCGCCGCCGATCTCAATAGACGAGGTTAGGACCGAAATCCGGCACGGCACCTCTGCGGATCTCCTCAATCCAGCTGTCGAGTCGAATCTCACTCATCGTTGAGGATCGGTTCTTCGTCTCGCGACACCAGAATCCACGGCACAGCTCTAGATACTCAAGCACCGCCTCTCGGCGTCCTTCGAGCAGAAGATCGTGAGCCAGGGTCAGGTTCGGGCCGAAGGAGTTGAGTTGCGGAGATCCCGGAGTCTGACCCGCCTTTAGCAGCTCGCGTTCCGCCGCGACAGGGTCCCCTCGCTTCATGTGAACAAGTCCGAGGATCTCGTGGCCGTTGTGGAGCGCGTTCCCGTAGTACCAATCGTCACGATACCTACCTGCGAGTTCGAGTAGTCCCTTCGCCAAGAACTCCGCGTCCTTCGTGTCACCATTTGCCAGCGCCCGTTCCGCAGCAGAACGCAAGCCAAGCAGCCGTGCGTAGGGGGACCCGACCACGGCGCCCACCGCGTACACTCCGAGTTCGAGCGTTCGCCGTGCAAAGCGAGCAGCTCGGATTCGTACCGATTCACTTTCAGTGGGCATTGCCAAGCTCCGGAGGAAGACCGTCCGGCACACCGTTTCGATATCTCAAATCTAGCGGACGTTCGCGGCCACGTCTCAGCGCCTTTTGCAGAACCAGACGCTCCCGACGCGGAGGAGGGCATGTCAGTGCTCACCGGAGTGTCCCCGCAGGCGCCGGGCCCGTTTTTTTGTTGGTCATGACATATCCTACGCGCCGAATCAGCGAAGCGTATCTGAGGGGCCCGAGCGGGAGCGCGACGTTATGCGTTACCCGAGAACGTCACGTACCACCGCTCTGTTGCACCAAGAAAATATGTACAGTATAGTTGTACAACTATTCGAGGAGTGCCCCATGTTAGAGCAAGTCACCTATAGCTATGCGCGCCAGAACCTCGCGAAGGTTTTGCAGGAAGCCGAGGAGCGCCGGGAGCCCGTCATCATTACAAGGCGGGGCCACGAAGACATGGCCCTGATTCCTGCGGACGAGCTCCGTAGCCTTGAGGAATCCGTACACCTGCTCCGCTCCCCGAAGAACGCTCAGCGCCTACTTCACGCGCTCCAGCGAGCTCTTGAGGAGGGCGGCGTCTCAGACTCGCCCGAATCGCTGAGGTCCAAGTTTGGCCTCGAGTAAGGAAGCCAGCACAGCCCGGGTCACGTTCTTTCAGGACGAGTTCAGAGAGGACCTGCGGTTCTGGATAGACACCAATCGGCGCATCGCACTCAAGGTCATGGACCTAGTGGAAGCCGTCACTCGAAATCCCTTCAAGGGAATCGGGAAGCCCGAGCCGCTCAAGCACCTCGGAGCAAATGTGTGGTCGCGCCGGATCACACAGGAACACCGCCTCGTGTACCTGGTGCGAACCGACCGCATCGACTTCCTCCAGTGTCGCTACCACTACTGAGGCACACCTTAGCGGGCATCCTAGAGACCTCGACGATCTCTTCGCTGATCGAAGGGGAACAGGATCGCCATGCGCCTCTAGGCTCTCGAGTAAGCAGCAATCGCCTCGCGAGAATTCGCCAACGCCTCATCCCGCGTGGACCCCTGCGTGATGCATCCCGGAAGACTCGGGACCGCCGCCAGGAATACACCGTCCTCATCCTGCTCGATCAATCCTCGGTATTTCATTTGTGGTCCTCCACCTCACTATCTACCGTCACCCTAGCTTACGCGGCATGTCCTGTAACGGGCCAAGGTGCTCCCGACGCGGTGCCCAGCGATCATTATACGTATGAGCGGGTCACGATCGTACGTACGCTGGGTGTAGCGTCCCGAAGGGCCGGTCCCGTTGCTCATCGTGCAACCTACCCGCCGCATCAGCGAAGCGTACCTGAGGGCGCGAGCGCGAGAGCGGCGTTACAAGATGTGCCCCACCCGCGTAGTAGGGTCACCACATGAGGTGCGTTACAGCAGCATCGACGGTTCCTTCGAAGTCCGTGGAGCCGTCGACGTACGTGAGACCCAGCCGGTCGCACTCCTCGGAGAGATACGCACTGTATTCAATGCCGAACTGGACCACCGCGAGGATCTCCTCGTCGCTCTGCTCGTTCAGCCAGTCGTTGGCGTGCCCACGATGGCGGCGGATATCGGAAAGCTTCCGTTGCGGCTCGATATCGCGATAACCGACGAAGCACGATCGCACGTCGGCACCTGAAAGGCCTCGAAGCTCTGCGGCTTGCTTGGGCAGGACCATGTCCCCTTCAAAGACATAGTCGACGTCGGCCTCGAGCGCGTTCTCGGCCATCGCCCGAACTAGCGGCCACATGTTCTCGCCCACCTCGCGCGAGTGGGCGTTTGGGTCCACGCCCATTGAAGGGACGGCTCGGTGCAAACCCATCTTCAGCACGTCGAGAGACAGGAGCGCGATCCCCCTCTTCTGGACTAGCTCTCTTGAGATCATGCCCTTCCCAGCGCGAGGGGCCCCACCGAGTAGGATCAACATCCGGATACTTTCCGCCCCTTCTGAAGAACCCAGCTGCTCACGGGCATGTCTTGTAACGGACAGGCGCTCCCGACGCGGAGGTGAGCATGTCAGTGCTCACCGCAGTGTCCGCGTAGCGGCCGAGCCGTTGCTCAGGGTGCGTCACATCAGCCTAATCGCGAAAGCGACCCGAGGCGACAGCTTGAGTCAGGCGTTACCAGACGTGAGCAGCCCGTCCGGCCCTACCGCCTAGGCCGCGACAAGTGGCGCTAATTCGCTCAGGTCGGGCCGGCTCAGTCCGAGCTCGTCGAATACGGCGAGAATCTCGTCGACGCTGGTGGCGCCCGGACTCACGATCTCAACACCGATCGGCCGCTCATCCCCGTCATAGTCGACCACGATCTCCCGTGCGACCTCTTCCGATCGGACGGCCTTCTGCCCCGGCGCATGGTCGAGGCAGATGTACGCCGCGAAGGGCTGACCCTTCCGGTACGTGACTTGGAGAGAGATCATGGCGTCACACTTTCGGGTACGCGGTCACCACATACGTAATCTGGTCGTCTGGGTCCGGCTCCACCACTATTACCCACGGAGCATCGCCAAGGTGCGTTGAGATCAGCCAGCGCCCGGAGCGTCGCGAAGATGTGATCGCCGTTGCGTCGGCAAGCATGGTCCGAAGCTCGACTTCTGAGAATCCGCGCTCCTCCATGCGACGCTCGACACGCGAGACGAAGCGCAGGTCCCACTTCCACTATTCAGGTCGATCCAACTACGCTCCTCACTAATGTCATCGCTCATATCTGGTAACGGACAGGCGCTCCCGACGCGGAGGTGAGCATGCGAGTGCTCACCGCAGTGTCCGCGAAGCGGCCGGGCCCGTCGCTCATGATACATCTTACCCGCTGAATCAGCGAAGCGTACCCGAGGGCCCGAGCGGGAGCGCGGCGTTACCAGATGAAGCGCCGGTCGCCTACTCCTGATCTGGTACGTGCTCCAGAAGCGCTACGAGAAGAGGGTGCACTTCAGGCACGTCGACGGTGGCGGTGTCCCAGACGACGTCGAGCGCGACCACGAAATAGTCATGGATCAGCTTGTGGCGGAGCCCCGTGATTTCGCGCCAGGGAATCTCGGTGTGCTTCGTGGTGAGCCCGCGGGTCACGCGACCGGCGGCTTCACCAAGGACCTCAAGCTCGCGAATCAGGACGTCTTGGATCATCCAATCCAGTTCGAACTGCGCCTTCGTCGTCTTTGCCGTGACCTCTATCACTCGCTCAACCGCTTCTAGCATATGGCGGAGAAAGAGAGCGTCAGGCGGTGTCATGGAAGATCACTCTCGCCTCAGCGAGGACGTCGTCTCGCATGTACGGGCTCAGCCCGCCCTCCGTGAGAAGATCCACCGGCTGCCCAAAAAACTCGGCCAGCTCGTCCTCACAGCGAATGAGCCCGAAAAAGCCGGTCGGCCCGCCAAAATCTGCGATCAAGTCGATGTCGGACTCTGCGGTCTCCTCCCCGCGAGCAGCCGATCCGAAAAGGCGCAGCTGCGTCACCCCATGCCGCCGGCATATCGCGGCGAGTCGAGAATCGTCGAATTGGACCATACCCTATTCTCTCAGACCACTGAAAATAGGTCAACAGAACACACAGCCCTGAGCTTTGTCTGGCAACGGACAGGCGCTCCCGACGCGGAGTTGAGGTTGATAGACCTCGGCGCAGTGTCCCCGAAGGGGCCGGGCCCGTTGCTCATGATACACCTTACGCGCTGAATCAGCGAAGCGTACCTGAGGGCCCGAGCGGGAGCGCGGCGTTATAGGGCGTTGGTGCGGTCGTCGCCAGCCCTCCTGGTTCCCTCATCTGTTCGCGGTCGGCCCAATACTCTGGAGCTCGGCGATGGTGCATTACCGCCAGAACCCGAAGTCGCCCCTCTGAGGCCTTGTACAGTACGCTATATGGGAATCGCGCGAGCAAACGCCGATGCACTCCGGGCCGAACGACGAACCCAGCGGCCGGATTCTCGGCGATGCCAGCAACGATGTCATAGACCTCGGCGCCCAGCGAGTCGCCGAGCTCAGACGCTTGACTATTGTAGAAGTCGATTGCCTCAGCCAATTCGACGCTGGCCGCATCATGGAATGTGACCAGCAATCGCTACCGCGTCCCACCTAGGCCGAGCGATTCGAAGACTTCCGACGCCGGAATCTCCGCGGCATCGCCGGACTCAAGATCGGACAGACGACGCTCGGCCTCATCATACCAGGCCTGCTCGATTTCAGAATCCGCGTCGAGACTCGCGATGAGACGCTGCGCGAGGCGAGCTCGGTCCGGCTCGGACAACTTCAGGGCCTCGGCTTCCAGTTGATCTATTGTCACCCCGGGCCTCCTCGGGCTTGGTCCCACATGATACCGCCGCCGAGTAGTCCAGTGCCATGCTCGAATCGGCCGTCCTCTGAAACCACGGCCCTCATAGAACGGACAAGGGACTCACGACGCGGAGAAGGGCGTGTCATCGCCCTTCGTAGTGTCCGCGAAGCGGCCGAGCCGTTGTCTAGGGTACGGCCACATCAGCCGAAGCGCGAAGCGCGTAGATAACCATCCGAGGCGAGAGCTTAAGTCAGGCGTTGGACGACATTCCTCACCGCCCGCTCCGATTCTCAAACACTGGCTCCGTAACGGGTTGCGATTCTGCTGCGGACCAGGATGCCAGCGAACGCCCGGAAGCTCAAGGAAGAAGCCCTCGGAGCCAGATCCGTCGGCAGCAATCGCGTGTCGCAATTGTACGCTCTTGGATGCGGTGCCCGCTGAGAGATTCCGACCGGAATATTTGCCACGATATAGAGTACTTTGTAAAGTAAAGCTTCGATACCCCTTGGCCGAAGTCACGATCTGCCCGTGCCGGAGGCCTCCAATGGTCGATTCTCGTGAGGTAGATCTGATCGGCAGAATCGGCGGTAGAAGGTCCAAGCACACAGGAAGGTAGCAATGAAGAAGTGGCTGAGACGCATCCGCGGCGCCATCGGGATGGGCCTGACCTGGGCAGTAGCATGGTTCGGCGCGGGCATGATCATGCTGCTGGGGCTTCTGCTGGTAACCGGTAGTACCGGCGCCGACGTCCCCTATCCCCTCGGGTTTGGCGCCTTCGGCTTTGTTGCCGGCGTCACCTTCTCAGGGGTCCTGGGTCTTGTTGAGGGCCGTCGCCGGTTTGATCAGATGTCCCTTCCACGCTTTGCTGGTTGGGGGGCCGCCGGAGGTTTCTTGCTGTCCGCGATCTTTGTCTTGGCCGTGGCCCTTGCAGAGGACCCCGCTTTCTTATGGAACCTGGTGGTCTTGGGCCCCATCTTCGCGGTGGCCGGCGCGGGCTCTGCCGCTGGTTCGCTGGCCCTAGCCAGAAGGGCGGAGGACCGAGAGTTGCTCGAGGCCAGTGAAGACGTGGCCGAGGTGGGGCCTTCCGAAGGTGAGGCGCGAGAGCTGCTCGGAGGCGGGGGCTGACCTCTCCACGTGGATCCAGTACGCAGCCTTGGAGAACGTTGCTCGTCCAGTTGTGTGCGGGTGGCCCGAGCGATGCCTAGCTATCCAATATGCCGCGAAGAGGCCGGTCGCTAATTCAGCGTGGAGGCCCCGATACATGACATACGTCGCAAGAACATGCCCTCCCGCGTGTAGAGCGGCTAGAGACTTCTCACGTCACACTCTGCCCGCCGTCAGGAATGTCGTCCAACGGACAGGCGCTCCCGACGCGGAGGTGAGCATGTCAGTGCTCACCGCAGTGTCCGCGTGGCGGCGCCGGGCCGATAGGTCATGATACATCTGACCCGCTGAATCAGCGAAGCGTATCTGGGGCCCGAGCGGGAGAGCAGCGTTACCAGGCGTCCCCACCCCTCGCAGTCTAGTTCCCGATACGCCTGATCGCCGGACCCCCGAGGCGCAGCACCTCTTGCCCTGCCGGAGTCTCGATGAGGAGGCTTGACTCGGGACCAGCCAGCAGGACAACCGCCGGCGTACCGGCAGCGTCGGTCAACACGAGTCGCCGTCCTTGTAGCTCGTCGCGCTCTTGAGGGAGCATCGCGCTGAGTACGAGAATCGTGACCAATGAACCGAGCAAAGCCACGAACCTGCGGCTCCCGCGCAGCGACCGTTCAAGGTCATGAACTCGCGATTCAAGCTCAGATGGAGTGTCCGACATCGATGAGCCTCCGAGGATTGGGGTTACCCCTTCGACTCATCACTCCGCCTCCGGGGATGTCTGGTAACGGTCCAGGCGCTCCCGACGCGGAGCACCGCGACCCATACGTATGATTCAACGCCAATCGTACGTACGCGGTGCGGAGTGTCCGCGAAGCGGCCGGGCCCACGTTGGGATCAACCTACGATGTCCGCAGCAAATACACTAAGGGCCCGAGCGGGGGCGCGGCGTTAGCAGGCGTTGTGATCCGCACGGTCTTAGGACCGAGTGCGCCACACCGCGAGATGTTGGAAGTCCTTTCCGGTCAGAGATGTCCTCTTGACGAGCTTGTGCCCGAGGAGGTCGTGCCGAATCGCCGCAACGAGTTCGCCTGCGGCCTCAGCTTTCTCCTTCGCTGTCGCCGTCGCTCCGACGCGAACGGTCTCGAGAAAGGCGTACGCTTTGTCTATCACTTTATCGGGGCAGTAAAGCCACGAGATGTTCAATTCGTCTAGAAACTGTCTTTTAAGCCGATGGATCTCTTTCGCGTCTTCATCTACAAGTGTCCCGTCGGGATCGTCGACATAGAAGCCTCGCAAACCCTGTAGAAAGGACGTGTACCGCTCTTCCTTCCGCGCATGTTGTTCGGCTCGCCATCGCCTCCGTTCGTTCAACATCCAGGCTACGACAGCACCAACGAGCGGAACAAAGAACTTAAGGAAGTCTGGCGCGAGGAATTCGGTTGGGGTCACGCGTCACCTCGAATCCAAAAGACGCTCTCCACAATGTCTGATAACGGACAAGGGACTCACGACGCGGAGGTGAGGATGATAGCCCTCGCCGGAGTGTCCGCGTAGCGGCCGAGCCGTTGCTCAGGGTACGTCACATCAGCCTAATCGCGAAAGCGAGCTGAGGCGAGAGCTTGAGTCAGGCGTTGAGCGGCGTTCCTCGCCCCGTCGCCTTAAACTGCCACACCCGGAGAAGGTGCTCCGCGAAGAAGGCCTTCGACGCTCAGGTCCTCGTCGATCGATGGCCAGTGTATCGCGTAGCCGCCGCCAGAGATCTCCCAGTCGGCTCGCTTAGCATCCGAGGCGTTCAGGAGTCGAGGATACCACGCCAGCGGCGCCGAGATCGTACGCCCGTCGGCGAGATCCACTCGGATGGAGTCCTCGCTGAACTGAACGTTTGCCACGCGGGCGCCCGCACTATGTGAAGAAGCCGTTCCAGGCATCTACCAATTCCTTCTCATGCCGCTGAACCAAGCGGAACAGCGTCGTAAGCTCATGCGACTTGAACCCCAGGCTTGACGCCAGGTTCACCGGAGACAGCCAGAACTTGGCAGTCGCCTCGTCGCGGTCCACGTGAACATGGGGCGGTTCGTTCGGCTCGTGACTATAGAAATGGAAGCGATATGGGCCGGACCGAAGAACTGTTGGCACTCGGCCTTCCTCCCTGAGCTCCGTGGACTCCTACGAATCTACACCAAGCTCCTCAGGAATGCCGCTCAACGGACAGGCGCTCCCGACGCGGAGCCCAGCGACATATACGTATGAATACATCCCGATCGTACGTATGCTGGGCGCAGTGTCCGCGAAGCGGCCGGGCCCTAGGTGCATGGTACACCTTACCAGCTGAATCAGCGAAGTGTACCTGGGGCCCGAGCGGGAGAGCAGCGTTACAGGATGTCCCAATCCACGAACATTCACCACCCGGCCCGCCGAAGGGATCCGCCCACAGGAGTCGAGCGCGGACAGCGAACCCTGAGATTCCGTGAACCCAGTTTCGGGCCACCGAGGGCGCGGCCAGTGACGACGGCAGCGCCGCGCGCGATTACTGATTCGCGAGGAGCCTGAACTCAGATTGTACCTGATCTAGGAATTCGCCGCTCGAATGAAGGATCGCGCGTCGACGCCCCACCTTACTTCCTCTTTTGGACGCGCCGTGATTCAGCTTGGCGATCGACTCCGCTCCTTACTCTCCCCACATGTCTTCGTTTGGGATGTCCGATAACGGACAAGGGACTCACGACGCGGAGCTCGGGGTGCTAGCCCCGAGCGGAGTGTCCGCGCAGCGGCCGAGCCGTTGTCTAGGATACGGTCACAGCAGCCGAAGCGCGAAGCGCGTAGGTAACCAACCGAGGCGAGAGCGTGAGTCCGGCGTTATACGTCGTTTCTCACTGCCCGCGGAAAGAAGACTCACCTAGCGCCTTTGGATTCCCGTAGCGCGAACACGATAGCTTATCCGCGCACGTAACTTGCGGCTACATGAGCTTCCCGCGACTACAGCAAGTCCTTGTTTGAAGGCCCGCAGCAGACTGGGCCAATGACTGGTCGCCGCGGGCTACTCCGCTTTCAGGGTCGTGACCGGGTCCAACCTCACCGCCTCTCGTGCTGGGATCCAGCTAGCGGCAAGCGCGACACCGAGGAGGATCGTCGCGACCGCGGCGAGCGTCGCGGGGTCGGTCGGCGTGACGCCCCAAAGGTATTGCACCATGATCCGCGAAAGCCCGAGAGAGGCCGCCAGGCCGAGCAGGAGGCCGACGAGCACGGGCGTGATCCCTTGACGGAGTACCATCTGCCGCACCTGTAGCCCCCCGGCTCCGAGTGCCATGCGGATCGCGATCTCGCGGTACCGTTGTCGTACGGTGTAGGCCAGCACGCCGTAGACACCGACGGCGGTCAGCGCGAGGGCGAGCGCGGCGAACACAGAGAGGAGCACAGCGCCGAAGCGTTCTCGAGCGAGTGAGCGAGTCACCACGTCATCTAACGGAAAGACCTGAGGTCTGGGGAGGGCCGGATCCACAGCGCGGAACGCCTCCACGAGCGCTCGCTCGATGCTCCCGCCTCCTGGCCGGCCCTGAGCGATGAAGACGGGCATCGTACCGAGCACATTCGAGATGCGGGTCGGAGCCTGAGCCTGCGGCACGTACATCGTCCGGCGCGGATCGGCACGCAAGGACACCTCTCGGATGTCGCCGACCACACCGACGATCTCGGCGCCCAGGCCAGCTAGCGACGGATCGATGAACTCATCTCGAATCCGACCGATCTCGATCCGTTGACCGATCGGATTCTCGTCAAGGAAGTACCGCCGAACGAAGGCCTCGTTCACGATCACGACGGGGGGGCCTTTCTCGACGTCCGTGTCCTCGAATGGACGACCTGCGACGATCGGAACGCCGAGCGTGCGAAAGTAGTCGGGCGTCACGGCCCGCCACTCGACCGCTCCTTCGAAGTCGCCAGGGCGACCGCCGATCGTCATTGGGAAGTTGATGCCACGCTCGAGTGGCAGGTTGGTCGCCCCGACTATCGATGCGATCGCTGCGGAGCCCTGCACCTGCTCTCGCACGCGCTGCTGAAGATCCCAAAGGTCCTGCGACGACTGGTATTCTGGCGGCCTAACGGGGAAGCGGACGGCGACGAGCCCCTCGGGGTCAAAGCCCGCGTCGACACGCGCCAGGCTAAACAGCGTCACCATGAGGAGGCCTGCGCCGGCGAGCAGCACCATCGATATCGCCGACTGCACGACCAGAAGGCCCTCCCGGGTGCGGCCGCGCCCGGAAGCTCCCCGAGCGCTCTGCTTAAGCACCTCCGAGAGCCGACCGCGAGCCGCAGGCCAGGCGGCCCAGGCGGCCGCCCCGCCGAAGAAGATGCTCGCAGCGAGCGCGGCGACGTACGTGAACAGCATGACCCGCCAGTCGACTGCGATCGTCCCCATGCGGGGAAGCTCGGAGGGCGCGAGCGAGACCAAGAGGCTCACGGCCCACCTTGACATCAGGAGACCGAGTGAGCCGGCGGCCAACGCAACGAGAACGGCCTCCGTGAGGACGAGGCGTGCGAGGCGTCCACGACTTGCCCCGAGCGCCGCCCGCAGCGCAGTCTCACCCCGACGCTGCATTGCACGCGCCAGGAAGAGGTTCGCAACGTTGGCACAGGAGATCAGAAAGACCAGCACGACAACGCCCATGAGGATCCATAGGGCCTTCGCTGACTCGCCGACGTAAAGCTCGCTGAACGTCGCAAGCTTCATCCCGAGGTCTCGTCGGTATACGAGGTCGGGGTACTCCGCCGCGAAGGATGCGGTGAGCGACGACACGTCCGTCTGGGCCTCCTGACGCAGGACGCCCTCGCGGAGGCTCGCGATCGTGGGCCAATTCTCGCCCTCGTCCATGGGATCGACGGAGAGGCCAAGAGGGACTAAGACTCGTACGGGCTCGTCGACGTATGGGAACTGGAAGCTCTCGGGGAGCACGCCGACGACGACGTAGGGTTCCTCGTTCAGATGGAGCATGCGACCTACGACGTCGGACGCGCCTCCGAAACGGGACTGCCAAATCTCGTGGGAAACGATCGCGACCTTCGCGCCGCCCGAAACATCTTCAGTGGCCATGAAATCTCGGCCTTGCCCAAGCGAATAGCCCAGGACGCCCAAGAATTCACGGCTGACCCGCAGCCCAGTGACGACCGAGACTTGACTGGCTTCGCCCACACGTCCATGGAAGTCCCGCCACGTCGCCACGGCATCGAATGAACGGACGTTGTCGTGCCAGTACTGGTACTTTCCGCGGGTCAGGTACGACTGGACGTGCGTACCGCCGTCCCAGGCGAGGTGCACCACACGGTCGGCGTTGGGGAACGGGAGTGGCTGCAGGAGCACCGCATCTACGACGCTGAAGACCGCGCTGTTGGCACCGATTCCGAGTGCCAACGTCAGGACGACAGCGGTCGTGAAGTGGCCCGCCTTGAGCAGCGACCTGAGACTGCGCGTAACGTCCTGTCCGAGCCCGTCCATGCTCCACCTCCCGCCCCCGCGGCTTCTCAGCCGCTCGTAGACTCCTCTCTGAACAACGTCCCACACCGCTCTTGCTGCGGCGAGCCCCCCACGCACCCGTCCTCTTTCGCGGGCCTGCCTGACCTCGTGAGCGAAGAGCGCCTCCATAGCGGAGCCGTGCTTGCGGCGGAGATCCGGCGGGAGCGCCCGTAAGGCCACGCGGTAGATCCGCGCCCAGCTCATCCGTAGCAGCTTCACCACTCCTGAGAGCCCCGAGCCTTCACGCGCCCGCCCGACGTTGCTCGAGGCGCGCGCGCGCCACACCCGCTAGCGACTGCATGCGCGCGACCTCGGCCTCCAGGGCGGTACACCCAGCCCCAGTTAGCCGGTAGTACCGCTCCCGCCCCCCGATTCCCGCCGGCCGTTCTTCCTCGTCGATCTCCTCAAGCCACCCGAGGGCGGTGAGCTCCTCGAGAGATCCGTACAGTGTCGCAGGCCAAAGGCGCACCCGACCGTCGCTGAGCTGCCGGACGTCTTCCTGAATGGCGGTTCCGTAGCGTGGCGCTGAAGAGACGGACAGTAGAACGAAGAACCAGTGCCGCTTCATGGCACCCCCTCAAGCCTAGGCTTGCGACACAAACTATGCATTCATAGTATGGCTGCATACAAAAGCGTGCAAGGTGTTCCCGGCAGCTGAGGCCACCGAAGTAGAGTGTGCGCGGGAGAGGTCTGCAGGACAGAACCGCAGCGTCAGAGGGACCTTATGATGGCGGACTATGCTGCGAAGACCACGCACTCTGCCGAGCAGCGCGGCCATCTCGTTCCTCGATCCCACCGTCCCGTCATCAGAAATGACGTATAACGGACAATGGACTCACGACGCGGAGGAGGGCATGTCAGTGCCCTCCGTAGTGTCCGCGTAGCGGCCGAGCCGTTGCTCAGGGTACGTCACATCAGCCTAATCGCGAAAGCGACCTGAGGCGAGAGCTTGAGTCAGGCGTTATAGGGCGTAGTCCGCCTGCCACTTCACCGTGCTTCGCGCAGCCGTACCTGTGGCGTCCAGCCTAGTCGTTGCTAGGCGATGAGCCAGTTGCCGCCCATGTCCGAACGATCCGCAGGATCTCTGGCCCCGGGAACCTCTCAAGCATCGCCATCGGACCGCTCCGGTAGACATCTTCGAGTCGCTTCAGTTGCTCGGCACGAGTGTCTGAGCTATCCGGACGCGGGGCGTTCGACAGGATCTGAAATACTACGGACGCAGGCAGCCACTCGTCGATGTCGGTGGGCGCATTCAGGGAGTCACCCCGACCCAGCAGCCTTCCAAACGGATAGGGATCATGCCAGCCCAAGACATCAATCACGCGCCTCCTCTCGTGCTTCCGGGCTACATCGACTCGAAAGACGACCGCCGCTCCACTGGGTACCCATCCAGACTCCTCCCAGACGTCGCGGTTACATGTCGTGTCATACGCCCAGGGAACCGCCAAGAAGGTGTCCGCTGGCGCTAGGGTACCCCACGCATCGCGCATCGGGTCGGGGCGACTAGCCATACGGACGACGAACTCATGCGCGACAACGCTTGAATCTGCCGCACCTATAAGTAGCTGGTCCCACGGCACCGGGACGGACTCGACGCGGCCCGTCGCAACCGCGAGCACGATTGATTCGCCCGCTGCTGGACCCAGAGAACCGGATTCGGATGAACACTGACTGGGGAGCACAGACGACAGCACGACGGCGACCTGAAGCAGCATGTCTTTCGTCCCTCCCCGCTCCGAACTCTATACGCTCTCAGACTATGCCATATAACGGATAACTCACGAACCGTATCGCCTATTGGGCCTGACAGCCAGAATCGCGAAGATCGCCAATGGGGCAATCGCGCAGCGGGTCGCGAAGGCAGACAATTCACCTCTTGTCGCGCCACTCCCAATCCATGACGTCCCAACCCGCCCTATTCGTCGTCTTCGAAGAGCTGGTCGATGGGGCTCTTTATCTTCCGGAGATCACGCTGGGCCACGTGCGTGTAGATGACCGTCGTGGAGATCTTCGCGTGTCCGAGCAGTTCCTGGATGCTCCGCAGGTCCGTTCCGCCCTCTAGGAGATGGGTCGCGAAGCTATGCCGCAGCATGTGCGGGGTGACCCGCTTTCTGATACCGGCTCTCTTCCCGGCCCGGGCGACCTGCTTCTGGATGGATCTGGTGGTGATGTGTCTGTCCCGTCTGTGCCCGCCTGGGAAGAGCCAGTGCGCGGGTCGTTCCACGCGGACGTATTCCCTCAACACGCCGAGTACCACCGGCGACAGCATGACGTAGCGGTCCTTGCGACCCTTCCCCTGTCGGACATGGATCTGCCCTCGTTGAGAATCGACGTCCTCCACCCGCAGCCGTGAGACCTCGCCCACGCGGAGCCCGGCGGAATACAGAATGAACGCGATGGCTCGGTGCTTGGGTGACCCGAGCTCGTTCAGGAAGCGACGTGCCTCCAGCGCGCTGAGAACCTTGGGCAGCGTCTTCCCGCGTTTCGGCCGTGGGATGCCGGCCACGGGAGCAGGCGCGTTCAGGACGTATCGGTGCAGGAACCTGAGAGCGCTCAGCGCTTGGTTGGCATAGCTGTGCGACAAGCCTGACCGGAGCATACCCAGCAACCAGGCGCGGACCTCCCCGTCCGTGGCCACTTGATCCTCGGCCGCTCTCCCCGCATAGAATCGTCGCGCGTGGGCGGAATAGAGCGATCGTGTTTGTCGGGCATATCCGCGGAGCACCATCTCGTCGTCGAGGCGCCGCAAGAGCTCCCGCAGCCAGTCAGGGAGTGTCGCTCGGGTCTTGGAATTCATCGCAAACCATGTTCGCCACTCCCGCGAGCCACCGGAATACGAGGATCGGCCACCCACCCGACCCAACAAGGAAAAACGGTAATGAGACCGACGGATGGGTTCTGCTCAGAGCGCGCAGGCGTACCCCGCGAACAAGCGACGAAGACGGAAACCGGAGTCCGGCAAAGCCGGCCTCCGGGCGAGCAAAGCGAGCGAATTTCCGCGCAGGAGCTTAGCCCCCCGCGAACCCAAACCAAGCGCCCACAGCCAGCGTCCCCCAGAGACCCCGATTAAGCCGAAGCGCGGCGAGTAGAGCCCATCCGGCGGTCCCTGCACAGAGGTTAGTCCGCAGCCACCAACTCAGCCTCGAAAACCTCCGGATCCACCATAGGCTGCCAGAGCTGCATCGCCGGAAACGTGCTCAAGAACCACCGCACCGCCCCCAGATACAGTCCCAGGAACATGCACCCGATCAGCGGCTGCCAGATCGGGAAGACCTCTTCACCCTCGTGCCACAGCGAAGGTGCCACCAAGCCGTAGCGCTCCAACCAGAGGCCCACAACGATCACCGACGTGAAGAACGCCAGCAACTTCGGCTTCATCTTCGCTTTCCGGCCCAGCAGCCCTGCGAACGGGATCACGAAGCAGAGCACGATCACCATCAGCCAGTACGGGCCCCACGACGCCGGGTCCGACCGGGTCACGATCCACGCCTGCTCCCACGGCAGCTTGCCGTACCAGATCACGAGGTACTGACCGAAGAACAGGTAGGTCCAGAATACGCAGAACGCGAAGGCGAGCTTGCCGATGTCGTGCCGCTGCTGCAGCCCGATGTGGTTCTTGAAGTCGTCGTGTTGAGTCCGCAGGTAAAGACTCCACAGCGCGGTGCATGCGATCCCGCCCCAGAACGCGCCCATGAAGAACCACGGACCGATCATCGTGCTGTACCAGTGCGGCTCGAGCGTCATCACCCAGTCGTACACGATGACGCTCATGACGAGGGCGTACACGATGACAAACGCAGGAGCGATCGTGGTCATGCGCTTGTAGCTGTTGACCTCTTCCTGCTCCTGGCCCATCCAGCCCTGGGTGAGGCGCTCGCGCCACGTCGCTCGTGCCCGGTCACCTCCCTCGGCGCCCCTCGTGAGCCCCATGTCCGGGCGCACCGCGTGGTACACGAAGTACAGCGCCATGCCGAAGAGCAGAAGCACGCCCACAAGGTTCCGTGTGACCAGGAACGGCATGTTCAGATACGCCGCCTTCTTCTGCACGATCGGGTCCGTCGCCATCATCTCGATCCAGGGGAAATAGTTCTCCCGGAGGAAGAGCAGCATCGGCAACATCAGCAGGAACGAGATCGGCAGGAACGCCACGAACGACTGGCTGACGCGGCGCATCGACCAGTTCCACTTGGCCTTGGTGATCCATGTCACGAACGCGAAGAGCACGCCGCCGACCGAGATGCTCGTGAAGTACAGCCAGTTCGACACGTAGCTGATCCAGGCCGACTCCGGATCCTGGCCGAGCCGAATCACGAATGCCGCGAGGCCGACCAAGAAGAGGCCTCCCGCCAGCATCGAAGCGTTCTTCGAACGCGGCAGGTACCGGACCGGAACTTCCGAGGGGATGTCGATGTTAGCCACTACTCGTCTCCTCCGGCAGGCGTGTTACCCGCCTGCCGTTGGAGCTGCCTGACGTAGTTCACGACACTCCAACGGTCGAAGTGCGTGATCCGGCTGCCGTACTCGGGCATGAGCCCGCGCCCGACGCGAATTATCGCGTAGATGTACTGTTCGCTGTACGCGGCGACCTGCTCACCGGAGACGTTGTAGGCCGGAAGCAACGGGTGCTTATCCGCGATGTACGCGTTCGCGCCGACCCCGTCCGGGCCGTGACACACGACGCAGAAGCGCATGTACATCTCCTCGCCACGCGCCATCGACACCGCATCGTTCGGATCCATCGGGTTTACGAGCCCCTGGATCACCGGCCCGCCCTCACCCGGGGTGCCCAGATCCAACTGTGTGAACCGCGGCACGTCGACGCCCTCCGGCTGTCCGAGGTTGACCTCACCCGGCGCGGCTGGATAGTTGCCCGACGCGAATGCCACAGAGTTCTCAGGCGCGCCGCGCGGGTTCTCGTACGGGTCGAACGAGCGCTGATCGCGCATGCTGCGCCCGAAGACGAGGACCGCAACGTCGTCGAGCGGTTTGCAACCGGCCAGCGTCATGAGCGCGAGGGCCGCAACGAGCGGGCGGCTGAACCGGAAGTTAAGCATCGGCCCCTCCTTCTCCCTCGCGAAGCTCGATCGGCTCCTGCCTGTTCAGGATGTTCCTCGCCTCGTCGAGGCGACCGCCCTCCGCCTCGACGTATACGCCGTAGCGCCCGGCCGTGAACTCGGGATCATAGACCACTGCGGGTCTCAAATTGGGCAAGCGACTGAGAATGAAGAGGCCGATCAAAGTCGACAACGCCCCGAAGAGAATCATCAACTCGAACGCGATGATGATGTAGGCCGGAATCGAGACGATGGGTTTGCCACCTACCACCAGAGGCCAGTCCATCGAGGTCCACGTGGTGAACGCAAAACCCGTCGCGGCTCCCGTGAGGCCACCTACCAGCGTCCAGACGCGAACCGGGCTCTGGTCGTAACCGAGCGCGTGCTCGATGTGGTGATCGGGGTACGGTGAGTACGCCTTCACCCCCTTGAATCCGGCTTTCTTGAGCTGCTCGATCGCGTCGACCGTGGAGTCGAGGTACTCGTACGAGGCGAGGAGCCCTGCAGTGCTACTCATGAGTGGGCCTCCTTCTGCCTACGCATCGGTGGTGGCAGGACCTCCTTGAGCTCTTGGATCGCGACGGGCGGAAGGAGTCTCGTGAAGAGCAGGAACCAGAAGCCGAACCAGCAGAAGCTGCCGATCAAGATCCCCATCTCGGTGAGGGACGGCCGGTAGATGCCCCACGCGAACGGCTCGTACTCGTGGTGTAGCGACGTGACGACGATCACGTAACGCTCGAACCACATCCCGATGTTGATGAAGATCGAGATGACGAAGAGCGCCGGGATCGAGTGCCGCACCCGCTTGAACCACAGCATGACCGGAACGAAGACGTTGCACGTCAGCATGATCCAGGTCGCCCACCAGTAGGTGCCGAAGAGGCGGTTCCAGAAGGCGGTGCGCTCGATTTCCTCACCGCTGTACCACGCCATGAAGAACTCGGAGATGTACGCGTAAAACACGATCAGCGACGTCAGCAAGCAGAGCTTGGCCATCGCGTCGAAGTGCTTCGTGGTGAGGTACGCTTCGAGGCCGAAGGCCTTCCGGATCGGCACGACGAGCGTGATGACCATCGCCACGCCGGAGTAGATGGCTCCGGCGACGAAATACGGCGCGAAGATCGTCGCGTGCCAGCCCGGCACGATCGTCACGGCGAAGTCCCACGAAACGACCGAGTGCACCGAGAGCACCAGCGGCGTAGCGAGCGCCGCGAGGAACATGTACGCCTTGCCGAAGTGGTGCCACTGCTGGTCGGTGCCGCGCCAGCCCATCGAGATCACCTGGTACAGCTTCTTCCTCAGCCCCGTGGCTCGGTCACGCGCCGCCGCGAGGTCCGGGATCGTGCCCAGGTAGAAGAACGTCGCGGACACCGTGAAGTACGTTGTGATCGCGAATACGTCCCAAACCAGTGGTGACTTGAAGTTCGGCCACAGGAACCGGGAGTTCGGGTACGGCATGAGCCAATACCCGTGCCACACCCGCCCCATGTGGATCAGCGGGAAGAGGCCCGCGGTCATCACCGCGAAGACCGTCATCGCCTCGGCTGCCCGGTAGATGGCCTGTCTCCAGGGCGCTCGGAAGAGGAATAGAATCGCAGAGATCAGTGTGCCCGAGTGCGCGATACCGACCCAGAAGACGAAGGAGGTGATGTAGACGCCCCAACCGACAGGCGAGTTCAGACCCGAGACGCCGATACCCTTGTAGAGCTGCCAACCCCAACTGATGCCCAACAGGCCCACGCCCGCCACCGCCACCGCGAAGAGTGCCCACCATCCCTTGCCGGGGGTCTCGAGGGCTCGCAGGACGTCGCGGTTGACGTCGTCGAGCCTGGTGACGTCGGGGTGGGCTAGCGCTCCGCGAGCGATTGGGTCTTTGGTGGCGGTGGACACTATTCGTGCCCTCCCGCGGGCAACTCGTGGAACGTCACCTTCTTCAGGTAGTGCACGGCCGGCTGCGTGTTGACGATTTCGTCGAGAGCCCGGTACGTGCGCTCGCTCGAAATCACCTGCGACACGCGGGAGTTCGGGTCACGGACATTGCCGAAAACGATCGCCTCGGCGGGGCAGCTCTGCTCACAGGCCGGCACGATTTCACCGTCGTTGATCTCACGACCGCCCTCTAAAGCGGCACGGTTCTCGACCTCGCGGATGCGCTGCATGCAGAAGCTGCACTTCTCCATGACGCCGTTCGAGCGAACGGTGACGTCCGGGTTCCACTGCCAGTTCATCGGCTCGGGTACGTTTTCGTCCGTATAGCGATACCAGTTGAAGACGCGGACCTTGTACGGGCAGTTGTTCGCGCAGTACCGCGTGCCCACACAGCGGTTGTAGATCTGCACGTTCACCCCTTCGGGCGTGTGGTACGTAGCGAACACCGGGCAGACCGGCTCACAGGGCGCGTTGCCGCAGTGCTGGCAGATCATCGGCAGGAAGCGCACGTCCAGATCGCCCGCCTGCGTTGCGTCGATCTGCTCGTAGTAGCGCTCGATCCGCACCCAATTCATGTCCCGGCCCATGACGATCTGATCCTCACCGACCCAGGGCACGTTGTTCTCGGCCTGGCACGCGGTCACGCAAGCGCTGCATCCCGTGCACTTGTCGAGGTCGATCGCCATCCCCCAGCGCGGACGCTCGTGCGCATCGGCGTACTCACCGTGCCGGGCGCCCTCGAGCGGGAACGCCGTGGACGCGCCGCCCTCGGCTGGCACGGGCACGAATCCACCGGCGCCCTGCAGCTCCTGGAGTTCGCCGTGACCCTCCTCCTGCTCGCCTTCCACCGCGTGTCCGAGATCGGCGAGCGCCACGGCGGGCGCGATCTGCCGGTCGTGTTGATCGTTTGATCCCTCGATAGTCGCGATCCGGCGGCGCTCCCCGGTGGGAGTCACAGTGACGGTCGTCGCGAGCGTAACCATCGCGCCCGACGGTTGCTCCGACTCGGACGGCAGGAGCGCCAACGCGTTCACACCGCTTCCGTCGGCCCAGCGGCCCATGTTCGTGTGACCGCCGCCCATCGCGAGCGCGACCGCGTCCTCGCGGATGCCTGGATAGATCCAGACCGGAACGTCGACCGTGCCGTGCGGCGACGACACGGTGACGATGTCACCTTCGCGGATGCCGCGCTGCTCCGCAGTGTGCGGGTTCATCTCCAGCCACGAGTGCCACGTGATCTTCGAGACCGGATCCGGTAGCTCCAGGAGCCATGGGCTGTTCGAGAACTCACCGCCGCCGAAGCGCGGCGACGGGTGGACGAGAAGCGTCAGCTCCCCACCGAGATCGAGCGTCGGTGCGTCGAACGAGAGCGCGGCGTCCGGTGCCTGTAGCTGCGACGCCGCGGCCGTCGATCCCATTTCTTGTTCAACCGCGCCGGTGCGCAACGCCAGGCGCCACCAGGTCTCGAAGTCGCCCGTGGACGCGTCGTGCATCTCCATGTGGCGGTTGCGCATGAAGTCGTAGAACGTCGCCGCGCCGAAGTCGTTGCCCAGCTCCACGGACACCGCTAGCAGCACGTCACCGGCCTGCTTGGAGTCGAAGTGCGGAACCGGCTGCATGACCGGCTGTTGGAGCGCCATCACGCCCTGTCGAGGCATCGAGTCGCCCCACGCCTCGAGGAAGTGGCGGTCCGGCAGAATCAGGTCGGCCAGACCCGCGGTCTCGTCCATCGCCGAAGCGAAGGAAACTTTGAAGGTCACCTGATTGAACGCTTCCACGAAGCCGGACGCGGCCGGCATCGAGTACGCGGGATTCGTGCCGTGCACGATCGCGACGCCGACCTGGCCGACGGCCATCGCGCTCACTGCGGACTCCATGTCCGCATACGCGCTCGCCGCGGCGGTCACGCCCGCATCATAGTGGACCGTACGACCGACGTTGCCGGCGACGTCGTTCAGGATCATGACCGCGATGTTCGCCGCGGTCGCGTTCCGATGGTGACCACCCACACCGGGACCCAGTGCGAGCGTCGGGCTCTCGGAAGCGAAGCGCTCCGCGAGCTCACGGATCGAATCCTCGCTGACGCCTGCTGCCTGAGCCGCCGCCGCCGGGCTGTACGAACGTAGTACGTCGGCGTAGGGGCCCGCGGCGCTGGCATCATCCGCGATCACTGAGGCCATGCCGAGCGCGACCGCAGCCTCGGAGCCCGGTCGGATGGGAATCCACTCGTCGGCGTTCAGCCCTGTCGTCGAGAGCCGCGGCCCGAGGTATACGAAGCGTCCTTTCGAGCCCGCCGCATCCACCGCGCTCATCCGAGCGAGACCCTTGTTGTGGGCAACGGGCGAGGAACCGGTCTCGATGAAGTCGTTGCTGAACGACAGCAACAGCCTCGCGTTGGCGATGTCGTAGCGTGGCAGTCCCGCCGCGCCGTATGCGATGCGGGCCGCCTCTCGAAGCGGTGCGTCGGACACCGCGTCGTACTCGACGCGCGTACCGTTCACCGCCGTGACGAACTGGTCGACCAGATTGTTCATCGAGGGACCCATGCGACCACCGATGAACATCACGTTGCCGGTCGCGCGGATTCGCGCCGCGAGCAACTGCTCCGCCTCGTCCCACGTACCCTGCCGAAGGCTACCGCCCTCTCGGATCATCGGGCCGGGGAAGCGATCCGGGTTGTAGAGGTGCTGGAGCGTCGCATGACCCTTGGAGCAGAGACCGCCTTGAGAGACGGGGTGGTTGGGGTTGCCCTCTACCTTTACCGCGCGACCCTCGCGCGTGCGCACCCACATGCCGCACTGCGCGGAACAGCCGCCGCATACCGTCGTGTACCAGGTCGCGACACCCGGTGTGATCTCATCGGGGGCCACTACATATGGAAGCAGGCGTTCGACGTCCTTGGTGGAGCACCCTGCGAGGGTGGCACCGGCGCCCGAGACGCCGAGGACTTTCAGGAAGTCACGCCGCTTGATGCCATCGGTCATGTGTTGGATATCTCCGCCCTCTAGTAGTGGCAGACGGCGCAGTCCGTGGACGCCTGCGGCTCGCCGTTCTCATCCGGCTGCCGGTGGCAGTCCACACACCACCCCATGTTGTCACCACCCCAGACCGGATCTTGTCCGAAAAACAACTCCTTCACTGGAACCCACCATCCGTCCGGTTTGCTCAGCACTTCCATCTCCTGGATCTCACCATGGCACTGCTGGCACTCGAGACCGGCGTTGATGTGCCGCATGTGCGGGAAGTGCGCGTGGTCCGAGATCTTGTAGATCCTGACCCACGGAATCGGCTCGTCGCGCTCCATATACCCTTGGATTTTGGCCACCTCGTCCGGATTGTTCGTGCCGGGAATCGCCACGTGGCAGCCCCAGCAGGTCGCGACGGACGGGATGCCCGCGGCGACGGAACGCTCTGCAGAGAAGTGACAGAATTGGCAGTCCATGTTGTTCTGCCCAGGCTCGCTGCCGGCGTGCTGATTGTGGGGGAATGCGATGGGCTGCCCGGACTCGGACGGACTCTCGACTCCCTCTGCGCCCTGGCTACGTCCACCCTGGACGAACGCGAGACCGGCAAGCACAAAAACGCCGGCCAGCCCGCCTATGAGCCAACGCTTTCTCATGCGGACCTTGTTCCTGAAGGCAGCAGAGCGCCCCCGGACGAGGGGCGCCGGAAGGGCCCTTCTGCGATCCATCGACTCCTTGTGACAGATCGGAACAAGCCCTAAATGCGGCCTGAAGCTACGTGAACGATCGGGGTAGGGTCAAGACGGTCGAGACCCCCTCCGAGAAACCTTTTTCTCCGCGTGGGTGTTATACTTTTTCCACTTTGGCCCACCTGATTTTCGAGGCGAGCGAACACCCCCGATGCGGGCTATCTTTGGGCCCGCGACAACGCGGGTCGGCGGATCGTTCCCGACCCTGGTACCGCACTACGTGACTTCCGATGCCTGAAACGACGGCGCCCGCACCATCGAGGGCGACCCAACCCTCGTTGGAGCTCCTGGACCGTTTGGTGCAGGAAGTCGAGAAGGTCTTCCACGGAAAGAGCGAGGTCGTCCGGCTCGCGCTCGCTTGTGTGCTGGCGCGTGGACACGTGCTATTCGAGGACGTACCGGGAGTGGGCAAGACGACGCTTGCGCATGCGCTCGCCAAGACGCTGGGCGTGGGCTTCCGTCGTATCCAGTTCACCGCCGACCTGCTGCCGTCCGACGTTATCGGAGTCTCGGTGTACAACCCCAAGACCGCCGACTTCGAGACCCGTCGTGGCCCCCTCTTCACCAACGTCGTGCTCGCGGACGAGATCAACCGCGCACCCCCACGAACGCAGAGTGGCCTGCTCGAGGCGATGCAGGAGGGCAGCGTCACCATCGACGACCAGACGCACGAGCTACCGAAGCCTTTCGTGGTCATGGCCACGCAAAACCCGCTCGAGCATCACGGCACCTATCCGCTGCCCGAAAGTCAGCTCGACCGGTTTCTGATGCGCATCACGATCGGGTATCCGGGTCCCGAAGCGGAACGGCGCATCCTGACCGAGTCCTCAGCGACCGAGCCGATCATGGATCGCCTCCAGACCGTTCTCTCCACGGCACAGGTGCTGGCGCTGCAAGAGCGCGTCGAGGACGTCGAAGTCGACGATGCCATCCTCGACTATCTGATGGCGATCGTCGAGAAAACGCGCACGTCGTCTCAACTGCGTATGGGCGTGAGCCCGCGTGGTAACATCCACCTCTTCCGCGCGGCCAGGGCCCACGCGCTGACTCAGGGCCGCACGTACCTCGTTCCGGACGATGTCCGTGAACTCGTCGTGCCGTGCCTCGCTCACCGAATTCTGCCCACGGGCACCACCGGCTCCACCCTGGACGCGCACGAACAGGCAACCCGGATACTCGAGGGGATTCTCGACGAGGTGGAGGCTCCGGTTTGACTTCCGCGCTGTTCGCTGGGATCAAAGAGACATGGCGGAAATTCCGGGCCTGGCGGCGCATCAGCTTCACGTCGGGCGGGCTCGCCTTCACGATCGGCGCCTTGGCGGTCGGCTTCGCGGCGATGAACACGGGCAATAACCTGCTCTATCTGCTGCTCGGGTCGATGCTCGGCTTCATCGCCGTGAGCGGGTGGCTCTCCGAGCAAGCGATCTCGGGGCTGCGCGTGAAACGCCACCTGCCCCGCACGGTCACGGTGGGGCAACCGATGCGACTCGGCTACCACGTGCGCAACCTCAAGAAGCGGCTACCGAGCCTCACGGTGGAGATCTTCGAGGAGGGCCTGCCGGAGGGCGCGTTCCTGGCGTACGTTCCGGCGGGCGGCACCGCGGAGGCTCGTTCGACGAACAGCTTCCTGCGGCGCGGTATCTACCCACTTGGGACCGTGACGCTCTCGACGGCGTTCCCATTCGGGATGTTTGTGAAACAGCGGGACATCCAGGTCGCCGGAGAGGTCGTCGTGTGGCCGCGCTCGGACCGGCCGGTGCGCGCACCGTCACCTGGCGGTGGGCGCGCACCCAGGGTCGGCGTTTCGGCCCGGGGCGCCCTCGGCACCACCGGCGAGTACCGTACCCTGAGAGCCTACCGACCCGGCGACGACCCCCGTGACATCCACTGGCGTTCTTCCGCACGGCTGCTTGAACCCGTCATTCGCGAGTATGAGCGCGACGGGGCAGAAACGCGCTGGATCTGCCTCGATACGCGGACAGAACCGACGGACGCGGCCGAGGTAGCGGTCGAGGTCGCTGCGTCACTGGCCGCTCGCGCCATTGCCGAAGCCAGGCCCGTAGCGCTCGTGGCTGGAGACGTCGTCCTCGAGCCCGCCGAGGGCCCCGGTCAACTCGAGCGAATCCTCGATGCTCTGGCTCGGGTCGACTTCCTTCCGACGAACCCGGCGCCCGCCCCTCCAGTGGATCCTGCGTCGTGCATCCTCGTCTGTGTCGAGGGCGGCGGCAGCTTCGGCGACGTCTTCGCGGTGGGCAGGGACGCGCACATGCACGTCGAGGAGGCCGCGTGAGTCTGAGGTTGCTCCACCGACGGCTCGCTGTCTCCATGGGCCTCACCGGTTTGCTCGCGTTCGCGGGTGGCGCAGGCTTCGAGCCGATCTCCGCTGCGCTTGCCGCGCTCGCGCTCGCCACTGCCCTCTTCTGGCACCCGGATCGCGACCTCTCCGCGCGCATGGAGAAGGCCTTCTTACCTCTCGCAGTATTGCTCGTGGCCCGCGCGCTGATCCACGTCTTCGTCATCCAGGACGACGTGGTGATCCCGGTCGTCGATCTGCTGCTGCTGCTGCTCGCGGCGGAAGCGTTGCGGTCGCTCGACGCTCCGAATGATGTCCGACTCTACGCGCTCTCTTTCGCGCTGATCCTGGCGTCCACCGCGTATCGCCCCGGTATCGTCTTCCTGATCGCCTTTGTCGCATACATCGGTCTCGCGACGCTCACGCTCATGGTCGGGCACCTGCGCCGGGAGGCCGAGGCCCACAAGGTTCGGGAGCTTCCGCTCAGCCGAGAACTCGTTGCCACTACGGGAGCACTCGCCGGGGTGATCCTGATGGTGGCGCTCGTCGTCTTCGTCGCGTTCCCTCGCGTGTCTCAGGGATGGGCGGGACGCGGTGAGACGCTGGCTACGTCCATCGCGGGTTTCAGTGATCAGATCTCGCTCGGACAGTTCGGCTCGACGATTCTCGGCAACCCGGAGATCGTGCTCCGGGTCGAGTTCCCGGAGGGTCCGCCGGAGGACATCGCCTCGCTGCACTGGCGTGGTCGCTCGTACGACCTCTTCGACGGCATCCGTTGGGTGCGCTCGAGGGACCTCCCTCCGTCGGCGCTGCCGGGCTTCTATCGGGAACGGTGGAGCGGTGGCCTCATCGAGCAGAGGATCTTCGCTGCTCCGCTCGACGTGCGTGTGCTCTTTGCACTCCACCCCGCCATCAACATCGAAGGGGAGAACGGGATCCAAGCCCTCTTCGACAACGCGGGCGACCACCTCTACTGGGGCCGCGGCCCGCCTTCGTATACCGCATACTCACGATCTCAGCCGCCCGGGCCCAATTCCTTACGGGTCGCTGAGGGTTATACCCCCCGCGCCCGGCACTTCGTGCAGCTGTCGAACGATCTCGACCCACGCATCGCGGCCCTCGCGGACTCCTTGACCGCCGGAATCGACAACCAGTACGACCAGGCGGTCGCTATCCAACGGTATCTGCAAAGCTTCGAGTACACGCGTGAGCTGCCCGCCACCGCGCGCGAGGCGACGCTCGACTATTTCCTCTTCGAGCGGCAAGCCGGCCACTGCGAGTATTTCAGCACTGCGATGGCCGTCATGCTACGCACACTCGGTGTGCAGACCCGAAATGTGAACGGGTTCTTGGGCGGTCAGTGGAGCCGGTTCGGCGACTATCTGGTCGTGACGCAGAACGAGGCGCACTCCTGGGTCGAGGTTTGGTTCCCGAGCTACGGTTGGGTGATGTTCGACCCGACGCCCGCCGGCTCCGGATCGTCGGCCCAGCTCACTTCCTGGTTCTGGCCGGGGCGGATCTTCTTCGACGGACTCCAGCACCGGTGGAGCAAGTGGGTGCTCAACTACGATTTGGAGGATCAGATAGGCATGTTCGATCGCTGGTCGGGACTGTTGGGAAGCAGGACGCGTGACTCCCTGACCGGCGCGGGCGGCGAATCTGGGCGAAGCCCCCTCGGTGTAGCGCTGCTCCTGCTTCTCCTCGTCGCAGGCCTCTTCTGGGCTCGCCGTGGCGGCCGTGAGCTAGCGCCCGCGACGCGCGCGTACCTTGAGCTGCGGGAAGCGTGCGCGCGTGCGGAGCTGGGCATCACCGCGGGGCTGACGCCGCTGGCATTGGTGGCCAGAGTCCGAGAGCGCCGAGCGACCGCGGGACGAGCCGCGGAACGCGTTGTCGACCTGTACCTACGCGCACGGTACGGGCAGGAAGTGCTTGGTGAGTCGGAGCTTCGCGAGCTGAGCGAAGCGCTCGGGGTCGCGCGGAAGACCCTGCGCGCACGAGGGTGACCTACCATCACGGGACCACGGCACGTATGGTCTAAGTATGACGCCTGGTCAGCACCGCTCCGCCCCCGGGTCTGTCCCCGGTCTCCATGTCGCGACGATCGCGCACAGAAGACGGATCTGGGACGCATACCTCGAGTTCGACGATGACCCCCATCGGCCGGACCTCTACCGCGCACGTCTTCGGTTCGACGCCGCCGACTCGAGCGACTTCGCGAAGGAGCCAGTAAGGACAACCGTCATCGTCATCGAGCAGAGCTATGAGGAGGCAGTCGCCAAGGCACGCAGCTTCGACGACCGTCAGTTGGAAGGGCTGCTCCGGTCCGCTCTACCGGATGACGAGGCATAGTCCTTCAGGCCTCCCTCACCCATCGCAGTAGCTCGGGGAGCGTCGGCCGCTTGCCGGTCATGAGCATGCCGACCTTATAGATCCTTCCTGCGAGCCATGCGACGGCGAACAGAGCGCCCAGCATGAGGATGAACGACACGGCGATCTGCCACACAGGTGCTGCCGAGGCGACCACGCGTGGCCACATCAGAATCGGCGAGAAGAACGGAAAGAGGGATAGACCGACCGACAGGGTGCTCGTCGGGTTCTCGATGACGGTGGAGAGGAACATGATCGGCGTGATGATCAAGAAGAGCACCGGAATCTGAGCCTGCTGCACCTCCTCTTCGCTGCTGCACATCGCGCCGACCGCAGCATACATGCCGGCAAAGATGAAGAAACCGAAGAGGAAATAGCCGACGAAGAGCGCCAAGGCCCCCTGGCCCGGAAGCATCTCAGGGACTCTCTCCAGCACCGCAAGCTCCGGGCGGGCCGCAACGATCGCGGGTAGCGCGACAACGAGGATGACCGCCAACGACCCGGCCCACACGAGCATCTGCGTGAGCCCCACGGCACCGACACCGACGATCTTTCCGAGCATCAGGTACATCGGCTTCATCGAGGAAACGATGATCTCGGCGATGCGGCTCGTCTTCTCCTCGAGCGTGGCACGCATGACCGCGACCGCCCAGAGCAAGATCACCATGTAGAGCATCATGGAGCCGATAAACCCGATTAGGAATTCCGGCGAGTCGTCGGAGATTTGATCGCCGTTGAGCAACTCGATGCGCAGGTCCCCACCATCGAGCAACGCGCCGGCGTCGACCCCATCGACCTCGAGCGCCGCCTCCAGCACCGACCGCGTGATGAGCGACTGCATCATCAGGCGGCGTAGAGACGACGGCCGCGACGTGGTGTAGAGAGACGCCGTCCCCGTCTGAAGCGTTTCGCTGTCCAGAAGAATGAACCCCCCGAAATCGCCGTCTATCGCCTGTTGAGAGAGCCGCTCTCTCACACCTTCGCTCCAGCGCTCGATCCGCACCGCATAGCCTGCGTCCTCGAGCCTCGACGCGACCCGCTCCGCAAGGCGCTCCGTGGCGTCGGCGATGACCAGGTCACGATCCGTGGTCGCGCTGCGCGCCTGGAAATAGGCGGGTACGAAGATCATCGCCGCCATGAGCAAGGGCCCGCCGAGCGTGGCGAAGAGGAACCACTTCGACCGCACCCGCTGCAGGTACTCCCGCCGCGTGACCGCCAGAAACGAGCTCATGCCCGGCCCCCTCACGCTTCCCTCACCCAGCGCCACAGCTCCGGCAGACTGGGCCTCTTCCCGGCCATCAAGATCCCGACCTTGTAGATCCTACCTGCCACCCACGCCACGCCGAAGACGGTGGCGCCCATCAGCACGAACGAGAGCCCGACCTGCCATCCCGGAACACCTCCCCCGGCCACGCGCGCCCACATCAGCACCGGTGTGAAGAGCGGGAAGAGCGAGAGTCCGGTGACGAGAGGTGCCAGCGGATCTTGGATCGCCTGCATGACGAAAAGGATCGGCACTATGAGGAACATCATGACGGGAAACTGTGCCTGCTGAGCCTCCTCTTCCGTGCTGCACATCGCCCCGACCGCGGCGTACAGCCCCGAATACATGAAGAACCCGAACAGGAAGAAGCCAACGAACAAGAGCAGCAGCGCGAGGCCGGGCAGGACCTGCACGACGTTCTCGAGCGATGCCAGTTCTGGCCGCGCGGCGATCAACATGGGAACGCCCGCGCCGACGACGAGGACTCCCATGCACAACCACACCGCCATCTGCGTGAGGCTCACCGCGCCCACACCGACAATCTTGCCCAGCATCAGATGCCACGGCTTCATCGAGGAAATGATCACTTCCACCATTCGAGTGGTCTTCTCTTCCAGCGTCGCGCGCATCACGGAGACCGCGTAAATGAGAATGACCATGTAGAGGAAGAGCGTCCCCATGTAGGCCACGAGGAACTGCGGATCGTCCATGTCGGAGCCGTCTTCGACGAGCATCTCGACCCGGAGCTCGCCGCCCGCCAGCATCGCGCCGGCGTCGAGACCCTGCTCTTCTAGCCGGTACTCGAGCGCGGCGCGCACGATCGCGCTACGCAGCATCACGCGACGGATCGTGGACGGCCGATCGTTCGTATACATCACGGCTTCGCCCGTCTCGAGCGTCAGCTCGTCGAGTACGAGGAAGCCACCTATGTCCCCATCAGAGGCCTGCCGCCGCAGATCGGTGATCACGTCGACCGTCCACCGCTCCTCGGCGACGGTGTAGCCGCCGGCCTCGAGGTCGGATACAAGTCGCTCGTACAGCACGTTCGAGCCGTCCACGACCAGGATGTTGCGGTCGGCCTGATCACCGCGTGCCGTGATGAACGCGGGCACGACGATCATCCCGATCATCAAGATCGGGGCCGCAAGCGTCACGATGATGAACCACTTCGAGCGTACCCGTTGCAAATATTCCCGGCGGATGACCGCCCAGACGTTGTGCCACATCACGCGCTACCCATGCCCGCACCGAGGGGCATGCCCGCGTCACCGACGGCGTCAGCGCCCGCGTGACGTACGAAGATCTCGTGCAGCGTCGGCTCGACGAGGTCGAAGCGGAGGATGCGCGCTTCGGACTGAACGCCGCGTGCCAGAATCGCCTGGTGATCAGCCCCATCTCGCAGGATCAGATGGAGTGCTCCGTCGACCTCTTCCACATGATCCACCTCGGGGCCATGAATCCACGTATCCGGACCCTCGAACTCGACCGCGACGACTCCCTTCCGCTCAGCGACCTTGAGCTCCTTGAGCTCGGCATCCAAGACCTTCTTCGAGTTCGAGATCATGCAGACCCGCTCACACAGCCGTTCGGCCTGATGCATGAGGTGCGTCGAAAAGAGGATCGTCGTTCCCTTCGCATGGAAATCGCGCACGATTTCCTCGAGCACGTCCTGGTTGATCGGGTCGAGTCCGCTGAACGGCTCGTCGAGGATGAGCAACTCAGGCTCGTGGAGGACCGTTCCGATGAACTGGACCTTCTGCTGCATGCCCTTCGAGAGGTCCTCCGCCCGTTTGTCGGCCCAGGCGGTCAGACCGAGGCGCTCGAGCCAGTCACTGGCGCGCTTCCGACCCTCCGACCGCTTCACACCCCGGATTTCAGCCAGAAAGATGAGCAACTCCAGGACCTTCATCTTCTTATAGAGACCCCGTTCCTCCGGCAGATATCCGACCTTGGTTCGCCGCGTGACGTCGGGATCCGAGCCGAAGAGGCTGACCCGACCCTCGTCCGGGTGCAAGATGCCCATGATCATCCGCAGGATCGTCGTCTTGCCCGACCCATTCGGGCCAAGTAGTCCGCAGATCACGCCTCGTGGAACCTCGAAGTCGAAGTCGGAGACCGCGGCGTGCTTTCCGAAGCGCTTCGTAACGCCTTCTAGCCTCACCGCGAAACCGTTGTCGCTCATTTGGTCACGCTCATCTGAAGGGACGGAACAGGGTGGGTGGAGGCCCCATTCTCAGCTCTCGCAGTGCAGTACGCCGGCCACGGCGACTCTCTTCAGAGCCATTGCGCTTTTGCTTAACTTATGTGGCTCTGGAACGAAACACGAGGAGGCTGAATGGCCATCTTTCGTACCCTCTACTATACCGATGTCACAGTCGGCGTCGGTGGGCGGGTGACGATTCCCCAGGATATGCGGGAAGACTTGGGGATCGATGAGGGGGACACCCTGACCGTCCGCGTTGAAGAGAATCCGCGCGGGGGGCGTCAAATGGTCATATGGCGGACTGAGCAACAGCCCGAGGAGGATGAATAGAGCGCACAGCTCCTCATCCTCCTCATCCGCTTCCGAGATCGACCCACCGCACCAGATCTCCCAGCGGGCTTCCTCCATCGTGATGCCACCACGGGGGAGGAAAGGGCATCTCACTAAGCGGTACCACCCGTGAGACCCCGGCGCGGCCCAAGCGCGACGCGAGTCCCTTTTCGCGATCTCCGAGTCCCGCGGTCCCCACGGTCTGTAGGTGTGCGCCCACACGAGCTAGTAGGTCGGGAAGCTGCTCCAAGTCCGTGAGTGGAACCACCCGAACCGTCCGGCCCAAGCACGGTGCAATGGCCGTGGGCCCACGATCGAAGATCACCGTCCAGGGGGCCTCACCTCCGTGATGGATCTCCGCCCCGGATTCGGAGGCTACCATCAGCTCGGCGGTTCCCCTGACCTGGTGAAGCGCGGAGGCTTCGGCTCTGTCGAGTGTCCCACTGGGGAGATCGCGTTCCAGGCCAGCGAGGCTTTGTGCCAGCAGGCTCGCGAACGCCCGTGGGCTGACCGTTCCACCCTCCTCGACGTATACGACCCGAGGCGAGACGCAGCCGCGTTGGTCGAAGATCGCCACAGCGTTCGCGAGAGACGCAGCGCTTGCCTTGGCCTGAGGTTGTCCGAGTGCCTCGACTCCCACGACGGCGACGCTGAAGCGATGGTGGTACGCGACGAAGCGGGTCGTAACCGGCGCTCGGCCGCGAAGCGCGGCCACGGTCTCGTCGCCCCCGTATGCGACGACCGCATCCGCCCGCAGGAGCGCGACGTTCTCGAGGACTTCGCTGCCACCCGGCCAATACACTACAGCGAGGGCGGCGGCGAGCTCCGGGTCTACCTCCTGAAGCGCCGAAGCGAACAGGACCGGAAGTACGGAGTCACCCCGACCCGGTTTCAGCAGCGTGGGTGACTTTACGAGCAGGCTCCGGATCAGTGCTGATACCCCAACGCCGGGCACGCTACCCGCGATGACCTGAAAGCAGAGACCAGGACCCATCGCCATGGAGCTCCGACCCTCCCGCTCGACGAAGCCATCCAGATACGCGACGTCGCCGAACTCCGCGTCGAGTAGCGCTCGCAGGCGGTCCTCCGCCCAGTCGCGGGCCATGCCGTCGAGTACGACCGTCGCCATCTCGGGCGACAGCCCCGAATCGGCAGGCAGGTACTCGAGCGCCTTCATCCGGAGCGTGTCGTGAGGGTCGAGCAATCGCGCGCCGACCGCGCCGAGCTTCACGCAGAGATCGCCGGCGCGCCGATCCACGAGCCCGGATCGCGAATCAACGAGCGCGTCGAGCACGCGCGCCAACCAATCGGGATCGGCGTCGAGGTAGCGGACCTGTATCGACCCACTCTCGAACGACAAGCTCGGCCGTTCGGGAAGGCCGACCCCGGGCGGCAGGGCCCATGCGTCGAAGACGTGGCTCATCGCGAAACGTCTGAGGCGGCCATGAGGTCGTCCATCGCCCGCGAACAGCCGCGTGGCTCCGCCCCGACGACCCGACCCGCAAGACGGACTCGGCCGCGTCTGACGGAACCCACGTCCTCGGTGAGCACGTGACACACCGAACCGGCGTTCGCCAGGTCGAAGAACGCGAGCAGGCCCTCGGCACCCTCCTCCACTTCCTCCAGCGTCGAGGGGTCGAGCGCGCGTACCCGCATCCACGGGGGCAACACGTGCGTGCCGGCGCCGTGCCCACATTCGCGCATCACAGGCGTGTAGAGCTGGGACTGCAACTCCGTCATGCCGTACTCGTTCACGATGTGGTCGACGGTGACCCTCGTCTCCGACGAGAGAGCCCCGTACAACTCTACGCTCGGAACCTCCCGGGAAAGGCCCTTGAAGCCACCGGTTTCCATGATCCGGCTGCCGGGAGGCAGCGAGCCGAGCGCATCCTGGTCGAGCGCATGCACGAACGCGAACGCGGTTCCGAGCAGTAGGACCGCTTCACCCTCCCTGCTCGAGTCGTGTATCGCGCCGGTGAGGAGCTCACGATCGAGCACACCCGAGCCGTCGACCACCCAGTGCACGTCGCTCGCGAAGATCTGCGCAGCAGCTCCTACCATGTGCGACAACGATGATCGCGGCAGCTCGTCAGGTGAGGGGATGAGCGAAATGAACCGGAGCCTGTCCGCGTCGGGCAGCAAGTTCGCCTTGAAGGGCGGAAGCAGCGACGCCCTGTACAACGACAGCCGCGGAATGAGGTGCCGTCCTGGCGCGCCACTTTGCGTGTCGGTCCCGCTGGTGTGGAACACAGCTTCCACCGTGTGCGCTTCACCTGCCACCAGATCCAGATGCTTGAAGGCGCTTGTCGGGACAAGCGGAACGTCCCGCCACGCTCGCACCGTTTTCGGAGTCGCACCGCGTCGCTCACTATAGCGCCGGTACGTCGGGTTGTGCGCGAACTGATACTCGAAGACCTGGAGCGCGAGGGCCCCGAAGTCGGTATCGCTCCACGGTGATTCCACACCCGCGGAGAAACGCCCAGCCAACTCCGTCGCCAGTGCGTCGAAGTCGACCGCAGCCGACCCGGCCTTCTTCGGGCTCGTCCCCTCGCTTAGCGTCATGCTCGAAAATGTACGAGTCCCTTCCCCCGCGCACCCGGAGGAGCCCAACAACGACACACCCGTACGTGTCTCGCATGATGTCCCCGGGTGCGAACGCGCTCCTGGGGAGAATCGTGACCGGAGCTACCGAATGAAGCGAACGGCGCTGCCAGCCGTGACCACCATATGCCTCGCGCTGTCGGGTGCGTATTCCATTGCCGCCGCCCAACAGTCGAGTGCCGCCGCCCAACCGTCGGACGAGGACGAGCTTCCCGTGCTGGAGGCGTACCGGCTGACCGACGGCACGGACGTCCAGCTCGACGGCCGGATCGTGGAGGAGTTCTGGTCGAGAGCGGTACCCATCTCGGACTTCACGCAACAGGATCCGGTGGAGGGCGGCGAACCGTCCGAGCGTACGGAGGTCTGGGTCGTCTACGACGAGGACAACCTGTACATCGGGGCGATCATCTATGACGACCCGGAAGGCATCCTCGCCTTTCAGCGCGAGCGTGACGCCTCTCTCGGCACCGACGATCGCTTCATGTGGATCCTCGACACGTTCCGCGACGGGCGCACCGGCTACTTCTTCGAGATCAACGCGGCCGGACTCATGGGTGACGGCCTCATGAGCGGCAGTGGCGGCGGCCGAGGCGGCTTCGGCGGTGGCGGCGGTGGCGGCGGCTTCAGCGGCGGCAGCTCCAGCAAAGCGTGGGACGGCATCTGGGAGGCCCGCACGGCCCGCCGTCCCGACGGATGGTCCGCGGAGATCCGGATCCCGTTCCGGACGCTGAACTTCGACCCCAACTCGGACACGTGGGGCATCAACTTCCAGCGTACCATCCGACGCCGCAACGAGGAGATCCTCTGGCGCGGGTGGCGTCGGAACGAAGGACTTCGCCGACCCGTGTACGCCGGCGAGCTGAGGGGCCTCCATGGCATGTCCCAGGGACTCGGACTCGAGGCCGTGCCGTCCTCGATCGTGGGGTGGCGCGACGTGCCCACGAATGCCACCCCAACGACGTACCCGCGCGACATCAGCCTGGACCTGAACTACAGCGTTACGTCCAGCCTGCGCGCGTCGTTCTCGGTGAACACCGACTTCGCGGAGGTGGAGAGTGACCAGCGGCGCGTGAATCTCACGCGCTTCCCGACGCGTTTCCCGGAGCGGCGCGATTTCTTCCTGGAGGGATCGGGCGTCTTCTCGTTCGCGCCGCGCAGCGGTCCGCAACCGTTTTTCTCCCGGCAAATCGGGCTCAAATCGGGGCAGCAGATCCCCATCGACTACGGTACGCGGGTTACTGGCCAGGTGGGGCCGTACGAGGTGGGTTTCTATCAGATCGGGACCGGGGAGGAGACCTACTTCGACGAGCTGGACGGCAACACTCTGGTGCCCACGGAGCGATTCACGGCCGCCCGCGTGAAGAGGCGCATCTTCGAGCAGTCCGCCATCGGCGCGATCTATACGCGGCGTTCGACGTCGGAGGACGCGAGCGGGTTCACACCGGAGATCGGGCACACCGCGGGAATCGATCTCCAGATGGCTTCGCGCAGTTTCATGGGCAACAACAACGCCGAGCTCGAGGCGTTCGCCGTCTGGAACTCGAACCCAGATCCGACCGAGAACCTGTCGCTCGGTGACCTTTCGGCGCGGGGCCTTCGCTTCAACTTCCCAAACGATGTCTGGTCCGGCCATCTGTCCTATCGAGAGTTCGGCAGCGAATACCGACCTACCCTGGGCTTCGTTACTCGAAGGAATTACCGGCGTGTGGAGCCTCGGATCGGCTACTCTCCGCGCCCCGAGAGCATCGACTGGATCCGCAGCCTGAGTTTCTCGGCTCAATTCCGGAACCAGACCCAGTTGGGTACAGGGGTACTGGAAGAGCGGGAGTGGAACTTCACCGTGCTCGGCGTCCGCTTCGAGAGCGGAGACAACGTCAACTTCAGCGTCAAGCGGACCTACGAGTATCTGGATTTCGGGTACGACGTGAGTGAGGGCATCTCGATCGAACCCGGCGAATACACGAACTGGGAGTACTCGGTTCGAGGCGGGACCGCGGGCCGGCGGCGGGTTTCCGTCTTTGGAGGCATCAACCGGTCTGGGTTCTGGAACGGTACCCGCACTAACTTCGGAGGCCGGATCACATTCCGGCCAAGACCGGGGGTCAGCATCGGAACCAACCTCCAGATCAACAAGGTGGCACTCCCGCAGGGGAGCTTCGACGCGAACCTTTACGAGGTCGAGACCGACTGGAGTCCGACTCCGTGGATCAGCACGACCGGCCAACTCCGCTACGACGACCAGACCCAACTCGTGGGTCTCTTTGCGCGCCTCCGCTGGATCTTGAAGCCCGGCAACGACCTTTTTCTGGTCTATACCCACAACTGGCAGAACCTCGGCGCGAATATCCTGGACGACCGCGACCTGATCACGTTGTCGCGCGGCGGGTCGGTGAAGATGAACTACGTGTATAGGTTCTGAGTCGGGTCGCACATACTCAGGCTCCCCCGGTTCCTCGCACGGCGCGTCCCGCGAGCTCTCCGGTGTGCTCACCGTCCCGAATCGTCACGACCCCGTTCACGATCACCAGCGGGATGCCAACGGCGTACTGGTGCGGATCCTCGAAGGTGGCCTGATCCGCCACCGCTCCGGGATCGAACGCGACGAGATCCGCGCATGCCCCCAACCCGATCACGCCCCTGTCCTCCAGGCGCAGTTTCCTGGCGGGCATCCCCGTCACCTTGTGGATCGCCGACTCGAGCGAGAGCGCCCTCGTGTCCCGCACGTAGTGGCCGAGCAGGCGAGCGAACGACCCGTATCCGCGAGGGTGGGGCGAGCCGCCGGAGAGCGGGCCGTACGGCGCGTACGCCCCACCGTCCGAGCAGATCATGCCGAGCGGGTGCGCCAGAATCTTCGCGGTGTTCTCCTCATCCATGCCGTGACCGATCATGCCGACACGCCCGCCGTTCGCTTCGAGCAACTCGAGCGTCAGTGCATAGGGCTCCACGCTTCGTTCGCGGGCCAGATCACCGAGGCGGCGGCCGCGCGCCCAGGAAGTCGCGTCGTTCGTGCTCGTGATCTGCACGGAGTTCCAGTCGCCCAGCAGCGCGACCTTCTCACGACACGCTTTCTCCAGCCGACCCGCCGTTTCCGGATCACGCAGCCGACGCAGAAACGCCGGACTGCCGCCGCTGCGGAAGGAGCTTGGAAAGAGGTTGGAGAGTCCGGTCGAGTACGCCGTGTATGGGTACCGGTCGAAGTGCACGTCGACGCCGTCCGCACGTGCCTGCTCGATGAGCCGCAACGCGGCATCGGCCTTCCAGTAGTTGCGCTGACCCTGAGCCTTGAGGTGCGACAGCTGCACCGGCACTCCTGCCAGCCTGCCGACGTGCAGCGCTTCTTCGATCGCGGCAAGAAGCCGGTCGTCCTCGTTCCTCATGTGGGTCGCGTACGGGTACCCGGTCCCCTCCAGCACCGCGGCCATCTCCACGAGCTCCGCCGCGTCGGCAAATCCGCTTGGCGTGTACTCGAGTCCCGATGAGAAGCCGACACACCCAAGGTTGATCTGGTCGCGCAACAGTTCCTTCATGCGGGAGAGTTCCGCGTCCGTCGCCGGCCGGTCCTCGTTCCCGACCACGAGGCCACGGAGTGCGCCATTCCCGACCATCGTCGCGAGGTTGACCGCGGCGCGTTCCCGGTCCATGCGGTCCAGGAAACCCGCCGGGTCACGGAAGTCGATCTCGACCCCGTACCGCTCGCGGTATTGGTCGCGTGTTTGTTCGAAACCGGCGTCGGACCAGGGCCCTATCGATGCGCCGTCCTGACCGACGACCTCCAGCGTCACGCCCTGGCGAATCCGGCTCTCCGCGTTGTTGTTGATGAGCAGAGAGAGGTCGGCATGCGAGTGGATGTCGATGAAGCCCGGTGCCAGCGCCAATCCGCGCAGGTCGATCTCGATGACCCCGGTGCCGACGTTCTTTCCGACATCCGTGATGCGGTCTCCGGTGAGGCCCACGTCGACTTCGCGCCCCCCTCGCCCGGTGCCGTCGAACACCGTCGCACCGCGCAGCACCAAGTCGGCCCGCCTGCGCCCAAATGCCAGGCTCGGTGCCAAGAGAGTGCCGGCGCCAGCTACCGCGGCGGCTCGAACGAAGGTGCTGCGTCTCAAGATCTCACTCCGTGATCGCTGTTCATCCGCCGCGTTTCACTCTGCCGGGCTCGAGGCCGCCGGCGTGTAGGATCTTCTCCTGAAGCCGAGCACCCTCTTCGTCCGTGAAGTCGAGAACGTGTTTCAGCGACTCAGCCACCTTCTCGTACGTCCCGAGGGGGAAATCGCTCCCCTCAGCCTTTCTTAGTGCTCCCCGGAGAGCATCGAGCTCTCGGCGCGCCTTCTCGGCGGCTCGGCGCAGCCGGTTCAACGACTTGCGTGCCTCGGATTCTGCAGATGTCATGGCGCACTGGGTGATCGTATGGCCTTACCAGCTCTCGGAGGTGGCAAAACTGGATGCAGTTGCAGGGGTCGCGCCAGGAGCACTCCACTCGGGCGGGCTGGAACCGCTCAAGCCAAGGGGGTAGTCTGCCCGCATGAACCAGCGATTCCAACTCATCGTCATCGGTGCAGGCCCGTGTGGCATCGCTGCAGGCGCGGCCGCGAAGAAGGCCGGGGTATCGTGTGTGCTCTTCGACAAAGGGTGCGTTACGAGCTCGCTCATGGGCTATCCCTACTACATGACCTTCTTCAGCACCGCGGTGATGTTGGAGGTCGGCGGTGTCCCGTTCACCATCCCAAACTCGAAGCCGACCCGTCGGGAGGCGCTCGCGTACTATCGTAGGGTCGTCGAGCACTGGGACATCGATGTGCGACAGTACCAGAAGGTCGAAGCGATCCACGGCGGCGAGGGCGACTTCACGCTCGAAACGAGGAAGGCGGACGGCACGGAGGAGACATACCACGCCGCCGCGGTCGTCGTCGCCACCGGAAGTTTCGACCGGCCGAACCTGCTCGGCGTGCCGGGAGAGGATCTCGACAGGGTCCACCACTACTACCGCGAGCCCTACGCCTACCACGACCAGGACGTGCTCGTCGTCGGCGCGGGCAACTCAGCGGTCGAGTCCGCGCTCGACATGTACAGGAACGGCGCGCGGGTCACGATGGTGCACTTCCTCGACAAGATCGATCGAGGCGTAAAGCCCTGGGTCGTGCCCGACATCACGAATCGCCTGGAGCGAGGCGAGATCGGCGTGCATTGGAATAGCCGCGTCGCCGAGATTCGTTCTTCGTCGGTCGTCGTCCGTGACGAGGCCACCGGCACCGATACGGAGATTCAGAATGACTTCGTCGTCGCGATGACCGGGTGGCGGGCGGACCACACGCCTCTTCAGACGCTAGGCGTCGAGATCGACCCGGAGACGGGCATTCCGACGCACGACAAGGCGACCATGCGGACGAACGTGCCCGGTCTCTACATCGCGGGCGTGATCGCGGCAGGACACAACGCCAATAAGATCTTCATCGAGAACGGCCGAGAGCACGGCGACCTCATTGTGGCCGACTTGCTGGCGAGGGCAGCCGGCACGTCGGACGGCAGCTAGCCACCGGCCTCCTCCTGTAGCCGCCGTTCCCGACGCCCGTCCTGAGCATCCTGGACTCCTCGCGGCGGAGCAACGAACGACCAGAAGTATCGTAGTGACGCGCGCTGCCGCATGTTCGTGGTCGTCACAAGCGTCCTGATCGCTCTTTCCCAGGAGGCACGGATCGGTTCCGAGTGCGTAAGCGAAGCGTGATTCCACGAGAGAATACGAGCCCAATGGGAGTCTCGGAGTGAAAGCCGTAAAGCTAATCGCGATCTTGTTCCTCGCTTATGTAGGGATCATCGTCGCGTTCGAGTCCTTGCTCGGGTATTTCCAGCCCGCAGGCCAAAGTACGCTAGTTATCACCACCTCCGACGAGGATGGCACGACGCACGACCGAGTCCTGGCTCGCCTGGAGAGCAATGGCCAGCTCTTCGTGGCAGCGAACCACTGGCCCCGAGCTTGGTACAAACGGGCCTTAGAGAATCCGAATGTGCAGGTCGCTCTGGATGGTGTGAAAGGCGCCTACCTGGCGGTGCCAGTAACCGATGAGGAGCACGATCGCGTTAATGGCGAAAATAGCCTTGGTGTGGTGTTTCGATTCTTGACCGGGTTTCCGCCGAGATACATTGTTCGGCTAGATCCCCGCTAGGGATGCGCCACTCGCCAGGTGGGCTCTAGGAGGTTGGCAAGATACTCGACCGCGCCACCGAGGCTGACTCGGAAGCGTTCGCGGCAGTTCGAGGATATCATAGCTCGCGTGATCCACCGGATCGACACGGCGGTGATCGAGTCAGGGGACCCACCCCCCACGTAGCCGCGCCTCACACTCCTCGAGCGCGCCGGCTTTGCATCGAGGTCACATATGAGCTCCACGAGCGATCCAGGCATGTCGAACGCTCCCGACGTCGCGTACAACTTTAACCGATCCGTGTGTCTCGGTTGGACCCTGTTTTCCTTGGCATTGGTCGCCGGGGGTATCGTCATCGCGCTGACGGTCCCAGATCAGAGGTTCGCGGCTGGATTGGTCCCCGGTTGGCTCTTCGGCTCCTTCTGCGCGGCTCTGTTTTCCGGCGCGGGCCTTTCGTGGGCTCGTCGGCTTGCGCACTCTGGCCCCGCGCTCGTCTTGAGCCATTGGGGGATCACGGCGGACAAGCGTCTTGGAGGAATTACGAACCCAAGTATCAACGGGTTGATCAGTTGGGATGAGGTCGCATCAGTCTCGCCGGGCGCCTACGGGTCAGTGGTCTTGCGCCTGCGCGATCCAGAGGCCTTTTGGGCCCGTAAGGGCCTATTGGCCCGGATCCTGGCGTGGCACCCCTCGTTCTGGCGTGGGGACCGCGTAACTTTTGCGAGCCGGGCCTTGGCAGCCGGCCAGGCGGAATTAGTCGCCAGCATCCAGGCGCGATCGGATCGCGCCAGTCTTGGGAGTATCCGCGATCAACGAGTCCTGCCGGACGCAACCGCACGGGACGAGGCGTGAACTCCGGACGCGCTGGGTGAACGGCTAACCGGCGATCGCCGCGGTCCCCAGCGGCGCTCGCTAGTTCATCCAGTCGTCCTCGAGCACCCGCACGGACGTCGTGTACTCTTCGCCATCCACAGAGAGTGTCACGTTGTAGACGCCCGGCTGGGCCTGCGGCCCCTGGCGGCCGCCTCGCCCTCCGCCTCGCCCTCCGCCTCGCCCTCCGCCTCGCCCACCACCTCGCCCACCACCTCGACCTCCCGGGGGCGGATCGCCTCGCAGGTTCCACTGTACGCGGTTGAGGCCGGCCATCCCCGTGCCCTCCATGGTCCGGAAGACCTCGCCGGTCACGGCGTTGGCGATAGTGATGCTCACATCGCCCTCGGCCGCCTCGTTGAGCCAATAGTCGATCGCGCTTCCGGTCGGCGCGTTCTCGCCCAGCCAGTTTTTGTCACCCGTGACGGCCCGGCTCCGCGTCCGGCGGTTCCTCCACTGGACCGACTCGCGCGGCTCGTAGAGGTGCACATCCTTCGCCATGGTCTCACCGGTGGTGGCCTGCAACGAAGTGATGTCGTCCATGATGTAGACGCTGCGCCCGTGCGTCGCGAGCACGAGGTCGTTGTCCCTGGGATGGACGAGCACGTCGTCGATCCGCACGACCGGCAATCCATTCATGAACCGCGTCCACTCCTGCCCCTCGTCGCGCGAGATGAAGAAGCCGAATTCCGTGCCGACGTACAGGATGTCCTTGTTGCGAGGGTCCTGACGGACCGTGTTCACGTTCCCGAAGTCGGGCAGGTTCGAGCTGATGCTCTCCCAGGTCTCACCGTAGTCGCGCGTGAGGTAGACATACGGTCGGAGATCGTCGGAGCGGTGTCCGTCGACAGACACGTACGCGGTCGCCGCATCGTAGTGAGACGCCTCCACCCGCGACACGTAGTACTCCGTCGTGCCACCGGGCAGGTTTCGACTTACCTCGGTCCACGTCGCGCCGCCGTCACGACTGACGTTGATGTTGCCGTCGTCGGTCCCCAACCAGAGGACCCCGGGCAGAACCGGGGACTCGGCGATCGACACGCCGGTGCTCCACTGGGACACGCCGTCGTTGCGTGAGAGGTTGCAGTCGATGCCGCGGTCGAGCTGTCTACAACGCGGCACGTCGATCCCCACGCCCATGAGATCGATCCCATCCCGGTCGACGTTCTTGCTGAGGTCGGGGCTCATCGTCCACGTATTGCCGCGGTCGCGTGAGATGAAAAAGCGGTTCGCCGCCACGTATACCGTGCTCGGGTTGTGGGGCGAAAGCACGATGGGCGTGTTCCAGTTGAAGCGAATCTGAGTCTCTGCGGGAGGTTCGGGAACGATGTTCGGACCGCGGCCTCCTCCTAAGCCACCGCGGCCGCCGCCACGACCACCGCGGCCGCCCGGACCGCGTGGACGGATGCTCTGCTGGTCACCGGTCTCGAGGTCGTACCGGTTCACGTTGCCCCCCTGGGACTCGGAGTAGATGATGTTCGCATCGGTCGGGTCCTGCTGCGTGTAGAAGCCGTCGCCGCCTCCGACACGGAACCAGTCCTGCGCGAGGATCGGGCCGGACCGGACCGAGCTCGGACCACACCAGGTGCCGTTGTCCTGGAGGCCGGTGCACACGCGGTAGGGGCGCTGCATGTTCACCGACGCGTGATACGGCTGCCCGATCGCCCAGCTGCGCAGTGACTCCCACGTCTCACCCTGGTCGTAGCTGACATCGATCGAGCCGTCGTTCCCGATCATCAGGTGATCGTGGTTGTTCGGGTTGATCCAGATGGCGTGCTGGTCAACGTGGCCAAAGCCGTCGAGCGTCTCCCAGCTCTCGCCGCCATCCCGTGACTTCGCGACCCGCTGATCGACCGTGTACACCAGGTCGGGGTCTTCAGGGGAGACGCGGATCTGACTGAAATACATCGGGCGGCCGTTCTCGTTGCTGCGAAACTGCCAGCTCTCGCCACCGTCGGTCGAACGCCAGATGCCGTTCCATTGGTGGTCGGGCGGGGGGTCGTCCTCTTCGGCCAGCGCCTGCCACGCCGCACGATCGTCGTCGCTGAGCGGACGCTCCTTGTCCGCCGCGACCTCGATCTGTGCGTAGATGACGTTGGGGTCCGCCGGTGTCGTGGCGAGCGCGATCCGACCCATCGTGCCGTTGGGCAGACCATTGCCCTCTAGCCGGTTCCAGTTCTCGCCGCCGTCCGTGGACATCCAGATGCCGCTCCCGGATCCGCCTCCCACGAAGCAGCATCCGCTCCGACGGCGCTGGTAGGTCGCGGCCAAGAGCTTGCGGGGGTTCGACGGGTCGATGATCAGGTCCGTGGCGCCGGTGTTGTCATCGACGCGCAGAACGTGGTTCCACGTCCGACCCCCATCGCTCGTCTTGAAGATCCCACGCTCCGCGTTGGGCCCGAAGAGGTGACCGTTGGCCGCGATCCAGACCGTGTTCGCGTCCGTGGGATGCACGATCACGCGCGCAATCGACTGGGTCTCACGAAGCCCCACGTACGTGAACGAGTCTCCCCCATCCGTAGACTTGTAGACGCCGGCCCCGAACGAAGAGCTCTGGCGGTTGTTCGATTCCCCCGTGCCGACATAGATCACGTCCGTGTTCGAAGGCGCGATCCCGATCGCGCCGATAGAGTGGGTTTCGTATTCGTCGAAGATCGGCTCGAACGTCGTGCCGTTGTTCGTGGTCCTCCACAGCCCGCCGGTGGCGAAGCCCACGTAGTACCTGAACGGGTTAGTCGGATCGACCGCGATATCGTCGACGCGGCCGCCCTGTCCAACCGGGCCGATCGACCTCCACATGAACGGGCGCAACAGCGGGTTCGTTGATTGGTTCAGGACCGCCATGTCGCCGTCCTGTGCGACGGAAGCCGCAGGTAGCGACCAGGTCGCAGCGAGTAGCAGCAGGCTCATTCGGAGGAAGGGCGAACCGGTCATGGTCCACTCCCTTGGATTGTTTTGGAAGAACTGGGGGAACGCCAAGATCGGCCCGAGGCCCGAATCCGTCAAACGCTCGGGGAACCGGTGGGAGCACCTTGGCATTCAGCAGGATCCAGGCGTAGAGTGTCAGGATCATGATAGTCCACTTGGACGCACGAGCACGGAGAGCCGGATGCGAAGGCGATACACGTTGACCCTCGTCGCGGCAGGCGTCGTCGCTTTGCTTGGGTGTGAGGGCGGGGATGAGGCGACGGAACAGGCCACGATGGACGAAGTGAACGAGGTCGTGTTGGGTCCGGTGGACGGACACGATCTACCACCGACCGACATCGATCGTGTGTTGGCGGGACAGATGGCACCCGACTTCTCAGCGACTTCCCTGGCGGGCCCCGTTGTCACGCTGTCGCAATTTCGCGGGGAGAAGAACGTCGTGCTGTTCTTCTATCGCGGCCACTGGTGACCCTTCTGCGCCAAGCAGCTCGGCGAGCTGCAAGACTTCCTGACGCCTGAGCAGCGCGAGACGACCGAGATCCTCGCGCTGTCCTCGGACGACCCCGAACAGCTCCAGATGATGGTCGACCGCGTGGCCGAGGAGGCCGACGGTTATGTCATCGACTTCACTCTGCTCTCGGATCCCGACGCGGCGATCATCAACCGGTACGGGCTCTTCAACCAAGACGACCCGCGTGGACGTGCTATTCCGCACCCCACGGCGTATGTAATCGACAGGGAAGGACGGGTCCATTGGAAGTTCACTGAGGTGAACTACGAGATCCGTCCGGAGAACGAGGACATCCTGGCTGCCTTGGCGGAGATCGAGGGAATGTGAGGGCAGCGACCCGACCTAGTACCTAGTCGCAGACAAGGACGTCCCGAGCGTGTAGTGCTCCGCTAGTCCCCTGCGGCCGGAACCGCGATGACTCTCCCGTCCAGCGTCACGGTTTCCACACCACGTCGGACGTACGCGAGCGCTAGCGTCTCCCCGTACTTCGGCGATTGCACCGCCGAAGTGATCCACCCCACGACCTTGTCCGAGCCGTCAGCGAGCAGCTCGGTCCCCTTGGTGGGCGTCGGCACGTCCCCCAACCGCAACTGCCGCAGCTGTCGGTTCACGTGCCCACGGTCGCGGATGCGGATGATGACTTCCTGACCCGTATAGCACCCCTTGTCATAGTCGATCGCCCGGTCGTGGATTCCGGCCTCGATGGGGATGGTGGTTTCGTCCATGTCGCTGCCGAATGCCGGGCGCCCGCCTTCGACCCGCAGTGTGGACCACACACCGTGACCTGCCGGACGGACGCCGTCGGCTACGACGGCTTTCCAGAGCGCGGTCACCGACGCCGCGGGTCCTACGACCGAGTACGCTTCCGGCCACACCTCTTCGGTCTTGATGACCGCGAGGCCATCCACGACCGACGAGCCGGTGAGCCGCCACTCGCCTTCGCGCAACGCCGAGAGCTCGTCGGCACCAACCCGCAGGCCGAGTGCCAGGCGCGAGAGCACAGTCGCCGACTCGGGGCCCGCCACGGTGATCATCGCCGTGGAGGCGGACACGTCCTCGAGCACGGCGAATCGGGGCGGTAAGAACTTCGTGAAGTTCTCGAGAAGCGCGGACACACCCGCGACCGGGACGTCGAGCAGGAAGCCCGCCGACTCTTCGTCTCCGCGCAGCATCGCCCACAGGTCGGAGAGCATCCTCCCTTTGACGGTAAGCACCGCGTGGTACGTCGCTTCGCCACCCAGCACTTCGTCGCCGTGTTCGTCGGGCGCCTCGGGCATGCGGCCGCTGAGGATTCCGCCGAGCATCTGGCCGGGTGCACGACCCGTGACGGCAAGCCGTGTGCGGTGGCTCCGGTCGAAGACCGCCGCAAGCGACGTGGCCGCCTCGTACGAACCGGCCGGATCACCGAAGTGGCGCATCAGGCGGCGACCGTGGTAGTCGGCAGGGACGCCGCCGGCCGCTTCCATCGCATCCCAGAGGGGGCTCACGCGCTCGGCAGTCACACTCCCTCCAAGTCGTCCGAAGGCATGATCCCGGCGCGCAGATCACGTACGACCTCCTCGACTCGCCGGGCGTCGGCCGCGGCGGGCGATACCTGCAGGTATTCCTCGAGCTGTTCGGCTGCCTCGTCGTGGCGGCCCATGCGCGCGAGCAGCACTCCGCGGGAACGGTTCTCCACCGGAGCCATGGGAGTCACGAGCAGGATTCGCTCTACCGCCGCCAGGGCCCGTGCGTGATCCCCAACGTTCAGGTAGATCCCCTTCAGGTTGGTGAGCAGCCGCACGAGCATGTCGCGGCGGGTGGCCTTGCGCATGAACGCATCCTTCAACTGGACAACGCCCCCGTAGACGCCGTCGAGAAGCTCCTGGGCCTCGTCCTCGAAGCGGACCTTGCCGCCGTCGAACGGGTCGAGCAAGAGGTCGAGCGCGTCGCCCTTGTAGCGGACGAGAAAGCGGCCGGGGAAACTCACACCCTCGAGCGGCAGACCGAGCCTCCATCCGACTTCGAGCGTCACGATTCCCAGCGTGAGCGGGATGCCGAGTCCGCGATCGAGCACGTCGTTCAAGAAGGAGTTCCGTGGGTCGTAGTAAGCCTTCCGGTTCCCCGTGAACTTGCGACGCACGTAGAGCGTGGCGAGCAGCTCGTCGAGGACTACGAGTGGCGCGGTCTCATTCGCGAGCCGGTCCTTCACTTCCTCCGCGAGCTGGTCCAGGCGGGCCAAGTAGAGCTCGACCGAGAGTTGGGGGTACTCCTCCTTGGCAACGAGCAGCAACGCGCGCGCGAGGTTCATCTCCCATTCGCTTCGGGCGATCTCGTCCGCGAGGAGTCGGCGGGGGGTGACGGTAGGTATGCTCACGGGTCCGAAACTTGTTCGTCTAACGCGACGGTGGATGATGTTGGCCGATCCCAAGGGAGCGGGCACATGAGTACCCTGCGTGGAGTCGTGGTTTCCACTCGAGACTGTTGCCCGCCCTTCCTCCCGCGGTCATCGTATCCGCATGCCGTGCCGACCCGTGTTCTTCAAGCCAGCCATTCGACTCCCCAAGCCTCTGTGTCTCGCGCTCACGCTCGGTCCCCTGCTCGGTCTCATAATAGCGCCACCCGCCGCCGCTCAGGGCACCGCCACCTTCGGCGGCTTCGTCGGCCAGGTCGAGTCCCGCCAACTCCATAGCCACGACATCGACACGGAGACCCGCACCGACGTCGTTCTCGGAGCGTTCGCCGACTTGACCACGCCGATCTCGTGGCTACACATCGTGCTGGAAGCTTCCCTCGCGCGCCGAGGCGGAGACTATGAGACCGAGACGAGCGGCGGCCCGGCTACGCAGACCGCCCGAGTCGACTACTTGAGCTTCGCGCTCCTGCCTACCGGAAGACTCGAACTCGGTCCAGCGGCGCTCTACGCATCGCTTGGATTCGCGCGCGAGTCGGACCTCGGCACACGCTCCACGGCGGAGCTCGCGCCGCTGTTCATTGAGCCCGCGTCGCAAGTGCTCGCACTCGTAGCCGCAGCCGGCGTCGAGATATCCATCAAGCGAGGGTGGTCTGCACGACTGGAAGTACGCGAACTCAATCAAGTGTCGCCCGCCTTCAGACCGCCGTCAGGAGACATCCGACACCGGTCGCGCGAGTTTGTCATCAAGGTCGGGATGCGCCCGGGAGGGTGAGCGCCCATCTTGCCCGCGAACGTGCGCGACCGCAACACTCGATGCTCCATGAACCCCCAACCGCGAGGAGGCCATGACCAACGAGCCCCGGGACCAGAGGCCGAAGATTCGGCTGTCCCAGCTCAGTCACGGCGCCGGTTGAGCTTGTAAGCTCGGGATGTCCGAACTGACGCAGGTTCTGCGTCACGTCCTGCCGGTGGAAGATCCGAACGTGCTCGTCGGGCATACGACGGGCGACGATGCTGCCGTGTACCGTCTAGCCGACGACCGTGCCCTGGTCGTGACGGCCGACTTTTTCACGCCCATCGTCGACGACCCATATGACTTCGGACGCATCGCCGCGGCCAACGCCTTGTCGGACATTTACGCCATGGGCGCGACGCCGCTCTTCGCGCTGAACCTGGTCGGCTTTCCAAGGGAGCTCCTCGGGGACGGCATTCTCGACGAGATCCTCCGCGGGGGAAGTGACCTGACCCGATCAGTCGGGATTCCCACTCTGGGCGGCCACTCGATCGACGACGCCGAGCCGAAGTACGGCCTAGTGGCGGTCGGTGAAGTGCATCCGGACCACATGGTCACGAATGCCGGGGCCAAGCCGGGTGACGTCCTTGTTCTCACCAAGCCTCTGGGCTCCGGGGTGATCGCTACGGCGATCAAACAGGGCGCGGCGCCGGACGATGTGATCACAAGAGCCGTCGAGGTCATGGTGACCCTCAACGCGGGCGCCGCGGAGGCCATGCGAAACGCCGATGTCATCGCCGGAACCGACGTGACCGGATTCGGTCTTCTCGGTCATCTGCACAACATGCTGCGAGCGTCGGGAGTCGCGGCCACCCTGCGCTCGGCCGACGTCCCCATCATTTCGGGGGCGCGGGAGTTGGTCGAAGCCGGACACGTGCCCGGAGGCACCACGCGCAACCTGGAAGACCTGGCGGATAGCGTATCGTTCGCCGACTCCGTCGACGACTTCACCCGCACGCTCCTCGGCGACGCGCAGACCTCCGGCGGGTTGCTGATGTGCGTGTCCCCCGATGCCGTCGAGCCGCTGCTGCTCGACCTGGTGGATGGGCGGAGCCCTGTGGCAGCCGTGATCGGCGAGGTCGTGGAGGGTGTGGAGGGTGTGGAGGGCGGCGCGGGGCGGATCAGGGTCGAGTAGGCCCCCTCGGCCGCCGTTCCATCACCAGATTCAACTTCGTCTTGAGCAGCGCTCCGTAACCGTTCCGCTCGAGCAGTTCGCGCAGATCCCGGTGCCGCGCCGTCTCCTTGAACTCGGTGATGATGAGCGTCGGCCAGAGCCCATCAGGCGCTTCACCGAAGAATGCCTCCATCACCGGAAGCTCCATGCCTTCGATGTCGATCTTGAGGGCGTCGACACAGGTGAGGCCCTCGGCCTGGAGCACCGCCGCGAGAGGTCGCACAGCGACGGTCTCCGTTCGAACGATGGCCGAGTCAGGCACGTCTGGCCGTTCGAGGCTGCTCTCGCCCAGGTTTCCGGCGCGCACGAACAGCGTGCCCTCACTCTCCGACACGCCGACAGCCGCACGAACGACGCGCACATTCTCGCACGCGTTCCAGGACAGGTTTGCTTCGAGCCCGGCAACGAGCTGGGGGTCCGGCTCGATCGCGACGACCGTGACATCGCTACCCAGGACGCTGTGCATCCACAACGAGTATCCCCCGACATTGGCGCCGACGTCGACGAACACGAAGCCGGCCTTCGCGCGAAGCGCCAACAGCTCCCGCTCCTGCCAGTCCCACTGCTGCGGCATGAACAGGATCCGAGCCTCCGCGAGGTTGCCCGACGGGAATAGCCGCAGCCTCAGACCCCACACCTCCGTGTCCAGCGGAGTGTCCAGGGCAGCACGGGCCACCCGGCGTAGCAGCAGGGAAGCCCGCTCGCCAGCCCATCTGGGCGGCATCGACCGACACAGGCGGATGAACCAACCGCGCAGGGGACCTGGCTCGTACCGTCCCCACGGATGCGTCAGTTGCTCGAGCCGATCCACGTCAGCTAGCGAGGCTGTCCTTCTTGGCCCTCTTTCTAGAGGCGGCCTTCTTCGCCGAGCCCGCCTTCTTCTTCGGGCCCGCCTTCTTCTTCCGAGTCGCCTTTTTCGTCCCGGATGGCGTCGGCGCAATCGTCTTCGCGGTGCTCTTGCCGCCGACGAGGGCGGTGGAGATCACGTCATCGAGCGTCTCAGCCAGATGGAACGTCGTCCTCTCGCGCACCTCGTCGGGGATGTCCTCGAGGTCCGCCTCGTTGTCGATCGGGAGGATGACTTCGGTGACGCCCGCACGCACGGCACCGAGCACCTTCTCCTTCAGGCCGCCGATCGGGAGCACCCGTCCGGTGAGCGTTAGCTCTCCCGTCATCGACACGCCGCGTCGGACCTTTCGGCCCGACACGGCCGAAACGAGCGCCGTCGCCATCGTTATACCCGCCGACGGACCGTCCTTGGGGATCGCTCCGGCCGGAACGTGGATGTGCACGTCACGGCCCCGCAGCGAGTCCTCCGCGATCCCGAGCTGCTTCCAGTGCGCTTTCGCGAAGGAGAGTGCCGCGCGACCCGACTCCTTCATCACATCGCCGAGCTGGCCGGTGAGGATGAGACCACCGTTGCCCTCACCGGGCATGACACTCGCCTCGACGAACATGATGTCACCACCCATGGGTGTGTAGAACATGCCCGTCGCGACACCCACGGTGTCCTCGTCGGCGATGCGCTCCGGGTGGACCCGGGGCCGGCCGAGTAGCTCCCGAACATCATCCTTGGTCGCTCCGATCTTCTCGAGCTTACCGCCAGCGATCCGGCGCGCGATCTTGCGTGCGAATCTGCCGAGCTCCCGCTCGAGCTGCCGCACACCGGACTCGCGCGTGTAGCTCTGCACCACGCTGAGAACCGCGTCGTCCTCCATCTGCAGCTCGTCCTCGGTGAGGCTGTTCTCCTTTCGCTGACGCGGCAGCAGATAGCGTTTCGCGATCTGGAGCTTCTCGAGCTCGGTGTAGCCGGCGAAGTCGACACGTTCCATGCGATCAAGCAGCGGACCAGGAATCCGGTCCAGGTAGTTCGCCGTCGCGATGAAGAGCACCTCGGAGAGGTCGAACGGGATGCCGAGGTAGTGATCGACGAACGACGAGTTCTGAGCCGGATCGAGCACCTCCAGGAGGGCGGAGCTCGGGTCGCCCTGGAACGACACCCCGAGCTTGTCGACCTCGTCGAGCAAGAAGACCGGGTTCTTGGTCTTGGCCTGTCTCATGCCCTGGATGATGCGGCCCGGCATGGCACCGACGTACGTGCGCCGGTGCCCGCGCACGTCCGCCTCGTCGCGCGCGCCACCCAGCGAGATCCGCACGTACTTCCGGCCGAGCGCACGTGCGATCGACCGCGCGATCGATGTCTTGCCCACGCCGGGCGGTCCGACGAAGAGTAGAATGGGCCCACGACCCGTCAGCGTGTCGTCGACGTCGTCCGACTCGACATCGTCCTTTCCGTTCGCGCTCGACGAGCCACTCGCCTCGGCGTCCGCGTCAGCCTCCTCGGAACCAACTCCGTTGGACCGGTCCATCTTGAGCTTGCGTACGGCGAGGAACTCGAGGATGCGGTCCTTCACGTCGTCGAGACCGTGGTGATCCTCCTCGAGAATCTTCGTCGCCCGAGCGAGGTTGATCTTCTCTTCGGTCCGCTCGCTCCACGGCAGTTCGGTCACCCACTCCAGGAAGGTGCGGATCACCTGATACTCCGCGGACTGCGGGCTCGTACGCTCCAGACGCCTCAGCTCGCGATCGACTTCGGAGCGCTGCTCCTCACTCAACTCGAGCTCCTCGATGCGTTCACGCATCTCTTCGACGTCGTCACGTTCCTCCCCATCGCCGAGCTCTTTTTGGATCGCCTTGAGCTGCTCTCTCAAGAGCATTTCGCGCTGACGTTCGCCCAGCTCCGACTGCACCTTCGCCTGGATGTCCTCCTGAGCGTCTATGCGCGCGAGTTCGCGCTCCACGGCAAGAAGACAAGCACGCATGCGAGCCTCGTCGTCGAGCGTCTCCAGAAGCTCCTGTTTGCTCGGCGTCTCCAGCTCCAGGTAGAACGCGACGAGGTCGGCGAACGGCCCGGGCTCATCCACGCCCTGGATGAGTTGGTTCAGCGCCTCCGCGGGCACCCCGCGTCGAGTACCGAGTTCGGCTGCGCGATCCCTCAATTCGCGGTCGAGTGCCTGGAAGGCGGGATCGTCGGGGTTCTGCGGCTCTTGGTGCACCATCTCGAGAAGCACCGCCTGCAACATCGCCTGCCCCTCATCGTGGTACGTCAGCGCCTGTGCACGGGCCTCCCCCTGTACCAGAAGCTGGACGCCCCCACGCACCCGGTGCGTCTGAATGATGCGTACTACGGTTCCGATGTTGTACAGGAACTCAGGACGGGGATCGTCTACGTTTTCTCTCTGGGCAACGGCGAACATGCGACGATCACCGTCCAGGGCTGCCTGGACGGCCTCGACGGTTCCGGGTCTCCCGGCTGAGATGGGTACAGCGACCCCCGGATATACGACTGTGTCCCGGAGTGGTAGGACCGGAAGCGTAAATCGCTCGCCCATGGAGTGCCCTTTCTCTTCCTCTTCGCCCTCGTCCAGCGACGAAGGCAACCCTTTATTGATCAGCATCGACACTTCGACGCCCGACCTGGAGTCGATGCGCGGAAGCGGCGCAAGCGTAGGTGCAGGATCCTTGCCACCAGCAACGCACCAATCCGTGCCCCGATCGCATGAAAAGCTGCCAGACTGGCCGCCACCGTCTTCTGTGGCACGCCACTTTTTCACGCCGGCGGGGGCAGTTAGGTTGGCACCTCGTTCCTCCTTGCGCCACCGCCCGGGATCCATATGAGCGACAAGCTCAACGGCGTTACCTGGTTCCGTGGCTCTTCCGTGCGAATACGACGGACGGGCCTGGAGATCCACGTGGATCCGATCCACGTGTCCGACGATTCCACGGCGGACATCGTCCTGCTTACGCATCCCCACTACGACAACTTCTCGGAGGACGACATCGCGAGGGTGCGCACTCCTGAGACGTTGATCATCGCCCCCGTGACGATGAAGAAGCAGCTCGGTGACGCCGACCATTTCATGCGACCGGGCGACATGCTTCAGCTCGAAGGCTTCGACGTGCTCGCGGTGCCGGCCCACAACGTGGAGAAGAAGTTCCACACTCCCGCCGACGGCTGGCTCGGCTACGTTTTCAGCGTCGGAGACACCACGTTCTACCACGCCGGGGACACCGACTTCCTTCCCTCGATGTTCGGGATCCGATGCGACGTCGCTTTCCTACCGTGCGGCGGCCACTACACGATGGGCGTAGACGACGCCGCTCGAGCAGCGGAGGCGTGCGGAGCCGAAACGATCATCCCGATTCATTGGGGCGAGCCGCACGGAGAGCGACGGGACGTCGAACGCCTCAACGATCTCTTCTCCGGCGAGGTCATAATCCTGGACAGAGTGGGCTGACGAGTCCGGCGACGAGCTCGGGACGCTCGACCGTGTACTCGCCGCGCGGGACCGCAGCCACCAGCCACCCGCTGGCGACAGGAGCCGCGCTCAATATCCTCGAGGCAGGCGGCAACGCGATCGACGCGGCGGTGGCCGCGGCTGCGGTGCTGAACGTGGTCGAGCCGCACATGACTGGGATGGGCGGCGACATGTTCGCGATCCTCTGGCATGCCGACGAACGCCGCCTCGTCGGGCTCGACGCAACCGGCAAGTCGGGCTCGAAGATCGACGTCCAGCAACTGATCGCTGAGGGCGCGGAGGGTGTACCCGGCAACGGCGCGCGCTCGGTGACGGTGCCCGGCGCGCTCTCCGGTTGGAACGCGCTCCTCGAGAGCTACGGCACCACGACGGTCGCGGAAGCGCTTCAGCCCGCGATACGCCTTGCGGACGAAGGCTTCCCTGTCAGCCCGATCATCGCGCACGACTGGGCGGGCTCGGTTGACGGGCTACGCGGAGACACCGGTGCCGCATCCGCTTTTCTGATCGACGATGAAGCGCCCGAGGCCGGACAGTGGTTCAAGAACCCCGACCTCGCACGCACGTTCACGCGCGTCGCAGAGAACGGCATCGAGACCTTCTACGGTGGTGAGCTCGGACAACAGATTGTCGCCGGCCTGGACGAGCTCGGCGGGTTCCTCACCGTCGAGGACCTGCGCCGCCACGACTACCGCTGGGTCGAGCCGATGAGCATCGACTACAAGGGGTATACGCTGTACGAGCTGCCGCCCGCCGGTCAGGGCATCGCCGCGCTCCAGATGTTGAAGATGCTGGAGGGGTACGACCTGCAGGCGATGGGCCACAACTCCGCCAACTACCTGCACACAGTGATCGAGGCGAAGAAGCTCGCTCACGCCGATCTCGCCCGCTACATCGCCGACCCCGACCACATGGAAGTGCAGCCCGAGTCGCTGCTCGACGTCGGTTACCTTGCGGGTCGAGCACGTCTTATCGACTCCACGGCCGCGGCAGACCGTCCGGACGCTGGTCGTCTCGTTACGGATTCCGAGACGATCTACCTGACCGTGGCGGACCAGTACGGCAACGTGATCTCGTTCATCAACTCGCTGTACGGACACTTCGGCTCGCTAGTCGTCGTGCCGGGTACTGGACTCGTCCTACAGAACCGCGGATCGGGCTTCACGATGGAGGACGGTCATCCCAACCAGATCGCGCCGAACAAGCGACCCTTCCACACGATCATCCCGGCGTTCGCGACCAAGGACGGCGCACCCTGGCTCTCCTTCGGTGTCATGGGTGGTTCCATGCAGCCCCAGGGCCACGTTCAGGTCATGCTCAACATGGTCGAGTTCGGCATGGACCCCCAGGAAGCGATCGATGCCGCGCGTTTCCGTCACCTCAGCGGCACCACGGTCGCGATCGAGAACCTCGACCCCGAGGTCGCGGCAGCCCTCCAAGCGCTCGGCCACGAACTATGCGATCCTGACGGTGTCGCGTTCGGCGGTGGCCAAGCGATCCTCAAGCTCGCCGAGGGATGGGCGGCCGGTTCGGACCCGAGAAAAGATGGGATGGCCGCGGGGCACTAGCGCTGACGGCCGTCCCGGAAGGATCGGCCGCGTTCTGCGTTCTGCGCGCCTTTGGGCGCCAATCTGGTGGGCGCCGATCTGGCTCGCGCTTGCGTGCAATGGAGAGGCAGTCGCGCCTCCCCGGATCTTCGTGCCGGGAGAGGACACACTCGGACCCCGGGCTCCCTGCATCGGTCCGTACTGCCGCGAATCGCTGCTCGGCATATACGACATGCACGAGTTCTATCGGAAGATCATCGTCACCAACCAGGTCGCGATCGTAGGCTCACATCAGGTGCAGGACCGAGCGCTCGAACTCGCGGTCGAGGTGGTGGAAGAGATGATCGCCGCCCGGATCGACATCTGGCCGCTCTTGGTCGAGGCCGAGGCCTTTGTGGCGGTGATGGCCGGAAACGAAGTGACGACGGACATCCCCGAGCACCGCTTCCTGCAGGACGATCCCGACATCGATTGGAATACGCGCGCGCGGGGCCTCGCAGCGACTCCGGAGAATCCGATCACCACGATCGGAGAGGAGAACCTGCTCTGTGGTGAAAGTGACCGGTACGCGGGTGAGAGCATTCTCGTGCACGAGTTCGCGCACAGCCTGCACGCGCTCGCGATCAATATCATCGACCCGGGTTTCGACGCCGAGCTCGATTCGCTTTTTCTTCTCGCTCGAGCGGAAGGTCTTTGGGTCGACACCTTCGCGCATATCAGTCGGCAGGAGTACTGGGCCGAAGGCGTGCAGTCGTGGTTCAACGCGAACCAGGGCCCCCAGGACGGGATCCACAACCACGTCGACACCCGGGACGAGCTGCTCGAGTACGATCCCAGGCTGCACGAGGTGATCTCACGCTACTTCGCGGCGACGGACTGGTCACCTTCATGCCCTTCGAGCTGAGGTTACCGCATCGCTCACGAGAATCCGCCCGACCAGCCGGTCGAGCCCCGACCCGCCGCCACAATCGTTCTCCTGCGCGACGCAGACGCCGGCGTGGAGGTCCTTCTCCTGCGCAGAAATCGGAGCGCCGGTTTCGTCCCGGGAGCCTATGTATTCCCCGGCGGGGGAGTCGACGGAACTGACGCCGCGGACGAAACCTTGGCGTTCCTGGACGGACTGACCCCGGACGGGGCCGCGCACCGCCTAGGGCTATTCGACGGGGACCCACCCGCAATCGCCTACTACCTGGCGGCACTCCGCGAGGCGTTCGAGGAGACCGGCATCCTGGTGGGACGAGACGTGCGCGGCATGGAGCCCGCGACCGCGGCAGAAGACGAACAAGTCGATGCCACGAGGGACGACCTCATGGAGGATCGGATCTCGTTCCCACAGGCGCTCGAACGGCTCGAATGCCGTATCGACGGCGCCTCGGTCGAGTACCTCGCACATTGGATCACGCCGGAGCCGGAACCGCGCCGGTACGACACGCGCTTCTTCGCCGCCAAAGTTCGTGAGGGCGCCACCCCGATCGTGGATCCTCGGGAAATGACCGACGCCGTTTGGATCACACCGGACGCAGCCCTCGCTCGCAGCGACGAGGGGACGCTGCCGATGATCTTCCCAACCATCAAGACGCTCGAACAGCTGCGCGACTACGGGACCACCGAAGAAGCGCTCGCGTCGCTCGCCGGTCGGTCCGTGCGCACGGTCCTGCCGACGCTGGTGATCACCGAGACCGGGATCAGATTGGAGCTCGAGGAGGGCGAGGTGTGAGCCCTAACCCATCAGCTCGTACAGTCCGCGCGTGCTCTCGGAGCCCGGGAACACCCGATCCGCTTGGGACGCGGTGAGATCGAAAACCCCCGCGATCACACCCTTGAGCACCGAGCGGGTGTCGAGGGTCGGGCGCAGGTCACGGCTCTCGAAGAGCGAACGCTCCGCGAGGCCCGGCCAGTCGGAGATCACTGCGCTCCTGGCGACGTTCGGCCCGATCACGAAGCCCGCGCCTGCGGTCCCATGGTCGGTACCCCGCGTCCCGTTCGGTCGGGCGGTGCGCCCGAACTCCGTCATGATGACCACCGTGGTGTTGGCCCACTCGTCGCCCATCTCTTCGCGGAAGGTCAGGACTCCACGCGCCAATTCGCCGAGCAATCGGTCGAGCCGACCCCCGATCAGACCCTGATTGGCGTGCGTGTCCCAGCCGCTGAACTCGAGCGCCGCGACGTTCGGGCCTCCGGGTTCGCGCAAGAACTTCGCGGCGGCGCTCATGATCGGCGCCATTTGTCCGCGTGGGCCGCGGCCAGGCGTCCCCCCCATGTCGGGTGCCAAGTCCTTCATCTGTAGCGCGGCCTCGAATCGCTCGTGCAGGTCGGGATCCGATCGGTACAACAGACTCAGCCTCTCGACGTAGGCATCGTCCACGGCGCCCAACTCTGCGGGTGACCATGAGGTCACCTGGTGCTCCCCCGAGAGCGAGCGCGGCATGCCGGCCGCTACCGCTATGCCCGAACGCTCTCCGTCCATGATCTGTAGTAGTCGGTTCAGCCAGCCGTCCGATGCACCGTCAGGACGGTCGAGCCCCGTCTCCAGAATCGCCTGGCCATCGAAGTGGGACCGAGTACGATAGGGGATCGCCATCGCGTGCAACGCCACGAGCTCCTGGTCGTCCCACAGCGCCCGCAACGGCGCGAGGCCGGGGGCGAGCCCGAACTCGTCGCCGATCTTGACGAGGTCGGAGGGGCCGAACGCCATATGGCCTCGGACGTTTGCGTAGTCGGGGTCCCCGATCGGGACCAGCGCGGCGAGACCATCGAAGCCGCCCCGCAGCAGGACGAACACCATCTTGCCCCGCCCAGGCACCTGAGCGAAGCGGACCATGGGAAGCGTGAAGGTCGCGATGCCCCCGTAGCACATCCCCCGAATGAACGTCTTGCGATCCATGATCACCTCCATTGGAAAGCTGGGCCGCCTACGGCGAGCGCGAGGCGCTCAGGCACCGGAATGTCACGATCCGCCAGCAACGTCCTGAGCGGGTCGCCCGGAGGCACGTCGACCACCTCGAGCAGTCGGCTCGGGTCGAGCCCGCGTCTGCCCCAACGGCGCGCCAGACTGCGCGCGAGTTCGGCCCTGTTCATGAGGGAGTCGGGATCCGCCCACTCACGCTCCATATCGCCGTATCCCTTCGGAGCGGCTGGAGCCCAGGGCGCGTGTCTGAGCTGGCGTAGCAGCTGCCCCATCGGCTCAGGGGCTTCCTGCGCGCGGAACGCCCGGAAGACCGCCACGAGCCAGTCCTGGGGCGTCCTGAACTTCTTCGACTTCGGGCTCCACGCCTCCTCGAGGTCTATGAGCGCGAGGGATACCGCTCCCAGGTCGCCGCCGGTGTCGCGGAAGACCCCCGCGATCTCGTCCACGGCACGGGGCGGCGGCGCGTCCGCCACGAAGTGCTGGACGAGCTTTCCCGCCACGAAGCTCGCCGTGGACGGGTGGGCACACAGATCACGGATCGCCTGCTCGCCTTCACGGATTCCGCCCGGCTGATAGCGCTTGCCCAGTACCGTCTTCGCCCCTGGCTCGTGTACGAACGGCCGAAAGATGAAGCCGAGCGGCTCGTCGCTTCGGGACCCCGGTCCGGCGCCGGTCGTGGTCCAGCCAGTCAGGATACGCGCGAGCTGTTCCACGTCCTGCTGACTGTATCCACCTCCGACCCCCACGGTGTGCAGCTCCAGCAGTTCGCGGGCGTAGTTCTCGTTGAGCCCACGGGCCCGTCTACCGCGCGCGCTTCGTCGGCCCGCACCGGACTCCGGTCCGATCGATTGTACGTTGTCGAGATAGAAGAGCATCGCCGGGTGCTGCGCCGACGCCATCACCATGTCGGCGAAGTTGCCGAGCACGTGCGGCCGGATGGCAGTTCGCTCGTAGTGCCCCGCGAGCGCGGCGACCTGCCGCGAGGCCATCACCGAAACACACAGGTGGTTCGACCAGAACGCAACCAGGCGCTCGACATACGGCGTGTCCGAGGTGACGCGGGCGGACAGCATCGTGCTCATCTCACCTCTCTGGATCTCACGGACCCGCCGCTGCATTGCCATGAGCTGTTCGCGGTCCTGCGCGCGCTGCGCCTCCCGCAGCTTCCGGATCACCGAGGCGATCTCGGCCAGTTCCGCACCCGCGAGCGTGGGTTGGGGCCGCTCCAGCTGGGCGCGAAGCCACTGTCTACCGTCCCCGACGCTCTCAGGCTCCCCGATCCGGGCGCCGAGCCCGAAGCGCGTAAGTGCTCTGATGGTCGTATCCACCGCGTGCCTCTCTTGGCCTGTGTACGGCAATAGAGCCTACTGGGGGTGGCAGCGTTAGATTTTCCGAGGGCCGTCCTGGGACCATCGCCACGCGGAACGTCATGATCAGAGCCACATTCTTAGCGCTCGCGGTGCTACTCGGGACGCTGTCCTGTGGCGCGCCGAGTGCCGACCCGTCCGGATCGTCAGAAGCCGAGCTCACGATTCAGTTGCTGACCACCGCGATCGCGACCGCAGACACCGCGGTGATTCTCGAGCTCTTCTGGCCCGAGGCCACCTATGACGACTTCGCCGGCCAGCAGACGTACCAGGGCATTCAAGAGATCGTCGCGTACCTGACCGCCGTGCACGAGTGGGGCGACGACGTCTACATGAACCTCGGTCGCGTTCACACGAGCTCGACCGGGGCCATCGGCGAATGGATCTTCTCCGCAATCCAGAGCCGCCCCATCGGAGATCGTTTCCCGGTCGCCTCGGGCAATGAGGTGGTGCTCAACGGCGTGACCATTATCGAGATGGAGGGAGGCCGAATCATCCGGGCCGCGGACTACGTGGACGGCGTCCCGCTGATCCTCCAGTTGGGTGGTCGCATCGAGCTCCCGGGAGGTGGAGTCTGGGAGCAGGAAGAAGATGGCCGCTGAAGCGCTGGCTCATCCTCGGGGCCGGGTGGAGGTCGCGGCCCAGGCTTCTGCGGAAGATCGCGGCTGAGCCTCACGTGAGGTTATACCTCTTGAAGAGTCGCGGAGCCGCACGTCTCGTGATCGGCATGCCCGTGCGCGTCCCCCAGCTGCCCCGTATTGTCGCCACATGGGTGAAACCCGCGTAAACCTGGCGCACCTCCTCGGGGACCTCCGCGACGCGTACCCCGGTTCCCTGGAGGAGACGATCGTCACCGAGATGGTGGCGAACGCGCTCGACTCGGGCGCGCGCCAAATCGCCCTCTCGACCGACCCCGTGGCTGGCACAGTCACGGTGACGGACGACGGCAAGGGCATGAGCCGCTCGGCCATGTCGCGCTATCACGATTTGGCGTCTACGAGCAAGCGGCGTGGGCGGAGCATCGGATTCGCCGGGGTCGGCATCAAGCTGGGGCTCTTGATCTCGGACGACGTCGTCACGGAGAGCCGCAACAAGCGGACCCATCTCGCCACCTCGTGGCGGCTGACGTCGAAGAACCGGGCGCCATGGCGTTGGATTGACCCACAAGGGATCCTCCACGGCGGGGGCGACGACGGCCAGGGTCCGACCCCGGGCACCGCGTTGCGACTCTACTTGACGAACCCGCTGTCGCCGCTTCTCGACCTCGGCTTCATCGAGGGTGTGCTGCTGGACCATTTTCGACCGCTCCTGGATCCGCACTTCGACCAGATCCTCGCGTCCGTCTACCCACACGGGATCCGCTTTCTCGTGAACGGCAGGGAGATGCCGCGCACGGCGCCGGAGCCCGGCAGAACGACCATCCGCATCCGCCTCGGGAGGCAGCGGAAACCGTCCGGCATAGGCTACGTCCTGAAGGATCCCGACGTCGCGGACCACGAGAGGGGCATCGCGATCAGCACCTTGGGCAAGGTCATCAAGCGAGGCTGGGACTGGCTGGGGCTCGCTCCGGGCGAGGCCGCGTCCGTTACGGGCCTGATTGAGGTGCCCGCGCTCGCGGAAGTCCTGACGCTGAACAAGGCCGACTTCATTCGTACCGGCCAGCAGGGCGCGATATTCCTGGCGTATCGTAAGGCGATTCAGGAGCCGGTGGCGCAGCTGCTGGTCGAATGGGGGAATGCCCCCCGCCCGTCGGCCTCGCGCCGGCCCCGGACACGGTCGCTGGAGCGGGACCTGGGGTCCGTCCTTGCAGATCTCTCGGGAGACTTTCCGCTGATCGCCACGCTCGTCGAGCGCCGCCCGGGCGGTCAACGTCGTCTCGCACTGGGTGAACCGGGATCGCCCGGCAAGGGTGTCAGTCCCGCACTCAAGGCAGACCGCGGCGCAGCCACGCCGTCGGCCGAGGGCACATCGCCGACCCCCGACGAGGCACTCGGCCACGAGGCCGGCGCGCCGGAACGAGGGCACGAGACCACTGAGGCTGACCGTACGGGGGACGCCTCGCTGCCTGGAAGCAAGACGCGGAAAAAGCCGGCAACATACAGCCTTTCGCTCCGGTTCGAGAGCCGCCCCGACGATCCGGCACTGGGCCGACTCGTGGAGTCGACCGTGTGGGTCAACGAAGCCCACCCCGCGTACGAGCGTGCTCTCGCCTCGCGGTCGGAAGGGTACCACGTCGCATTGACAGTGGCGCTCACGCTGGCGCCTCTCACGGTCGAGCCCGCTCGAGTCCAGGAATTCGTGTCGACGTTCCTGGCTCGTTGGGGTGAGGCCGGTACGGATGATGGCCGAAAGAAGGGGTCGTGAGCCAGTCCGACCTTGACCTAACCGGGTTCGTGAATTCGAACGAGACGGAGTTCCACTTCGTCGCCCACACGATGCAGCCCGATCAGGACAACTTCCCGCCACACACCGCGTGGATCCATCTGCACTTCTCCAACGTCAGGGTTCTCGAGAAGCCCGATTGCGTACAGATGGGCTGGCCACACCCGTGGCCCGCTCCCGGACGACGAACGTATTCATCACGACGCGCCTGGTCTGGTAGTTCAACTTCAACCTCACTGCCGTGCAAGAGTGGACGCTGCTTCCACTTCTTGAAGCTCGTTGCATACTCCGTATGGGGTCATCCCGAATCACCGCAACGCCGTCGCATCCTGTCATGACCGAGCCGTTCCACAGCCACGCCTTCACGATTGCCGAAGCCAACCGACTCCTCCCTGAGATGGAAGATGTCATGGCGGAGGTCGAGCGCCTCCGACGGGAGCTCGAGGAACACGAACAGCAGCTCCAGATCCTCGACGCGCTCTGGGGACCGAAGGTCCTGGAGGAAGGGAACCCAGACCATGCAGAGCTCCTGCGGCACCGGGCGGCCATCGACGCGATCACGAAGCGCATCGAGGAGGTGGTCAACGACGAGATCCTAGCCCGAGGCATTCGCTTCCCGTCCGGGGGCCTCGAGCACGGTCTGTTGGACTTCCCGACGACCCTGGACGGCCGCTGGGTCTACCTCTGCTGGATGAGGGCAGAGCCGACCGTAGCCCACTGGCACGAGATCACCGCGGGATTCGCCGGTCGTCGGCCCGTGACGCCCGAAGACAGCCGGCGCATGGGCCTCGAGCCGCTCGACCCCCATTGACAGGCAAGGTCCGCATGCGGCTCCTCCTCTTCAGCGACATTCACCGCGATGCCGACGCAGCCCGTAGCGTCGTCGAGTGCTCTGCAGATGCCGATGTCCTCGTCTGCGCGGGGGACCTGGCGGTGATGCGGGAGGGTCTCCAGAAGCCGGTGGACATCCTGGCTGCAGCGGCACCGCCCACGGTGCTGGTAGCGGGAAACGGGGAGTCCGACGAGGAACTCGCCGCCGCCTGCGCCGGATGGGCGAACGCGCACGTTCTTCACGGCTCCGGGTGCGAGATCGACGGCGTGTCGTTCTGGGGCCTGGGCGGCGGCGTCCCCGTGACCCCCTTCGGCTCGTGGAGCTTCGACCTCGGTGAGGACGACGCCAGGATGCTGCTCAGCGGGTGCCCTGAGGGCGCGATCCTGGTCACGCACTCGCCACCCTTGGGTCACGTCGACGAGACAGGCGGGCGCCACCTCGGCAGCCGTGCAGTCCTGGAAACGATCGAGCGCGCACGGCCACGCCTGGTCGTGTGCGGCCACATCCACTCGTGCTGGACCAAGGAGTCCTGGGTCGGCGACACACGTATCGTGAACGCCGGCCCTGCCGGCGTCTGGGTGGAGCTGTAGACCGCCGAGTTGTCAGAAAACGACACTCGTCATCAGATAGGTGAAGGTGTGCCGCCCGGCGTTTCGGCCGATCTCGCCCAGGCCGAGGCGTTCCCACACGTGCGAGAATCCGGCGGTCAACCGCAGCGAGGAGTTGACTCCATAGCCAAGCGTGACATCGACCTCCTCGGCAAACCTCGCCGTCCCGAGCCCCTTCGCCTCCGCCAATCGGAAGGCGTGGAGATCTACCCCGATGCTCGTCCCGGCCGGACCAGCGAGCTTCCACTTCAGCGCCAGGTCCCGCAGGCCCCTGCCCCCTGTGTCCCGAGGGATGTTCAGGAACAGGTCGGCGAAGCCGTAGAACTTGTGGTTCGTGGCGAAGAGAGTCTCGAAGGTCCGCACGGTGCCATCATCAGGGGCGGCGTCGCCGGACAGGTGGTCGTACCAGAGTGACACATCGCCGAGCGGCTTCGGCAGCCCACGTCCCAGGCGCACCCCGAGCATCCAACCGCGCACGCGCGCGCCGGATCGCCGACCGAGCTGTGCCGCGCCTTCGAAGCGATACGCCAACAGCCCGAGCAGCCCGTGGGCACGCAGGCCGGAAGTCCACTGCCGCAGATCAGCCGCAGGCGACCGCTCCAAGAAAGCGAACACATCCAAGTTGTGGCTTCTCCTGGATGCCACCGCGTAGATCCCGAGCAGAGCCGAGTCCTCCCCCGCGTCGACGGCTTCTTCGGTCAGTTGGGCTCGGAATACATCGACGGTGAGATCAGGGATCTGAAGCGTAGTGCGGACCGCATCGAAAGAGCGGCCCTGCTGGGTCCAATCCACCGCACCCATCAGCCGCTCACCACCGAAGGAGATCTCCTGCCGTCCGATGCGCGCCGACCATTGCTCGCTCAGGGTCACGTCGAAGAACCCCTGATGGAGGTCGAGGTTGTCGGCGCTGTAGTCGGTCAGAGTGCTCCGCTCCTCCCCCCACGTCCGCACGTCCTGCAGCTCGGCGACGATCCTTACAGTGGACTCGGGTTCCGCTACGACCCTGATCCGCAGGCGCATCGTCGTCAGTTCGTTCGAAGGCCGCGCCGGTGCAGTGTGCAGCTCGAGACGCGGCCGGAGCTGACCGCGACCTCTTGACCCGACATCCCGGATGGGAGGCCGAGCAGGAGGCCCAGCAGCGAAGCTCGCCACAACGACGCCGGCATACGCCTCTTCAGGATCCCCATCAGTCGCTCCCTTCTAGAGGACGGCGCACGTACCCGGCGACCGGGTTGAGCACACGGCGACACTCGGGGTTCTCACAGCCCGGACATCGGAAGCCGTACTGCTTCGTGCAGGCCTCGCCGCGCTGGAGGTGCTCGTGAACGATCTCGGCGAGTGCGTCGAGGAAGACTGCATCGTCGTTCAGCGCGGGCGCGCGCTTGAAGTTCGTAATGCCGACCTTCCGGCCGAGGTCACGGTATTCGATGTCGATCTCCGACAGGGTCTCGATGTGGTCCGTGGTGAACGCGACGCCGACCGCAAGCACATTCTTCCGTCCCTTCTGGCCCAACATGCGGATGACTTTTGCGGTGCTCGCGCCCAACCAGGCTACGGGACCGACCTCGGATTGGTACGAGAGCAGGTATTCGTGCGAGAAGCCCAGGCGCGTCATGACCTCGTGGACGGTGGCGCCGATCTCCTGCGGGTACGGATCTCCCCGATTGATCACCTTCATGGGGAGCGAGTGCGCGCTGAACACGATCACGACGTCGTCCCGCTCGTGCGGGTCGAAGGCCGCTAGGCCCGCACGCACGGTTTGGGTCATCGCTTCGACGAAAGTGGGGTGCGTCGGCCAGCGATCGATGACGCTCCACCCGAACTCGTCTTCGAGCCCCAACCGCTCGGCCGCACGCCAGAGCTCATTGAGGCTCGAACCTGTGGTCGCACACGAGAACTGGGGATACTGCGTGAACGCCACTGCACGGCGCACCCCGTCCGCCTTCATCCGCAGCAGCGCAGTCTCGCTGAGCGGCTCGATGTAGCGAAAGGCGACGTAGAAGCGGTGAGGGGCGGTCTCGGGCGACATGCGATCGAGGCGCGCGACCATCGCACGGCCCTGAAGCTCCGTCCACTCGAGAATCGGAGAGCCGCCACCGATCTCCTCGTAGAGCTTCTGGACGGACGGTGTCCGTCGCTTGGCGATGAAGGGACCCAGGAAGTTCTGGACGGGCAGCTGGATGATTTCCCGGTCCTCGAAGAGCTTCATCAAGAACGGCCCGACATCGTCGAGAGTCTTAGGCCCTCCGAGGTTCATCATCACGATGCCGGTGGGCCCTCCGCGGTTGGTCTGGGGCGTGGTCATCCTACGAGATCGGGTTCGCGGCTTGGTATATCTGCGCCCTCGACCGGGGCCGAGACGAGGTGGTCGACGACGGCTTCTGCATCGACGCCCGCACGCTCGATGCAGGAGTTCATGCTCACACCCATGTACGAGCTTCCCGCCACCGTCAAGCCGGGATGCGTGTCGAGCGCGTTGCGTATCCTCCTTACCCGCTTCTCATGGCCGAGCGTGTATTGACTGATGCCCAGAGGATGTCTGATCACGCGCGTCAGCAGGGGGCTGGCCCTCACCCCCAGGGTCGTGTCCAACTCACGGCGCACCACGGCCTCGAGCTCCTCGTCCGTGAGCTCGATCGCCCCGGGATCGAGCGCCCCGCCGACCATGACACGCAGCAGCACCTTCCCCTCGGGCGCTCGACCGGGGAAGATTGTCGAGTCGCGCAAACACCCGAGCATCCGGATTCCCTCGCAGCGCGGCACGAGAAAGCCGAATCCGTCGGGCGCCCCGGCCAAGTCCGACTCTCGATACGCCAGCGCCACGACCACGACGGCCGCGGTCGGCATGCGACCCAGTACTTCAGCCAGCTCGGGGTCGAGGTGCGCCGTCATCGCGGCAGCAGCGGGTGCGGGAACAGCCAGCACGACGTGGTCGGCCACGACGCGCTCATGTTCGGATAGGGTGAGCGTCCATCGGCCGGTATCCGCGCGTCGCACTCTTCGTACCCGCGTGCTCAGCCGTAGCCGGGCACCGAAGTGCTCGTGCAGGGCGCGCGGCAGGGTCTCCATGCCGCCGCGGAACGATGTCAGCGTCCCTCCCGGCCCGGCAGGGCCTCCACCACTCCGGCTCCGCTTCCTCGCGATCATGGCCCTGACCAAGCTTCCGTGCTCCACCTCCATGGCCCGCATCTTCGGGAACGCGCTCGGAAGACTGAGCTTCTTCGCATCACCGGCGAAGGTCCCCGACACCATCGCGTCGAGGAGCACATGCGCCGCCTCGGTGCCGATGCGGCGCACACCGAACGCGTGGACCGACTCGTCTTCCGTGATCGGTCCTCGCGGTTGGAACGGTTCGAGCAGGACGCGAAGGCGTCCGCGTAGGCTCAAAACCGGACTCCTCACGAAGGCCAACGCACCGCCCGGAAGCTCGTGCAGAGAGCCGGCACGCCACAGGTACCGCGTGGCCGCCTTCGAGTCCGCTCTTTGGACTTCGTCCCGCAGTCCCAGGTCGTGTGCCAACTCGAGCGTGGCATCGACGTTGTCGAGGAACCCGTTGGGACCCCACTCCACGGTGAATCCCTCGACCGACTCCGACCGGATGTTGCCGCCCGCGCGGGACGCCGCTTCCAGCACGGTCACCGACCCCCCGATCCGCCTTCGGGCGAGGGCCCTCTCGACCCGGAACGCGGTAGCGAGGCCTGCGATCCCGGCTCCGACGACGACGACGTGGGGCTCGCTCACGTCAGACCGTCCTCGAGAAGACGGGCGCTTCGGCCTTCGGGCGTTTGAGGTACCGGTCGAACTCCATGCACGCGTTCCTCACGAAAAGGCGTCCGGGTGAGGTCACGCGCACGTCCGTGTCGGTCACCGAGACGAATCCGGCGTCCTCGAGCGGGCGCAGGGCGTCCAGTTCCGAGGCGAAGTAGTCCGCGAAGTCGATGGAGAAGACGCGTTCGACCTCAAGCCGGTCCACGCGGAAGTTGCACATCAGCTCGCGAATCACGTGCTGGCGGATCCGGTCGTCCTCGTCCAGCGCGTATCCTCGCGCGACGGGAAGGCGGCCGGCGTCCAGGTCGGCGTAGTACGTGGAGAGCTTTTTACGGTTCTGAAAGAAGCCGTGCCCCACCTCACCGATGCCGGAGATGCCGGTCGCGATCATGTCCGGAGCGGGCATGACCGAGTAGCCCATGAAGTTCCTGTGGAGCCGCCCGGCTTCCGCTGCGCGGGCGAGCTCGTCGTCCGGGAGCGCGAAGTGGTCCATCCCGATGGGGACGTACCCGGCGTCCAGGAATCTCCTCATGCCCTCGAGGTAGAGCTGCACCTTGACGTCGGCGGGCGGCAGCAGCTTCGGGTCGATCTTCTTCTGGTGTCCCTTGATCCAGGGCACGTACGCGAACGAGTAGAGTGCGATGCGGTCCGGACGGAGCGAGATCACGCGTTCGATGCTCTCGCCGAAGGAAGCGAGTTCCTGTCTCGGTAGACCGTAGATCAGGTCGACGTTGATGCCCTCGGAGAAGCCGTGCCCTCGCGCGTCCTCAATGAGCTGCTCGGTCTGCTCGAACGTCTGATTGCGCGTGATCGCGGCCTGGACCTCGGGTGTGAGGTCCTGGACCCCCAGGCTCAAGCGGTTGAACCCCAGCTCCGACAGCGTCGCGAGTTGCTCTTCGTCGGTGACACGTGGGTCGACCTCGATGGCGATCTCCGCACCCTGCGAGAAGTCGAAGTTCTCACGGATCTTCCCGAACAACGTCGAGAGGTCTTCGGCGTCATAGTACGTGGGGGTACCTCCCCCCCAGTGCATCTGCACGATCTCGCGGCGATTTGGGAGACGCTCGGCAACCAGGTCGATCTCCCGCAGCAAGTACTCGAGGTACTTCTTCGCCACCGGCATGTGCGGCGTGATGACGACATGGCATCCGCAGAAGAGGCACCGGTGCTCGCAGAACGGGAGGTGCGAATAGAAGCTCAGCGGCTCTTCTGCCCGCTCGACGTCGGCGCGGGCGAGCGCAGCCCCGTACTCCTCACACCCAACGCCTTCGTGGAACTCGACTGCGGTGGGATAGGAGGTGTAGCGCGGTCCCGGGCGATCGAAGCGGGCGAGATCCTCGAGGACCTGCCCCCAGTCATGGGTCGATGCGGTCACGATTCCACGCGGGGGCTACACCTCCACCCCGTGTTCTGCGACCGCTCGGAGCACATCTACCGACGTTACGATTCCCAGGAGCTGTCCTTTCTCGACGACCACGGCCCGGTGGATTCGTCCACGCACCAGGAGCTCACACAGTTCGGATAGCGGCATCTCCGGTTCCACGGAGAACGGCACGGGGGTCATGATGTCGCGGACCAGAACCGTGTCGAAGTCACTCTCGGGGAGTTGATCGAGGAAGCGCCGGCCGTCGAACAGCCAATCCTCCCGGAGAAAGAACCCGTGCGGATGGGCTTCGACCTCGTCCGCGTCCGGATCGTGAATGCGCTCGACCTCGGTGCGCAGGACAGACGCGGTGAGCTGGACGCACGAGTCCTCCGCGGCCAGGCGCACCAGGTCGGTCGACGAGACCACGCCCGCCAGGTGCCCGCTCCCGTCGAGCACCGGGACTCCGCTGATCTCCTCGTCCGAGAGGAGACGCGCCAGGTCCCGAGCTGTTGTGTACGTCGTCACGGTTACGACGTCCGTCTGCATGATATCGCACACCGCGAGCACGATCACCTTCCTTTCTTCATCCCTCAGGCGGGAATCTTGGTGGGTCGATAGAGCAGCAGTGGGAGATGCGTGCCGCGAAGGACCTTGTCCGCTGCGCTCCCGAGAAGGAGTCGGCGGACGCCGGTACGTCCGTGCGTCGCCATGGCGATGGAGTCGCAGCCCACGGCTTCCGCCTCGGTGAGAATGCCGTGCCCGGCCTGGACATCGACGGCAACGGACGTCGTGACGCGGAGGCCGCGTCGACGCATACGCTCGGCGTGTCCCTCCAGGTATTCTGCCGAGTCCGCCTTCGCCTCGCCCAAAACGTCCTGGTTCGTTCGCACGGTGTGGGGCCGGTACGGCGAAGCGATGTCGTGGGGGTAGGAGACCACCCGGGTCAGATGGTACGCCGAGCCGAAGAGCTCTCCTAACTCCATCGCGTGAGCAAGCGCGGACTCGGACAGCTCAGAGCCGTCGAGCGGAACCAGCAGAGTCTCGAAGCCGTCTGCCGGCGTTGCCGGGGGATGCTCGCCCTCCTTTGGCCGTATGAGGAGGACAGGCCTGTCCGCGTGATGCAAGAACCCGTCGGCGACCGACCCGAGCCACGCCCGCGAAAGCGCGCCGCGGCCATGCGTCGCCATGACGACGACATCGGCTTCACGGGCTTGGGTTTCGGTGAGGAGCGTCTCTACGACGTGGCCCGTGGGGAGCGCCGTGGTCACCGCTCCACCGGCGTGCGCGGAGATGCGCTCGCTGACGGCAGATAGATACTCCCCACTCCACTCCTTCGCCGTCGGCTCCCACTCCGCGTACACGTCCGCGTACACGAACGTCCGAAGCGGTTCGATGACGGTCACCAGGTGGAGCCTCGCTCCCGTCCTCCTCGACAGGGCCAGAGCGAGAGGGAGAGCGGCCTCGGCGAACGTCGATCCGTCGAGAGGCACCACGATCTGTCTGTACATTGTTCCTCCCAGTCGCCTCCATTCTTGCCCATCGGGACCAAGCCCGATGTCGGGGAGTCCGCCTCAGCGCAAGTGGGGGATACGCCGACGAACCTGTGGGAGATTCCTTTACATCCAAGAGATCCAGGAGCCCTTAGCAGCCAGCTCCATGGTGAATATGGACGGCTCGATTCGACTCGATGTCTGTCATGGCCAGACCTTTTCGGTCTCTTGTCTGTCTCCAGCCGTCTTGTGGTAGACGATGCAGCCGACTACGACGAGGACGGCCACCGCGCCGATGAGGACTCCGGTGGCCAGCATCATATTCGTAAACATTTCGGCTGTGCTTTGAGCGTCGGTCACTGCGGGGCGGGACCGGAGTCAATATCGGAGCAACCTTCACAGCGCCACGCGCGCGCGCTGTAGGGATCAATCCGCGGGCACCCGTGGGAGAATCCCCGACAACGACAAGAGCGCCGCCCGGTCAGGACGGCGCTCTCTCCCCGCACTACAGGCCGCCCTGAACTCCAGCCTTCCCACTCCCCGACACGTTGAAATACAGCCACATGCCGATGGTCGTGTGCCCTGCGATGTAACAGACCAGCGAGTACTCGCCTGCGGTGTCTGCCACGAACTGGATCGTGTCCGTCTCACCGGGCATGGTCGCGTCGATCATCGACTGCGCGTCTTCCGTGATGGCACCTGCGAAGACAGGCTCGGGCGCTGGGGGCGTCGCGAAGTTGGCGAGCTCAGGCGAAATGCCGAGGCTGTGCGCCATTATGGGGTCCTCGTTCACGAGGGCGATCGTGACCGTGTATCCTTCGGGAACCGTGATCGCCAGCTCGCCATTGATGTAGCCGTTGAAGTTCCAGTAGTTGTTGTCGGGAACCGCGCCGGCGGTGACGGTCAAGTGCACGGTCCTGGCGGTGTGGTCGACGCCGTACCAGTCGGGCATCGTCATCGGGCCGGTGGGCGCGGCGTGCGCCGCGGGGCGAGCGACAACCGGCTGAGACACCGCGCCGGCGTCCGCAGCGCCGGCGTCGCCGGCGTCTCCGCCGCCACACGCGGCGAAAGTGATCGCGACCGCCGGAATGAGCAGATAGTTCTTCATGTTCCTGTTGATTCTCTTGAGGTTGGCTTCCTGGAGCTCAGTGGCTCTGGGCCGGGGAGTCGGCGCCATCGGTGAAGATCGGGGTCGTGCTTCCCGTCACTTCGATCATCCCGAGCGCACCCTTGTCGAACGCACGGAAGATCGAGTGATCGACCATGATGTAGGTGCCTGGAACGTCGGCGCGGAACTCGGCGATCGCTGCGCCACCGGCCGGGATGAGGGTGGTCTGAACATTATTGCTCACCGTGGTCCCGCCCCCGGCATAGACGTTGTCGAAGATCTCCCCGATGACGTGGAACGACGACACGAGGTTCGGCCCGCCGTTTCCGACGAACAGGCGGATCCGCTCGCCTTGTCGGGCCTGAAGAGCCTTGTCACCGACCATCGATCCCAGTGACCCGTTGAACAGCACGTAGTCGGGGATCTCGGTGAGGGCCTCGGCGTAGTCGAAGGCGTGGTGGCCTGCCTCACCCGTCTTGCCTTCGGTGTAGAACTCGCCCTGCATCACGTAGAACTCACGGTCGACCTCGGGCAGTCCCTCTTTGGGCTCGACCAGGATGAGGCCGTACATGCCGTTCCCGATGTGCATGCCGACCGGTGCGACCGCGCAGTGATAGACGTACAGACCCGGGTTGATGGCGCGGAACGTGAAGGACGTCTCCTGACCGGGAACCGTGAAGGTCGCCTTGGCTCCTCCGCCCGGCCCCGTCACGGCATGCAGGTCGATGTTGTGCGCCGCGACGCTCGTGGGGTGGTTGCTCAGGTGGAACTCGACCTCGTCGCCCTCGCGGACTCGGATGAATTTGCCCGGGACAGAGCCGCCAAACGTCCAGAACGTGTACTCCACGCCGGGCGCGATCTCTTTCTTCACCTCCACGGTTTCCAGCTTGACCACGACCCTGGTGGCGTAGTCCCGAGTGATGGGAGGCGGTACGAGCGGGGCGTCGGTGAGAAAAGCGGTCTCCGAGCCTCGGAGAGACGGGAGGTTCGGCGCGTCCAGGGAAAATGCGGTGCCCGCCGGCTCCTCACCCCGCGCAAAGCTCAGAAGCAGTACGGACAGAGTAGTCAGTCCGACGAGAAGCGTCCAGAACGACCCGGAGCGCTTGGTTTTTTTCGTCATGGTGATATCACCTCGAGAGGCTGTTCGGCCTCGGGTTTTTCGTTGGGGGCGGCCTCGAATTCGCCGCCCAGGAGGTCGGCCACGGAAGTCTCTTCCATGGGCCGGAGGACCTGCTCGACGAGCGTGATCCACCGGACGTGCACTTCGCATGGATCGCTCGGATCGCAGGGGTGATCGCCGAGCAGGCACGTCGGCGATGATTGCACCGACTCGCCTACGGCTTCGAGCACCCTGGAGGCGGGAAGGGACGCTGGGTGAACGAGTAGCTCGAAACCGCCCTTGGGTCCGCGCGCACTCCTAAGTAGCCCTCGCTGAACGAGACGCCGCAACGTCTTGCTCAGGTAGTTCTTTGGTGCGCCGAGTGCTCGAGCGATCTCGCTCGCCGCCACCAGCCCTTTGGCTCTGTGTCGGGCCAGGTAAAGGACCGCCCTCAGCGCGTGCTCAGCGGTCTGAGACAGCAGCGGAAGCCGTGGCGGATCGGATTGTGCATTTCGCATGTACATATCCTAAATCCTGGAAGGGGTTCGGTCCGTCGGGCCATTTCCGGTGCGATCCGTGGGGAATTCCCCCTCAAGACGGGCGGGTCCCACAGGGGATCTTGTTATAAGTAAATAGTTACTTACATTGCATCGATGCGGACACAAGTGAGAAAGCCGTCAGCCCAACGGCGAGTAGAGATCGCCGAGGCGATCCTCCGAATCATCGGGGAACGGGGACTCCCATCGGTCACGATGAACGTGATCGCATCGGAGGTCGGTCTGACGTCCGGCGGACTCTTTCGACACTTCTCGTCACGGGAAGAAATGCTGGAGGCCGCGGTGCGTCTGGGGTTGGCCAGGATCGAGGCGACCTACCCCGACGACTCCACGCCACCGGTGGAACGACTGCTGCAACTGGCCAAGCGGAGAATCCGACTCCTCGGGTCCGACCCGGGTCTGGCCTGGCTGTTGCGCTCGGAGGAGGCGCTGCTGACGCTGCCGCCTGCGGCGGTGTCCGCGATTCGCGCGGTGGTAGCCCGATCTAAAGGCTACATCCTGGAGGCGCTGCGTGAGGCCGCGGCCGAGGGGAGCATCCGCAACGACATCGAACCACAAATCCTGTTGGTCCCGTTCGTCGGGACGGTGCATGTGCTCATTGGGGCCCGTGGCGCGCAGCGGTTCGCGACGGAAGACATGGAGGCCGCATCGGATCGTGTACTACGAGCGCTCATGACGCTGTTCAAGAGACACTAAAAATTATGGAGCCACATATGCTGATCACAAACGAGACCAAGGTCGGGCAAATCGCCGCCGAACATCCCATGGCCACGCGAGTCTTTGCGCGCCACGGCATCGACTTCTGCTGCGGCGGAGGCAGGCCGCTTCAGGACGTCTGCGAACGCAAGGGCCTCGATGTCGAGTCGATCCTGTATGAGATCCGGGCCGAGCTGACCGAAGACCCTAGCTGCTCAGTGCGTTGGGACCGCGCGGAGCTGGGCGACCTCATCGACCATATCATCACCGCGTATCACCGTCCCCTGAGCGAGGAACTCCCCCGGCTCGAGCTCATGGCACGGAAGGTGAATCGCGCTCACGGCGACAAGATGCCCGACGTGCTGCCCGAGCTCCTCTCGACGTTCGTCGAACTGAAGGCGGAGCTGGACGCCCACATGATGAAGGAGGAACAGATCCTCTTCCCGCTCATCCGGAGCGGGCAGGGAGCGCGTAGTTCGGCTCCGATGTCGGTGATGGAGCATGAGCACGAGTCGGCGGGTCGGGCACTCGAACGGCTGCGACACTTGACCAACGACTACACTGCTCCCGAAGGCGCCTGCAACACGTGGCGCGCGCTCTGGGTGGGCCTCGAGCAGTTCGAGACCGACATGCACGAGCACATCCACCTCGAGAACAACATCCTCTTTCCGAGAGCACGGATGGACTGATGGTCCGGTAGCCGCACAGGCCTGTCGACCAGGGCACGCTCGATGTGGTCAACTCGTCGGCGAGGGCCGTGTGGGGAAATCCCCTACAGCCCGACGCGTAGACTTCCCGACTCCCGGACCTCACGGTCCCAGAGCATTTTCGCGTCTCTTACTGTTTCTTCTTCCCGAAGGACCGTAATTCGCGATAAGGAGTCGGGCAATGAACAAGGGACGCATCGCGGGGGTTTTGGTCCTGGCAGTCGCTCTCGGCGCGGGAGAATCGCTCCAGGCGCAGCAGAACCCCGCCGCTCGTCTGCAGCCGAAGGGTCTCGGAGTCAGTCCTACATTCGAGGGCTGGTACGAGAACCCGGATGGTACGTACACGCTGTCGTGGGGCTTCATGAACCGGAATACGGAGCAGATCCTCACCATCCCCGCCGGTTCCAACAACTCCGTCTCACCAGGCACCTTCGACCAGGGACAGCCCACGCACTTCATCCCGCGCCGCACTTACGGCCTGTTCACGGTCACCGTGCCCGCCGACTTCGGCACGGAGGAGCGTGTCACGTGGACCCTCGAAGCCAACGGCGAACGGTACGGGATCCCCGGCGGGCTCATCTCGAGCTACGAGACCGATAACCTCTACGCCCGTGGAACGGACCGGTATCCTCCGGTCGTCGTTCTCGAGGAGGGAGGGAAGGAGTCGAGGGGACCCAACGGAGTGTGGATCGGGCCGCTCGCCGCCAGAGTCGGTCAGCCGTTGTCGCTCACCGTCACGGCATGGGATGAGGATGAGAGGGAGGTCAACCTGCGCTGGTTCAAGTACGACGGTCCGGGCGAGGTGACATTCGAGGAACAGGAGATGGCCATCGCAGAGGGGAGCGTCGAGGCAACGACCACCGCCTCGTTCAGCGAGCCGGGGAACTACGTCGTGTTCGTGCGGGCCGGTCATACCGATACGAGGGTGGCTTCCGCAGGCATGGAGCAGTGCTGTTGGACCAACGGCTACGTTCGCGTCACCGTCGCGCGTTAACTCGGTACCATCGCAAGAGGAGAAGCATCATGAACGGAGTGAACACAAACGACGAATCCCGCATGCGGTGGAGTCGGTGGCTGGCGATGCCATTCCTGGCCGCCGTCGCGCTGCTCTCATTCCAGGGCGACGTCCTGGCTCAGGAGGGCGGTGAGGTCACGTTCTCGAGGGACGTCGCCCCAATCCTGCAGGAGAACTGCCAGCAGTGCCACCAGGAGGGTGCCATCGGTCCGATGTCGCTGATGACGCATTCAGACGCTCGGCGCTATGCACGGCGCATCCGCGACAAAGTGTCCCAGCGGCTCATGCCGCCCTGGCACGTGAACCCGCACATCGGCATCCAGGACTTCAAGAATGACGGGTCGTTGACCGAGGAGGAGATCGCGACCATCGTGCAGTGGGTAGACGCAGGCGCCCCGGAGGGTGATCCGGCCGACCTGCCGGCACCGGTCGAGTGGCCCACGGGCGAGCACTTCCTGATGCTCCCGAAGCTCGGGCCGCCCGATCTCGTGATCAAGACCGACCCGTTCGACGTCCCCTCCCACGGAAACGACCAGTGGTGGCGACCTACTGCCGAGACGGGGCTGAAGACCGACCGCTGGGTCCGAGCGGTGGAGGTACTGCCCTCCTATCCGCTGGGGCGTGGGGTCACGCACCACTTCCTGGCGACCGCGGTGCAGGAGGAGAGCATTGGCGGACTGCTGACCGAGTGGGCGCTCGGCAAGGTGGGTGAGGAATATCAAGAGGGGACCGGGAAGCTGCTGCAGGCCAACGGGAAGATCCGCTTCGAGGTCCACTACTACCCCAACGGCACGGCGGCCCCGGCCGACCAAGTGTCTCTGGGAATCTGGCTTTACCCCGAGGGCTATGAGCCGGAGTTCCCGACGGTGCTGAGGATGTTCAACGTCGCCCCACAGCGCACTCTGGAGATCCCTCCGCACTCGACGCCGATGTACGAGAACGAGTGGGTCATGCAGGACCCCGTTCGCATCCAGAGCTTCCAAGCCCACTTCCACCTGAGGGGGAAGGGGGCGTCGATGGAGGCGATCTACCCGGACGGACGGAAGGAGCTGTTCAGCGTCATCGACAACTTCCAGTTCAACTGGCACACCAACTACATCTACGCGGACCATGTCGCGCCGCTTCTGCCGAAGGGCACGGTCCTCAAGTTCAACATGTGGTACGACAACACTGCGGACAATCCGACGAACCCCCATCCCGATGATTTCGTGACGTGGGGCGACCGGGCGGCGGACGAGATGGGACACATGTGGATCGGTGTCACGACCCTCACGCAAGAGGCCTACGACAGGCTCGTGCTGGAGAGAACAGCCCGCGTAGCGGCTGATGAAGGAGAGAACAACTAAGTAAGGGGCATCCTCCAACACGATGCGAGAGGATGGGTGCACCGATCGGTGCACCCATCCGGCCCCCCCCCGAGTTGACGCATCCCGCGTCCGTGCGTAGAGCTACTTCGTCGGAACAAACTGCGGCCCGGCAAGGCTTTCGCCTCACCGGGCCGATTGGGTGCCTGCGACCCTCCCGCCAACAGGCAACCCAGAGCCGACCTTGCGATCGGTCAGTCAGGATAGACGAGGCGCGTCGCCGACGCTGTGGGGAAACACCGGTGCACGGCTGTGGGGGAAATCCCGACGGATGACGGTTGGGCATCCGCAGGGGAAATTCCCCACACGGGCCCGCGGGAGATTCCCGAGATCGTGCCGTGAAGGGAATTGGTAGCGTTCCATTGTCGAGCGCCGGCATGCGGCGATTCCGGGCCGGTGCACGACCAGCCGTTCACTGCTCCGGCTGAGGGCAGCCGAAGCAGTCATGCTACTGCTATTGGAGGGCAACGGAATGAGACCCCTACACCGACTCGGCGCCTGGACACTCCCCGTTTGCGGTCTGGCGATGCTCATGGCTCAGGGAGTAGCCGGTCAGGATGTCGACCAGCAGGCCACCAGATGGTATCCCTACCTCGACCGCCAGCACGACGCGGCCATGGCCCACTACACTCCCTCCAAGGGGGGTCTGGAAGAGGCCGCCTGGAGACATGGCCTCGTCTCGCTGCTGCGTACAGAGGACGACGCGCGGCGCTTTGAATGCCTGCTCCAACAAGCCCAAATACTCCATGCGTTGGGCCATGCCGACGCATCCCGGGCATACCTGGAGGAAGCGGCTCAGCAAGCTGAGGCAACGGGTGATACGTACGGCGCGGCCATGACCTTCGTCGACGCGGCGATCGTGGCGCAGGAGACAGGAGACGGTTGGTCGGCTCGCGAACTCGCCGGGAAGGCAAGGGCTTTGGTCTCCTCCCCCAACCTGGACATCAATCAGCGAGCGGCAGTTCTGAGGCGGTTGGATCCAGGCTGGTAAACGTTCACTGGAGCCCGTGTGGCGGGTCCGGCGGAACCGCCACGCCGAGGCAAAAAGGGCAGACTGGGCGTTGGTGCAGTGGTTCATGCACCAACGCCATCGCTCGAATGACCTGTATGTCACTTTTGCACTGAGGCGTGACCGCTCCCGAAGCGCCTTCGAACACCAGGTCGGCGCCCGCCGACGACGGAGGACAGGATGGGACTCTTCGACACCCGCCCGGCTGATGACTTCGCTTTTGAGAATATCCTCTACGACAAGCGCGATTGGGTCGCGCGAATCACGCTCAACCGACCGCACAACTACAACGCGTATTCGACACCGGCGTTAGAGGAGCTGGCCACTGCGTTCCGGGACGCGTCCTTCGACGACGAGGTGGGCGTCATCGTTTACACCGGAGCCGGCGACCGCGCTTTTTGCACAGGCGGCGACGTGAAGGAGTACGAGGCCCTCTACACGACGAAGCCTCGCGACTACTGGAAGTACATGGGGCTCTTCCAGGCGTACATCGAGAGCATCGTGAACTCGGGCAAGCCTGTGATCGCGCGCCTGAACGGGATGGCGGTCGGCGGCGGGAACGAGTCTCAGATGGCGTGCGACCTGGCCGTGATGGCTGAGCACGCCTGGATCGGTCAGGTAGGCACTCGGGTCGGCAGCGTCGCAGCAGGCGGCGCGACCCAGTGGCTGCCGATCATGATTGGCGACCGACGGGCCCGTGAGATGTTGTTCTTCAACGGCCAGATCCCCGCGCGGCAGTGCTTGGAGTGGGGTCTGGTCAACCGGGTCGTGCCGTCGGTCACAAAGGACGGCGACTTCGTCGAGGGTGCCACGGAAGCGGAGATCGAGAAGGCGCGCAAGGGCCAGGACGGCTACGCCATCAACCTGGATCGACTCGACCAGACCGTAAGCGAGCTCGTAGAGAAGCTTCTACTTCAGTTCCCCGAGTGCGTCCGCTATACAAAACAACAGGTGAACTTCTGGAAGGATCTTGCCTGGCACGGGACCATCGGCCACGCCCGCGACTGGCTCTCGACGCACTACACGAGCCGGGAGCCTTGGGAGGGTATGCGGGCCTTCGTGCAAAAGCGGCCGCCGCGGTACATGGAGATCCGGCAGGACGCCGCGGAGCGCGGTTCGAGCGAGTTCCTGTGGGGGCCTCCCGCGGCTTGTTGCCCCGCCTGCGGAGCCGAGGGGCTCCCGGCCGGCTTCCAGTTCTGTGGAGCGTGTGGTGAAGCTCTGGCACCGGTCGGGGTCGAGGCCGGACCATGACCGCCGAGGTGGACGGTGGGCGCACCTTCCAACACATGCGACTCGAAGAGGACGGCGCCCTCCGGGTACTCTTTCTGGATCGGCCACCGCTCAACGTCCTGGACATCGTGATGCTCCAGGAATTCGCTAGCGCGGTCTCCGACGTCGGCCGGGACCCCAACGCGGCCGTGTTGCTCATCACCGGCGAGGGGAAGGCGTTTTGTGCCGGCGTGGATGTCGCGGACCATGCCGCGGACCGGGTGGATCAGATGATCGCCGTTCTTCACCACGCGCTGACGGGGCTCATGGAGCTCGACGTCCCAGTCATCGCCGCGCTCAACGGAGCCGCGTTGGGTGGAGGGCTCGAGCTCGCGCTCGCATGTGACGTGATCGTCGCTCGGGAGGACGCAAAGCTCGGTCAGCCCGAGATCCGCTTGGGTGTCTTTCCTCCCTTCGCCGCAGCTGTATTGCCCCGCCTGCTGGGTCGGGCGCGCGCGCTCGACCTCTGCCTCACCGGTCGGACCTTCACGGGGAGGGACGGGCTCGGTCTGGGCCTCGTGCAGCACGTCTACCCGGAAGAGGGATTCTTCGAGGCCGCGCGCACATACGCACATCAGCTGGCCGATCTCAGTCCCCCCGTTCTTCGGCTGACCAAGCGTGCCATGGTAGAGGGGCTCGAGGTGTCGCTGGCGGAGGCTCTCCGAAATGCCAACCGCCTCTATCTCGACGACCTCATGCGCCTCGACGACGCGCATGAGGGCCTCGCGGCCTTCACGGAGAAGCGTCCGCCCGTGTGGAAAGGGGCGTGATGAAGCAGGCACCTCAACCTAGAGATGGCCGCGCTTTCGTTCAGCTACTCGACCTTCCGTTCGAGGCGGGCCTCGACGAAGTCCTACACGAGTGTCGCGAGGTCTTGGAGGACTACGACTTCCCGACGGTCCGTCGGTGGCGTGAGAACGGCGGCAAGGTGCTCGGTCACTTCCAGGTGTATTTCCCCGAAGAGCTCGCGCACGCCGCCGGTGCTCTGCCGGTGAAGATCCGGGGGGCGCCCGTGGAGCGGGAGTTGGCCGACTCGCGCTTCGGCTCATACCTGTGCTCCATCCTCCGGAGCTCCCTCGAGATCGCCATGTCGGGTCGTCTCGAGATGGACATGTTCATCACCCATCCGATCTGCGACGGCGCCCGGAACCTGGCGGGCATTTGGAGCCGGAACCGGCCCGAACCAGCGCGGATCCTGTACCTACCGCAGAACCCGAATTCCGCGTTCTCCGCGACGTGGCTGACGGGGGAGTACCATCGTGTGCTCACCGAGCTCGAGCAGGTCACGGGTCACGGCGTCACCGGCGAGGAGCTCCGCAACTCCCTCGACGTCTTCAACGAGAACCGGCGCCTCCTGCGCGAGCTGTACCAGGTCAAGAGAGAGACCCCGTGGCTTCTCCCGATGCACGAGGCGTACGTGCTTGTGGCTTTGGCCGGGTTGATCACACGTGAGGAGCACAACGAGTTGCTGTCGTGGGTGTTGCCGCGGATCCGTAGGCGGGACCGCCACCGGCAAGACAAGATCCGCGTCGTCTTCGAAGGCGGATTCTGTGAGCAGCCACCGCTCGATCTCCTGCGGGAAATCGCGCAGTTCTGCTACGTGGTCGACGACGACTTCATGATCGGATTCCGCTGGATCCTGTCCGACGTGCCCACCGAGGGAGACCCGGTCGCGAACCTCGCGACAGCCTATCTGGACGACTCGTCATACAGCCCAGTCCAGCACGATCTCCGGAAGCCCAAGGAAAAGATGCTGCTGGAGCGGATCCGCAACGCGGATGCCGAGGCCGCGATCGTGTCCGCCGCGAAGATGTGCGAACCCGGTCTCGACGAGCAGGTCGCCTACTCCCAAATGCTCGACGAGGTGGACATACCGCACTTCGTCACCGAGTTCGAAGAGCGCATGAGCTCGTTCGATCACTTGCAGATCCAACTCGAGACCTTCGTCGAGAATCTTCTATTCGAATGACAATGAACGCGACTCCATCGAACGAACTCCTCGGGCGTGGGGCCCGAGACGGCGGCATTCTCTTCCGCGACTGGTACGACCAGCTCACTGCCGCCGCCGCCAACGGCGAGCAAGCCGCGTACGTCTTCGTCATGGGGAGTTTGGCGGAAATCCTGCGGACCTTCGACCTGCACACGGTCTTCCCGGAGATCAACTCGCTCCAGACCGCGGTCCGCCGCTGCTCCGACGAGTACCTGAGCCTCGCCGAAGACCACGGATTCAGCCCCGACGTGTGTGGATACCTGAAAGCCGACTACGCGCTGCAACTGCGGCATGGTGAGCACCCCATGGGCACGATCCCACCGCCTTCGATCGCGGTGCTCACCAACGCCTGCAACACCTACCTCAAGTGGGGCGAAATCTGGGAGCGCATGTACCACATCCCGATCGTGACCGTGGACGTGCCCGGGAGCCGCTCAGCCCAGCGAGCCGGTTCTCCCGATCCGGAGGAGGCACGCCGGGACGGACAGTACGTCGCGTATCAGATCACGGAGTTGATCGGTCACCTGGAAGAGTTGACGGGCAAGGCGTTCGATGTCGACCGGCTACGCGAGGTCCTCGACTACACCAATCGCATGGGCCGCGCCTGGCGGCGTGTCCTGGAATTGAATCGCAGCCGACCCGCTGTCTTCGACTCGATGATGGAAGGAACGATCTTCCTAGGTGTCGCCAACGCGCTCCGGGGCACGGAAGAAGGCGCGGTCTACTTCGAGAATCTCGTGGAGGAGATGAGCTACAAGGCGAAGCACGGGATCAGCCCGCTCGTGGGTCGAGCACACCAGCACCGGCTGATCTTCGTCGGTGTACCGTGCTATCCGATCTTCCGGCGCTTCTACCAGATGTTCAGCGAGTGGGGGGGAGTCTTCGTCAGCTCCACGTATACGTGGTTCGCCTCCGGAGGACTCAACCTGGACTTCGAGTACGACCTCGATCACCCGTTGGAGAGCCTCGCCGAGGGAGTGCTTCTGAGCGTGCAGCGGGCGGGCGACTCCATGCTCTTCCACGATCGCTTCCTGCTCGAGTCGATCGACGACTTCGCGGCCGACGGCGTCGTATACCACCCCGTCAAGAGCTGCCGAACGGTCTCCACCGGCTTGGCCGATAGCCGTCGCGTCGTTCTCGCCGCACGTGACGTGCTCTGCCTCTACATCGAGTCGGACATGATGGACAAGCGGGTCGTGTCCGAGGCTCAGCTCAAGAACCGCATCGACGCGTTCTTCGAGGGACTCGAGTCCCGCCGCATCCGCAAAGCGTCCGGGACCCCCGTCGCGGGAGCCGCGAAACCCGCCCCGGCCGCTCGAGGAGGACGCTGATGTCCTATGCCGCTGGAGTGGATGTCGGATCCACGCAGACCAAGGCAGTCGTGATCGACGAAGCGCAGGCCATCATCGGACGCGCGCTCCTACCCACAGGCGCCAACGTCGTGCAGGTCGCAGAGCATGCCTTTCAGGAAGCCCTGGCTTCCGGCGGCGTTCACGAAGAGGACGTGGGTTTCGTGATCGGTACGGGGTACGGTCGCTATCGCGTGGAGTTCGGTGACGCGCAGATCACCGAAATCGTCTGCCATGCCCGGGGAGCCGCACACATGTTCCCCGAGACCGAGACGGTGCTCGACATGGGAGGCCAGGACACGAAGGCGATCCGCATCCAGAAGGGTGGCGACGTGATCGACTTCTGCATGAACGACAAGTGCGCGGCCGGCACTGGACGATTCCTGCAGTCGGCTGCCGCCGCGCTCGAGCTCGAACTCGATGATCTCGGACCCATGACACTCCGGGGCCAGCGGCCCGTGAAGATCAGTACCACATGCACCGTTTTCGCGGAGTCCGAGGTGCTCTCATGGCTCGCGCGCGGCAAGAAAATGGAGGACATCCTGCTCGGCGTGCATCGCTCGATCTCGTCACGTTCGATCGCGCTGCTACGCCGCGTCGGCATTGAAGGCGAAATCACGTTCACAGGCGGGGTGACCAAGAACGAAGCCATGGTCGCCGTGCTCGAAGATATGCTCCACACGCGACTGAACGTGAGCGACGAATCGCACTTCATCGGAGCGCTGGGGGCCGCGCTTCTCGCGCTGGAGCGGCTCGAGGCTGCTCAGGTTGACGCTCTCACCGGGGAGGTCGTCACTTGAAGTACTACGCTGGGATCGATGTCGGATCGACCTACACGAAGGCGGTGTTGATCGGGGAGTCCGGGGGGCTGGCAGCAACCGGGATTCTCGCGACAGGCTTCAAGCTCGACGATGCGGCTCGGGCTGCGTTGCAGCTCGCGCTGGAGGAAGCCGGAGGCAGGCGCAGTGACGTACGATTCGTCGCGAGCACCGGGTACGGGCGCACCCAGGTCTCGTTTCGAGACGTGCAGGCGACCGACCTCACCGCGCAGGCGTGGGGCACGCGCTACCTCTTCGCACGTACGCGCACTGTACTCGACGTGGGCGGTCAGACCATGAAGGCGATCCGGCTGGACGACAGGGGGCGGGTCCGCTCCTTCCGGCTGAACGACAAGTGCGCGGCGGGGACCGGCGCCTTTCTCGAAAAGACGGCCCACTACCTCGGATACAGCATCGAGGAGATCGGCCCGCTCGTGGAGTATGCGAAGCATCCAGTCCCGATCTCCGGCGTGTGTGCGGTCTTCGCCGAGTCGGAGGTGATCAACCACTTGAGCAACGGTGTCCAGCCTGCCGACATCATGCACGGTGCGATGGAGTCCCTCGTCGAACGCTCGGTTCGGCTCATGAAGCGTGTGCAGATGGAGCCGCAGTTCACGCTGGTAGGCGGCATCATGCGCTTCTCGACTATGGTGCGCGTCATGGAGGAGCGGCTGGGAGATCAGGTCAACGTACCCTCCGAGAGGCTGGTGCAGTTCACCGGAGCCCTTGGAGCGGCCATCCTGGCGCAGCGCCGTTCGGAGAAGCTGGCGGCATGAGCGAGATGGGGCCGATGACCCCCGCGGTCGGCATGCCGGACGCGGAGGTTTCGGAGGTGCGACGTGCGCGGGACGCCGAACTCGCCAACGCCGGATGGGCTCGGCGCTTTACGGGCTCGCCGCCTCGACTCGCGGAGATGAAGCAACTCTATGAGTTCATTGGCCAGGAGGTGCTGCTCGACGATGTGCTCCCTGGTGAATTGGCGCGGGAGTGCGAGGGGTGCGCCCTCGCGCTGGCGTTGTTCAAGGTCATCTACACACGGCGCTCCGATGCCGCGCACGGGAGTCGCACGTGAGGGCCGCTGTCTTCCACGGTCCCGACCGGCCGATGAGGGTCGAGGAGATCCCCACACCCTCTCCGGGTCCTGGCGAAGTGCTCATCCGCGTTGCGGGATGCGGTGTGTGCCACACCGATCTGCACTACATCGATCATGGCACGCCGACGTTCAAAAAGCCGCCCCTGGTGCTCGGTCACGAGATCTCGGGAACGGTCGAAGAGGTCGCGGCGGACGTGACCCGGCACGGGGTCGGCGATCGCGTCCTGCTCGCTGCCGTGACCAGCTGCGGGGCCTGTGATGCCTGCCGTGAGGGACGCGAGAACATTTGCGCGAATGCCCAGATGCTGGGCAACAACGTCGACGGTGGATACGCGGAGTACGTGGTCGCGCCGGCGAAGGACACGTTCGCTCTGCCCGAACAGATCCCTCTCGAGGAGGGCTCGATCATTGCCGACGCGATCACCACTCCCTATCACGCGGTGGTCAACCGCGGGCGGGTGCGTCAGGGCGACGCAGTCGTGGTCTTCGGATGTGGAGGAGTGGGCCTCAACGTCGTGCAGATGGCCGCCGCGATGGGGGCTCGCGTCATCGCCGTGGACATAGCGGCCGACAAGCTCGCCTGGGCCGAGAAGCTGGGAGCGGAGGCGATTCTGGATCCGTCGAGCGTGGACCAGGTCGACAAGGCGCTCCGGAGTCTCACCGGAGGCGGGGCCGATGTCGCGTTCGAGGTTGTCGGGAAGCCCAGCACGCAGGAGCAGGCGCTGGCGTCGTTGAAAACCGGTGGTCGTGCGGTCTTCGTCGGATACAGCGCCGACGCCATGACGCTCAACGCCGGTCGCGTGATGTTCCGAGAATTGGAGGTCGTGGGTTCTCTGGGCTGCCGACCCGTCGACTACCCACGGGTCATTGAGATGGTACGTCAGGGCCGCATTCAGCTCACCCCGCTCGTCACTCACCGCTTCCCGCTCGAACAGATCGAAGCGGCACTCCAGACCCTTCGCTCCGGGGACGCGATCCGCGTGGTCGTGACGCCGTGAGCCCAGCATCACGTGCTGTGGCAGCGGCGCCGCTGTGGGCGGCCGCACAGTGGATCGGTCTAGCACTCACGCCAGTGCTGCTCGTCGCGCTGGTATTCTGGCCCCGTCCGGCGCTCGAACTCCTGTGGTACGTCGTGATTCCGGTTCTTCCTGCCACGTTCCTGGTGAGTGCTCAGATCTGGAGGAATGTCTGTCCCCTCGCGACGCTGAACACCCTTACTGGAAATCGAATCGGCTCACGCCGCCTCGACGCCTTGTGGATGCGTAGCATGGGTGGAGCGGGGGTTTTGCTCCTGACTGTGATGGTTCCGGCGCGGCGTTTCGTCTTCAATACGGACGGACCCGTGCTCGCGCTTACTGTCCTGGCGGTCGCGCTACTCGCGCTGATCGGCGGCATCTTCTTCGACAAGAAAGGTGGGTTCTGCAACGCTGTCTGCCCGGTGCTTCCCGTAGAGCGCCTCTACGGACAGCGGCCCCTGCTGCGTGTCCCAAACACGCGGTGCCAGCCGTGCAGCTCGTGCACGCGCATCGGCTGCCTGGATCTCGCACCCCAGAGGTCCGTCTTGCGCATGCTGGGTGAGGCGTACATGAGCAGGCGCTGGGTTGTAACCGCCTACGGTGCGTTCGCTCTCGCGTTCCCGGGCTTCGTGGCGGCGTACTACCTGCTCGAGGACGGACCGCCGTCGACTGCACTCCAGGTGTACGGATCGGTCCTGATCTGGTCGGCCGGGAGTTGGCTCGCGCTCTCGACTGTCTTCCTCCTGCTGCGGGTGCCGTCAGCGCGCGCGTTGCTCCTCTGCGCGGCGTTGGCGGTGGGTCTCTACTACTGGTTTGTGCCGGCGGGCATCGCCGGCACCTTCGGGCTGCCGATGAGCTTCACTTGGGGTGTTCGAGCCCTGACGTTGACGCTGGTCGGCTTCTGGCTCAGCCGGGCGTTGGTCGACCCGCCGCGCGCCCGGCAGTACCCCCCATCACGGTGATCTGACGTGACTCGAATCATCGAGCCGTTCCGCATCAAGGTCGTAGAGCCGATCCGGATGACGACCGCGGCCGAGCGCCGGTCTCACCTCAAGGAAGCTGGCTACAACGTGTTCAAGCTGAGGGCCGAGCACGTACTCATCGACTTGCTCACCGACTCGGGCACCGGGGCCATGAGCGCCGAGCAGTGGTCTGCGATGATGCGCGGTGACGAGTCCTACGCCGGCAGCACTTCGTGGTATCGCTTCGAGAAGTCCGTCCGAGACATCTTAGGGTTTCGGCACGTGATTCCGACGCATCAAGGTAGGGCCGCGGAGAGGATCCTGTTCTGTACGATCTGTCGAAGCGGCCACGTCGTCCCGAATAACACGCACTTCGACACGACCCGTGCGAACATCGAGGCCACGGGAGCGGAGGCCCTCGACCTCCCGGTGGCTGAAGGCCTGGTCCCCGCGGAGTCGATCCCGTTCAAGGGCAACATGGACGTCGCGGCTCTGGAAGCTCTGATCGAGGAGCGAGGCGCCTGTCAGATCCCGATTTGCATGATCACGGTCACCAACAACACCGGCGGCGGCCAGCCGGTTTCGATGGCCAACATCCGCGCGGTGAGCGAGACCTGCCGCGCGCACGGCATCCCACTCTACCTGGACGCGTGCCGCTTCGCCGAGAACGCGTTCTTCATCAAGACTCGTGAGGACGGCTACGCGGACGCCTCCGTACGCGAGATCGCTCAGGAGATGTTCTCCTACGCCGACGGCTGCACCATGTCCGCGAAGAAGGATGGACTGGCCAACATCGGCGGATTCCTCGCGACCAACGACGAGGTTCTGGCCAAGCAGGAGCAGAACCTGCTGATCCTGACCGAGGGCTTTCCGACGTACGGCGGCCTCGCCGGGAGGGACCTGGAAGCGATCGCGGTGGGCCTCGAGGAGGTGTTGGACGAGGACTACCTGAGGTACCGCATCGAGGTGACACGTTATCTCGGGGATCACCTGACGGAGGGCGACGTCCCCATCGTGCAGCCGCCGGGTGGGCACGCCGTGTACATCGACGCTGCGGCGTTCCTACCGCATGTGCCGCCCAAGGATCTGCCGGGTCAGTCTGTCGTGTGCGAGCTCTACATCGAGGGTGGTGTGCGGACGGTGGAGATCGGGACCGTGATGTTCGGGCACCCCGACCCGAAGACCGGCGAAGAGGTGCCCTCGAAGCTGGAGTTGGTCCGCCTCGCGATTCCGAGACGCGTCTATACGAAGAGCCAAATCGATTACGTCATCGACGTGACGTTGGCGGTATGGGCGCGCAGGGACTCCATCGGCGGCTTCCGTTTCGTGGAGCAAGCAGCCGTGCTACGGCACTTCACCGCCCGATTCGAGCCTCTCTACCGGATGGACTCCTGATCTGACAGTTGCCGAAACTCGACGCAGCAGAGCATACACGAACTGCTGTGTGGCCCCTGACGGGGTCGTATGGTCTTCGCTCCCGGACCCGACAAGACACACTCCGTCGCCCAGCTCCCTCGCGACATCCTCGGCCGAGCACCGAAGGACGTCCAGGCCGCTGCACCGGTGCGGCCCATTGGGCCCAAACGTAGCGACGATGACGTGGCCGCCCTCAGGGACCGACCGGTAGAGCGAGTCCCGATACAGAACGCGATCCGCAGGATCAACGAGGAAATGGAAAACCGCGCGATCGTGCCAGAGATCCCTGGTACCAGCTCAGTTCGTCTGGCCGGTGTCGCGCGTAGACCTCTTCCCAGTGTTCCCTCCTGCTCACCTGCCGCCCCCGGAGCAACTGATCCATGAACCGCCTTCTCGGTCCCACGGCTGTCCCACGCCGGTCCCCTCTACCTGTAACGCTCTACCTCCAGGTCACTTCCATTGCGAAGAAATGATCGAAGACCGCCCGCGTGGGGTTGTTTCTGTCGTCCCCCTCGGGGCTGCGAATGAAGAAGTCGAGTTGGATCATCGCGGGATTCACGGCGCCCGCCGCGGAGCTCTTGTTCAGGAGCGGATAGTTCACCTCCAGGGTTTCCCGGTCGCGCATGCCCTGCGTCACCATGAAATGTATCTCATAGTCCTCATAGAGCGTCGCGCCGTTCAGGGTCGCGTGACCAAACCCCCAGCCCGCCACATACAGAAGTGTCTTGGGCCAGTTGGTATCACCGCAGCCTGAGTCGCCGTGCTCGAAGATGAAGGCGGCGATTCCTCCGTCCTGACAGGGGCTGAATTCATTGAATCGATCCATTTCAATGGACAACTCTCCCTCCGGGACCTCCAGCCGCGCCACGAACCGCCCGGTGTTGCCGATCTCGTTCACGTCGATCTCGACCGTGCCACCGACGGGGTGCACGCCCGCTCCGTCGTTGCCCATGTGATCCCACCCAGCCGCGTCTCGGAGACTTCCGACCTGGTATACACGGCCGGCGGAGAGCACCCAGCGGCCGTCGTAGAGATCGTGCTGTTCGGGCGTGTACAAGGTCATGGCAGCGCCCGGCTGCCTCCGCGGCGTGGCCTCCTGGCCCTCGGCAACCCCGCCAAAGAGGGCCCCAACGGTCCCGAGGAGCATGAGAGCAGCTGTGCCTTTCATGGCGCGCCTCCAGCCTTTCGTTCGAGTCTAGGGTCGAGAAGGTGTGGGTTCGTACTCGATGTCGAGCCGCACCGTCTCGTTCGATCGAATCTCAACCTGAACCTGCTTTGTGCCCAGCGTTTCATGCCACAGCTCCAGTGTATAGCTCCCCGGCGGGATTCCGGAGATCCGGACGAAGCCGAGCTCGTCGGAAACCGCATGAAAGGGGTGGACATCCACTCGAATGTAGGCTCGCATCCAGCCATGGACATCACACAACACCACGATCATGCCCGGACGCCGGAACACTCGGGAGACGGTCATTCCTTCCACCGGCAGCGCTATGTTGGACCTGAGGGGACCGTAGTAGTGAGTGTTGTGCATGACCGGGTCACTGTTCTTCGCCACGATCGTGTCCCCCACTCTCGCTACCGCCACATGGGGAGCGAACCGACATTCGCGGTTGTCGATCGCGAGCCGCTGCGGAGGTCCGGCAGGAATCCGATCCTCGGGGACGTCGAGCAACGCCGCGATCACATGCTGAACGCCTCGAGAGTCCGCCGACAGCACCAAGTCCTCGAGGGTGTGTTCGAGACCGCATGCCTCTGGATCTGTCGTGTTCCTTATACCCGTCGGTGCCGGCCGGGACTCACCTGCTAGACGCACATAAACTTCCAGCGCACCCGTAGGGGCGACCTGCGGCTGTCCACTCCGGGCAGCGAAGCCCGGCTGCTGGGCGGCACTCATCGGAGGCAGCGTGGCCAAAGTGGCCAGAACGGCAGGCGCTGTGAGCGCGATGTACCGAGCCTTCATTCTTCGTGACCTCCCGATCAGGGGCCTCGCATCCCCTGTCCTTCAATCGCTGTCCGGCCTCTCCAGAGCCAATTCGTGCTTGTCCGCCCGATACCGGAACGTGTCTCGACTCATCCCCAACAGGCGCGCCGCGCCAGACTTGTTGCCGCCGGTACGTTCGAGGGCCTGACGGATCAGATCACGCTCCACCGCATCGAGGTCCACCCCCTCCGCGGGCAGAACGAACACCCCCGACTCTTCGGCTCCAGCGGCACCGGTCCCTCGGATCTCCGGTGGAAGACTGGCGACTTCGATGGTCTCACCGTCCTCAAGCAGCAGAATACGCTCCAGGACGTTGCGTAGTTGCCGCGAGTTTCCCGGCCAGGCATGAGACTCCAGGGCACGCAGCGCATCCGGGACCAGCAGTCGGGTTTCCAGCCGCATCTCGGTGCAGAGAGTATCGATGAAATGCAGGGCGAGCGGCGCGATGTCCTCGGGACGATCGCGAAGCGGTGGGATTTCGATCGGGATCACGTTCAGGCGGTAGAAGAGATCTTCCCGAAAGTCGCCGTCCGCCACCGCTTGCTCGAGGTCACGATTGGTCGCGGTGATCACGTGCACGTCGATCTCGATGTCTTTCACCCCACCCACACGCCGTAGCTTATGGTTTTCCAATACTTGCAGGAGCTTGGCTTGCGCCGCCTTCGGCATGTCCCCGATCTCGTCGAGAAAGAGCGTGCCCCCAGTCGCCAGTTCGAACAGACCGGTCTTTGCCTCCCGGGCATCGGTGAAGGCACCCGCCTCGTGGCCGAACAGCTCGCTCTCCACGAGGGCCTCGGGGAGCGCCGTGCAGTTCACGTTGATAAAAGGCCGGTCCCGGCGTGGTCCGCGGGCATGGATCGCACGCGCGATCACATCCTTGCCCGTACCACTCTCCCCGCGAATGAGTACGTTCGCGGGACTCCCGCGGAGCGCGAGGCGCGTGATGAGCTCGACGACCCTGCGCATCGCGAACGAACGGCCGACCAACGTGACGTCCCGGAAGCGCCACGCGCTGCCCTCGCGGTATCGTCCGACTTCGCCGGCCAGCCGGTACTTTTCAAGCGCTTGATCGATGAGAAGCAACAGTTCCGGTAGCTCGATCGGCTTCTCGAGAAAGTGGTAGGCGCCGGCCCGGACCGCCTTCACCGCGACTTCGACCTCGCCGTAGGCACTCATCATGATGACCGAAATCGTCGGATCCAGCTCACGAATCTTCGTGAGCACGTCGAGTCCCGAGCCATCGGGCAGACGCAGATCCAGCAGGACCAAGTCCGCCCGGTCACTGACCAGGCCCTCGAGCAGATCCGTGCCCTGTTCATACGTCCGTACCTCGAACCCCTCGTCCTCGAGGTGCTCTTCCAGCCAAAGGCGGATGAGCATCTCATCGTCGCAAACCGCGATCGCTGCTCGACTCATGAGGGCACCTCCGCCGACCGGGCGTCGAGAGGCAGTACGATCGTGAAGCAACTTCCCTCGCCGACGGTGGAGTCGACGTCGATCCGGCCCTGGTGCTGTTCGGCGATCCCTCTCGTGATCGACAGGCCCAGACCGGTGCCGCTGTGTCGCGTCGTATAGAACGGCTTGAAGAGCGCTGCTAGGTTCTTCTGCTCAATGCCGGGGCCCCGGTCTGCCACGCGAATTCCCAACTCGCCGCTGGACACGAAGGTCTGCACGTCGATGGGGCTGCCTTCGCCAGAGAACTGGATGGCGTTGAGGACCAGATTGACGACGGCCTGGCCGAGCAGCTCGGCATCCGCCCACACGTGCGGGAGGTCCTGCCCGAGATCTACGCGAATCGGGATTCCACTCTTCCGCGCCCCCGCCTCCACGAGCGCGAGCGCCCTCCTCACGACCTCGTTCACGTCGGTCGACTCCAGCTTCGGCTCCCTGGGGCGCGCGAACGCCAAGAGGTCGCGAACGGCGCGCTCGATCCGGTGAAGCTGACGCTTCATCTCCGTGGTGATCGGCGTGAGATCCGGCTGGTCTTCCACGTGTCTGAGTACCAGGTCGAGTCCGTTCGAGATTCCCACGACGGGGTTCTTGATCTCGTGTGCGATGCCGCTGGCCAGCTCTCCGACCGTTGCCAACTGCTCGGCGCGCTCGATCTCTCTCCGGTGGAGTCGTTGGATCCTCTCCTGGTTTGCCGCCAATTCCGTGGCCATCTGATTGAAGGCCTCGCTCAGTTCGCCGATCTCGTCTCCGCCTCCCTCGGGAACCCGTACCGCCAGGTCACCGTCCGCAAGTTTGCGCGTTGCGGCGAGGAGCCTGCGGACTGGCGCCGCGATCCCACCCGCCAGACCCCAGCCCGCCAGCACCACCATCAGCGAAAACACCCCACCGAGCACCCACGAGAGACTTCGGAGACCACGAAGCTCGCCCAGTGCATCCGCCTCGGGGACCTCGGTGACGAAGAGCCAGGAGTAACGAGGCAGGGCGGCCGACGCCCCAATGACGTCGACGCCCCCTCTGTCGATGTAACGATCCGTGCGCCCGGGTGGCGCGCCGACGAGGGGGCTGTCCAGCGGGCGGTCATACCGGAGAGGACCATGGGGATGCGAGACGAATACAGGGAGTCCCCGATCATCGACGATAAACGACTCGATCGCGCCCGCGACGTGCTCGGGGATGTCCAGAAACCCCTCCCCGCGGCCGAGCAGCACTGTGCCCGCGAGATAAGCCGCAGTCGCACCACCGGCGTCCGTGACCGGAACGACGAACCTCAGCATGGGCGGGGAGTCCGGCCCGGTGGAAACCAGCCCGAACGGCGCGGCTCCATGGGGAGACCACTGCTCGACGGGATGCCCAGCACTCGATGAGGCGTACGCCACTCCATCCGGCTCGAACAGCGCAAATGCGTCGAAGTGCCCGGATTCCTCGAGCTTGCGCTGCAGGTATTCGGTCGTCGCCTCAGGGCTGGCGGCTGTGCTCATGCCGGGATTGGCAGCGGACGTGGCGCGCTCCGCCGCGGCCTGGAGGAAGCGGTTGCCGCTCGCGACGGCCTCCAGATAAAGACGCTGCTGCTCGATCCGCTCCTGAACATGCGACGCCTGGAGGTCCGCGACGCCGGCCACGTACCGTTCGACCAGGCCTCCCACAATGTCCCGCGAGCGAAGGAAGCCCATGGCGTTCGATCCGAACAACGGCACCAGGGAAACCGCCAGGAAGGCCGCGAGAAGCCGCCTCCTGAGCACACCTTCTCTCGCAGGTACGTTCTTCATCCGTGCGCAAAGTCGTTCTGGGAGCCCGTATCAACGAATCCGAGTATGCGTCCGAGCCCACGCAAGCACTGGGCCGAGCGCCCCGGGTTGTCCTCTTGTCCTTCTCCCTCCAGGAGGATCAAGCTCTGGACCGTATATCATAGTGGGTTAAATCACCCTACGCCATCCGGAATTGACTCGGTAGTTGGGGCAAATGGCCCGCCATGGCGCTCTATCTGGGAGCGTCATATCCTCCTAAGACGGTAGACAACAACAGGTTAGGGGCTATACCCACGCCCGGCACGCAGGTTGCACCTCTCGAAGGCGTCACTGATTTGAGTGACACCACTCGAGAAAGGGAACCGCACGATGACTCGCATGATCGCCCTCGCCGTAACCTTGGTACTCGTGGCCTGGGCCCCACCCGGACAGAAGGAAGCACCCGACGTCGGGGACGACCCGCCCCGGGTGATCACGGTCCAGATGGTGGACAAGGGAAGCACGCAGTGGCGCTTCGAGCCCTCGGAGATCCAGGTGCGCCTCGGAGACGTGGTGCGCTTCGTACAAGCCGACGTCGCTCCCCACAACGTGCAATTCAAGGACGTCCCCGCGGACGCCCAACTGGGCGTCGCGATCATGGGTCCGTTCTTGATCCAGAAGGGCGATGTCTACGAAGTGGAAATAGACGAGCGCTTCGTGCCAGGACTCTACAAGTACGTGTGCACGCCACACGAGCCCTTGGGGATGGTGGCGCAAATCGAAGTCGTTCCGGGCGACCGGTAATCACATAGGAGACCAGAGATGATGACAACGTTCAGAAGGGGGATTCCGCTCCATTCCGGCCAGCTATTCCGACTGATTCCGGTCACCTATTCCGACCGATTCCGGCCACCCGTTCTGACACAGAGGTTCTCCATGCGCAAGATCAAGCCCCTGGCCATGGTGGCACAAATCAAAGTCGTTCCGGGCGACCGGTAACCCATAGGAGACTAGAGATGACGACAACGTTCAGAAGGGGGCTGCCAGTCCTGGCCCTGCTGACGGGGGCCGCATGCGTGGACAATCCCGTCCTCGCCCCCCACGACGATCACGGGGAGGAGCTCGACGTCGCGCTGACTTTCTCCGAGCAGCATCTGGCGACGCTGACCGAGCTCGAGATCGAGGTCGAGATTACGGGTCACGACGGGGCATCAGACACCGATTTCATGGCCGTCGCCGTCGAGTTCAAGCTCGAGGGTGAGGAGATTTGGGTGGCGCGAGAGCTGGAGCTCCACGGCAGCCACTTCAGCGCCGAACACACGTTCTACTCGAGTGGCGAGTACGAGGCACGGGTCGTGGCGCAGCGGCACGGTGCGGACCACTCCGAGACCATCTTCGAGCGAGACGGCCACCTCGAGGTCGAGCGCATCCACAAGGAGGTGGGCGAGTTTCGGATCGAGATGGAGACTTTCCCTGGCCACCTACACGAGGGTGTCGAGGCGGAGGTGAAGTTCTGGATTCTGGAGGCCTCGGACGGACACGGGAGCGGTCACTCGATTGGCGGGTTGACCGCGGACATCCACCTCTCGCACATCGATAGTGGCGATTCCATGTCCCATCGCGCCGAGGAGCACACGACCGGTGTGTACGAGGCGCACCACGTGTTCGCCGAACATGGGGAAAACGAGGTTATGATCGAGTTCGAGGATGAGCACGGTGCACACCACACAGCCGCGTTCCGTGTCCATGTCGACGACAGCCACTAGAGGAGGCGACCATGCGATTCCAGACGATTCGAGTGGCGATCCTGGCCGCGTGTCTCAGCGGCCTGCCATTCACTTCTCTCGCGGGACAGGGTCAGAGCATCTTCGTCCTGAGCGGATACGGAGACGCTACGTACGAAGCGGCCGCGACCAGCGACTACCCCAACGATTTCTCAGCTTCCGTGAGCCCCATCTTTCTGTACACGATGGGCGGGAACATCCTCTTCGAGGCCGAACTGGAGTTCGGGCTCTCGGGGGCTGCTACGACCACCGGGCTCGGGTACGCCCAGATCGATTACCTCGGCTTCGAGAGCGTGCAGATCATCGCCGGTAAGTTCCTGCTGCCGTTCGGGATCTTCGGCGAACGCCAGCACCCCACGTGGATCAACAAGTTGCCCACGGCACCGGTGCTGTACGGGCACGCGCATGGCGGCGTCGCCGAGGGTGCGCTCCTCCCCATCATGTCGGACGCCGGAGTGATGATGCGGTGGGCAAAGCCCTTCGCCTCGAAGTGGGCGCTCGACTTCTCGGCTTACGTGACACAAGGCCCACGGATCGCGACCGAGGAAGCGGCCGGAGACGACGGGCACGATGATGTTCACGCCTCCCCCCAGGTCTCACTCCTTTCATCGGAGCCGGAACACGGCGACGCGGTTCCGGCACCGCCCGTGGCCTTTGGCACGTCGTTCGCCGACAACAACAAGAACAAGATGCTCGGGGCGCGCATCGGACTGGTTAAAGGTCCGTCGTTCGAGGTGTACGCGTCCGGCTTCCACGCGATGTACGACGAAGGGAACTTCCTCGACTTCAAGGGCGGGGCGCTCTCCCTGGAGTGGAGGCGGGGCGGATTCGAGTTCCGAACCGAAGGCGTCATCACGCGTCAGGAATTCGAGGGCGATGATCACTTCGAGACCCTGAACCGCGGGGGATTCTACGCGCAGGCGTCGAAGAAGGTCGGCCAGTGGGAGCCGGTCGTCCGGTGGGGTCGGTTGGTGGACAGCACCGTGGACGGCGTCGAGGTGATCGAGGGCCACAACGAAGTGGCCTTCGGCTTGAACTTTTGGCTCGAACCCACCGTGCCGGTGAAGTTCGCGTACGAGTTCCACCAGGGTCGCGACGACCGCCTGTACATCCAGTGGGCGTACGGATTCTAAAGCAAACGGAGAACAGAACGATGACGAAGAGAGCATTCGCGTGGGCTGCCGCGCTGGTCTTGCTCCTGCCGGTCTCCGCGGAGGCCCAGCAGGATCCGGCGAAGATCGGTGAGGGAGCCCTGGTCTACGCGGCAAACTGTTCGCGCTGCCATAGCCCGCGATCCGGGACCGAGCGTACCGACGACGAGTGGGTGGCGATCATCGCCCACATGAGGGCACGGGGGAACCTGACCAAGAGCCAGGCCGGCGCCGTGCTGGCGTTTCTTCAGGCGACCAACCTGCCGGAAGGAGGAGCGCCGCGGGGGACGGCGTCCGCGTCGGTCATTCCAACGAACTCAGTGATGCCGTTGGAGCTTCGAGCACTCCTGATGCGCTGGCAAGCGTCCCAGGCTACGAAGAAGCCGGCTTCGCCGATCGGGAGTGGCCCGGGACGCTAGAGCCGGGACGGACGTTCACCGGATCGCGGCGGCCACCCGGGTCAGCCGCTGCTTCGCCTCCTTGGCGACCTCCTGCATCGCCGGCAGCTCGCCGAACGACGCCTGCCCCATGATCAGAGCGGGGTCGATGAATCGAACCAACGACGACGACGGGCCGGCTTCTTCCACGGTGACGTTGCAGGGAAGGAAGAGACCCACCTCCGGACTCGCGTTGAGAGCCTTGAACGCGAGCGCCGGATTGCAGGCACCGAGAATCGTGTACTTCCGGAATGACACACCGAGCTTCTCGGCGAAGGCATCGTGAAGGTCGGCTCGTGTTAGCACGCCGAAGCCCTCTGCCATCAGTGCGTCGGTGACACGGTCCAGCGCCTCCGCATAGGGAAGCGAAAGCTCGACGAAAACGGAATCGCCCATGGAAACCTCCGTAGTTGGGATGTGACCGGCGACGCTTCGCACCCTGTGCTAATCGGCACCCGAAGGCAACGGCTCAAGAGTCACGAGCTCGCGCGACGACGCGCGGGCCTCCGCTCGGAGCACGGCCTCCTGCCAAAGTGAGTAGATCGCTGGAATCACGAGGAGGGTCAGGACCGTGGCCGAAATCATGCCACCGACCATCGGCGCCGCAATTCGGCGCATGACGGTCGCTCCGGCGCCGTGGCCCCAGAATATCGGCAGCAGACCGCCCACGATCGCCGTGACCGTCATGATGATGGGACGGACGCGGAGCACCGCCCCCTGCATGATGGCTTCCCGCAGGGAGGCGACGCTCGGCTCCCTCCGCTTGTGTTCGCGCCATGCATTGCCGAGGTAGAGCAGCATGATCACCCCGATCTCCGCCGCGACACCGTTGAGAGCGATGAAGCCCACTCCCGTGGCAACGGACCAGTTGAAGCCGAGGACGGCCAGAATCAGCACGCCGCCCACGAGGCTGAACGGGAGAGTGAGCATCACGATCAGCGTCTCGCCCAAGGCCCCGAAGTTGATGTAGAGGAGGAGGAAGATGATGAGCAGTGTCGCCGGGACCACGACCTTCAGCTTCTCCTGGGCCCGCTGCATGTACTCGTATTGCCCGGACCAGGTGAGCGTGTAGCCCGGCGGGAGCTCCACCATCTGGGACACCACCTCCTGAGCGGCCGCGACGTAGGAGCCCAGGTCGCTCTGCTCGACGTCCACGAATACCCACGCCGTGGGGACCGCCTGTTCGGTTTTCACCACCATGGGGCCATCCACGATGCGGATCTCAGCGACCTGCCCGAGTGGGATCTGCGCGACCCCCATGGCACTACTCCCGCCCATCGAGGCGGTCGGCGCCATCCCGTCGATCCCGGCCATCGTGGCCGGTGTGACCATGTCATCCATGCCGGTGCTCCGGGATCCGACCGGAATCAGAATCTCCGCCAGCTTCTCGGGCTGGTCCCGAAGCTCCTGGGGATAGCGCACGCGCACGGAGTAGCGCTCTCTCCCCTCGACCGTCCGCGTGATGCTCATGCCACCCACCGCCGATGCGATCACCATCTGAATCGTCGCGACGCTGATCCCGTATCGGGCCGCCGCGTCGCGATCGATGTCGATGTCCAGATACGACCCGGAAACGACCCGCTCTCCGACGGCCGACCGAGTGCCCGGAACGGTCCGCACCGCCGCCTCCACCTCGGTCGCGAGTCTCTCGAGCACGGCCAGCTCCGGACCGAAGATCTTCACGCCCACCGGGGTTCGGATTCCGGTCGCGAGCATGTCGATGCGTCCCTTGATGGGCATCGTCCAGGAATTGGTCACACCGGCCATGCGAAGCTCGGCGTCCATCTCCTCGATCAGCGTCTCCTGCGTCATCCCCGGGCGCCATTCCTCCTCTGGCTTCAGCACGATGGTCGTCTCGATCATCGAGAGGGGAGCTGGATCCGTGGCCGTCGTGGCTCGGCCGGCCTTGCCGAAAACGCTCTCGACTTCGGGGAACGTCGCGAGAATCGAGTCTTGAACCCGCAGTATGTCTTGGACCTTCGCAACGCTGACCCCGGGAAGGGTGGTCGGCATGAAGAGGATGGTGCCTTCGTTGAGGGGCGGCATGAACTCCGAACCCAGGCGACGAAGCGGTAATACCGTCAGCACGAGCACCGCCACCGCCACCGCGATGACCGGCCAGCGGTAGTTGAGCACGGTCTCCAGAATCGGACGGTACAGCGACATGAGGACCCGGTTGACCGGATTCTTGTGCTCCCTATGGATCCGTCCCTGGATGAACAGCCCCATCGTCACGGGAACCAGGGTCAGGGAGAGCAAGCTCGCACTCGCCATCGCGAGCGTCTTGGTCCACGCCAGCGGCTTGAAGAGTCGACCTTCCTGGGCCTCCAGGCTGAAGACGGGGAGGAACGACACGGTGATGATGAGCAGGGAGAAGAAGAGCGCAGGACCCACTTCCTTGGAGGACCGCACGACCACCTCCCAGCGCTCCTTCGACGTCAACAACCGGGTGTGGAGGTAATCTCCTCCTTCATCGCCGGGAATCGAGACGCCCAGCTCCTTCGCTCGTCGTCGCTTCTCGTCGATGGCGCGCTCCAGGTGCTTGTGCATGTTCTCGACCATCACGATCGCGGCGTCGATCATCGCACCGATGGCGATGGCGATACCACCGAGGCTCATGATGTCGGCTCCCAGGCCGAGCCCGCGCATCGCGATGAACGCCATCAGGATGCCGAGAGGCAGCGTGAGGATCACGACGAGCGCGCTGCGCACGTGGACCAGGAAGATCACGGTGACCAGCGCCACCACGAGCGACTCCTCGAGGAGCTTTTCCTTGAGGGTGTCGACGGCCCTGTGGATCAGATCCGAGCGGTCGTACACCGGCCTGATGACCAGCCCTTCCGGGAATCCCGACTCGATCGCCGCGAGCTTGGCCTTCACGCGGTCGATCGTGGCCAGCGCGTTCTCACCGTAGCGCATGATGACGATACCGCCAACCACGTCGCCCCTACCGTCGAGATCGGCGACCCCGCGCCTCACGTCCGGCGCGAGACGGACCGTCGCCAGATCCTCCACGCGCACGGGAGTGCCGTGATCGGTAGCGCTGACGACGACCTTCTCGATGTCCTCGAGCCCCTCGAGGTACCCGAGCCCGCGAATCATGTATTCCCGCTCGGCCAACTCGAGGACCATCGCCCCGACATCCTCGTTCGAGGCCCGGATGGCTGCGATCACCTGAGTCACGGGGATACCGAAGCCGCGAAGCTTGATGGGGTCCACCGTCACCTCGTAGACCTGCTCGTACCCGCCCACCGTGGCGACTTCGCTGACGCCGGGCACCGCCGTGAGCTGGTACCGTAGATACCAGTCCTGATAGGACCGCAAGTCCGCCAAGGACATGGTCCCCGTGGTGTCTAACAGCACGTATTGGTAGACCCATCCGAGTCCCGTCGCGTCCGGACCCAACGAGGGCTGGGCCGCCTCGGGGAGGCGTCCGCGGATCGAGGACAGGTACTCGAGGACCCGGCTCCGCGCCCAATAGAGGTCGGTTCCGTCCTCGAAGATGATGTAGACGAACGACGTACCGAAGAACGAGTAGCCACGGACCGTCTGGGCACCCGGAACCTTGAGCATCTCCGAGGCCACCGGATACGTGACCTGATCCTCAACGATCTGCGGCGCCTGGCCCGCATAGTCGGTCCGGATGATGACCTGAACGTCCGAGAGGTCCGGAATCGCGTCGAGCGGCGTATTCCGCATGGCCATGACACCGGCGGCGGCCACGGAGAGCGCGAAGACCAGGACGAGAAACCTGTTCCTGACTGACGCTTCGATGATGCGCTTCAGCATGACGATTCCCTACTCCTCGTGCCCTTCGTGGGACGTCTCGCGGCTCGGCTTGGCCGTGTCCGGCTCCATGGACAGGGTGTCGCTCCCGGAGTGGTCCATGCTTTCCATTCCGCCGGCGTCGTCCGTAATGTCCAGATCGCCGGTCATCGTGCCCAGATTGGACTCGGCGTCCACGAGGAACGCGGCCGACGAGACGACCCGCTCACCCATCTCGAGCCCCGACAGAATCTCCATGTACCGGCCCGCTGTCCTACCGGGCTGGACCTCCCGCGGCAGCAACGCTCCGTCGGCTTCCTGGACGAAGACCAACGCGCGCTCTCCCGTCACGATGACCGCGCTACGCGGGACCACCAGAGTCGCCGGCGTCGGGAGTGATTCGAGTCGGATTTGGGCGTACATCCCGGGCTTGAACGCGAGGTCCGGGTTGGGCAGCTCCAAACGGACGCGTGCGGTTCTCGACCGCACCGAGACCGTCGGATAGACATAGGTGACGCGCCCGGTGAAGACCTGCCCCGGGTATGCCTGGAAAGAGATCAGGGCACCCTGGCGCTCTCTCACGAGCGCGAGGTCCTTCTCGAAGATGTCGGCCTCGATCCAGACGCGAGAGAGGTCGGCGATACGATACACGGTCATGCCGTCCATGATGCGGTCGCCCACGACGACGTTCTTCTCCACCACGATTCCGGTCGCCGGCGAGCGCAGCGTGAGCGTCTTGGAGGGCTCGCCGCGCTCCTCTATGCGACGGATCTCGTCCTCGTGGATATCCCAGTACGCGAGGCGTCGCCGAGCGGAGGCCAGAAGCCCTTCCGCGTTCGTGAGCGGCCGGCCCGCTTTGGCTTCACGGACGAGCCGCGCCGCGAGGAGGAGCTCCTCCTGCGCCGACACGAGGGCCGGGCTATAGATCTCCATGAGCGGTTCGCCCTCACGAATCGGCGCGCCCGTGAAGTCGACGTACAGGTGCTCGACCCAGCCCTCGACCTTCGGGCTGACCGTCGTGAGACGCGTCTCGTCGTATACGACCGTACCCACGGTCTGGACGAAGCCGGGAAGCACTCTGTGCTCCACCGAGGCAAACGTGACACCGATTAGCCGAGCTGCCTCCGCGTCCAGCACGACCGGCTGCATGTCCCCGCCCCCGGCCGTCATCGCCGCCATGTCATGCTCCCCGCCCACCGCCTGCTCGGCGGCAGGCTCGCCAGAGCGAATCTGAAACGTCACTACCGCCACCGCCGCCACAACGACGAACACGGACAGTGCGATCTGCTTGGGCGTGCTCATCGTTCCTCCGTAAGGACGGGTCCTGATCTCGGGAGTGCTCGGCCGATCGTCGACTCGAGCGTGGCGAAAGCCTTCCCGTAGTCGCCGAGGAGCGTGAAGAGCTCCCCTTCATATCGATTGACGGTCATTTGCGCATCGACGAGCGTCAGGAAGTCCACCGCCCCGACTCTGTAGGACGAGAACGCCGACTCCACCGTGGCGCGCGCCTCTGGGATGACTTCGTCCCGGTACAGCTCGGCCAGGCTCCTGGCTCGGGTCAACTCGGCCAGCAGTACTCCGATGTCGGCGTCCACCTCGGCCTCACGACTGGACAGCTCTGCCTCGGCCAGTCGCTCCATTGCGGCCGCTTCATCGCGGAGCGCGTATTGGCGCTTCCCCGCGTGTATGGGAAGACTGAAGCCCAACATCGCACTGGCCATGCGCTCGGTGCCGCCACCGCGATCGCGCTGTCCGTACGACAACCCGAAGGTCAGGTCCGGCCAGATCTGACGGTCGGCGAGCGCCGATAGTGATTGGGCCTGGGCCACACCGAGCCGCGCCCGGGCCAGAATGGGTCGGCTCTGGGCAGCCGAGGCACGCAGTTCATCACGATCGGGGACGTCCAGGGGCAGGTCGCCCAGAGCCGGAGACGCCACCGTGGCATCCGAGGGCCGATCCAGGACTCCGTTGAGCATGGCCGCCTTGGCAATGCGAAACGCCTGCATCTGGCGAATGTCGCCATCGACGCGCGCGACCTCGACGTCGGCTCTGAGCACGTCGGCTTGACGCCCCGTACCGGCCGAGTACATCGCTTTCGCAACCTGCTGGAAGTCCTCCAGAAGCGCCAGCGTCTCCCGCATGACTCCGATCCGCCGGTCCAGCGAATAGATATCGAAGAAGAGCGAGGACGCCTGCCCACGTACGTTCCACCATGCCTCGTCCGCAGTCGCGAAGGCCATCTCCGTCCCGTATGCGGCGATCTCGCCCTTGAGCGACAGCTTCCCGGGGAACGGCACCATCTGCATGAGCTGGACCGACGGGGCCATCGACATGGCCATATCTGTGTTCAGATTCGGCACGCCGAAGTTCATTATGCCGAGCTGCAGCGTCGGGTCGGGTAGCGTCGACGCCTCCGGCTCTCGATAGGTCGCAGCCTCGGCGGCAGACTGAAGGGCCTGCAGACGCGGATTCCGGTCCCTAACCAGCTCCAGGACTTCGTCGAGGTGGAGTGCGGTGTGGGCGGTTTGGGCGGCCAGCGGCCCACTGAGCAGAAGCGTGACCGCAGTTGCGGTCAGGCACCGGGCAAATTCCTGAGATCTCACGGGCATGCTCTCGAAGGAGGTCCGTCATGACTGAACGGAAGTTGCCCTCGGATACGTGAAGGTCCGGTGAGATGGAGATGAAGAAGCCTTCAGGATCGAAGCGACCGGCAGCGGCTCCCTCGCGGGACCGCGTACCTCCCTCAAATCTTTCGGTGGTGCCTACGCGACGTATTCGGCTCGATGTGAACCAGCGCATCCAGAACGGGCAGCTCTGATTGAAGTATTCGGTCCTTGACGCGATGAGCGATCGCGTGCCCCTCCCGGACTGGCAAACCGCCGTCCACTTCAACATGAATATCAGCCAGGAACACCAGCCCGCTTCGCCTGACCCTCAGGACATCGACTCCTTCAACGCCTGGCACAGCCTCCGTGAGTTGTCGGATTCGCGCGTGAATATCTCCGGGGGCCGCGACATCGAGCACGTCCCGCACGGCTGACCGGAGCAGGCGAACGGCATTCCACGCGATTACGCCACACGCCAACAACGCGGCCCAGTCGTCCGCACTCTCAAAACCGCCGCCCCCCAGCAACGCAATCGAGATCCCTACGAACGCGGCAAGAGACGTCAGCGCATCAGACCGATGATGCCAAGCATCTGTACTCAGCGCCTGGCTGCCCAACTCTCGACCCTTGGAGCGCAGGATTCGATAAGTCACCTCCTTCGCGATCACGACTCCGGCAAGTACGGGAAGTGTGAAAGCCGCCGGTGCTTCGTGCGGGACGACGATCTCTCGCAGCGCACCCAACGCGATTCCCACCGCGGCAGTCAGCAACATCGTCGCCACAGCGAGCGCAGCCAGCTGTTCTGCCTTCCCCTGCCCGTATGGAAATCTATCGGTCGGTGGTGCACCGCTGACTCGAAGCCCGCCCCATACCACAAGTGCACTGAAGATGTCCAGGGTCGACTCGACGCCATCGGCGATCAGGACATACGAATTTCCTAGGATTCCAGCGCCCAGCTTGACGACGGCAAGCACGGCACTCACCACCAGACCCATGACCGTGGCGCGAGTACCCTCGGCGACCGCCGCGCGAAGCTGCTGCGGAGTTGCGGACGCCTCTCGCCCGGAGTACTCAGTCATGGCTATGGGGGACTGAGGCTATCGTTGCGTGAGATCCGCTCGCGCGCGGTCGACGCAAGGATATGCCTGGTCCGGGGCAATGGTCGACTCGGTCGCGACCGCATCCAGGCACTCAGCGAACAACCGGCGGCCGGCGGCGATCCGGCGGGCCTCGGTCATCCGATCCGAGCGCGTGTCTCCCTCCCCCGAGGCGCCTGCCACCTCCCCCAGACCACCCAGTGCGCCCTTGGTGAGCCAAAGCAGCTCGACGGCTCGCGCCTCGTTCCCGTCCTTCCACTCCAGGTAACCGCTCAAGAAGAGCGCGGACGCCGCCCGGTCGTTCATCCGGTACGCGGCCCGGAGAGAAGTACGTGCTGTGGCCAGATCGCCGAGGGCCAACGCCGCCTCTCCCCGAAGCACCAACGGGTTGCTCTCTTCGCGGTTCAGGTCATACGCGACCTCGAAAGCCCGAAGAGCCTCCCGCAGGTCGAACAGAGCGCCGGCGGCGGGGATGGTGTGGACGATTCCCAGTTGCGCCCATGCGCGGGCGCTCGCCTGGTCCACGCCGACCAGCCGACGCCATGCGGCGATAGCCTCGTCGTAGCGCCGCATTTCCAGGAGCGCGTTGCCGAGGTCGTACAGCGAGTCCTCGTGGTCGGGGTTCAGCGACAGCATCTGTTCCAGGCCCTGGACCGCCTCTGCCCAGCGGCCTTCGTTGTACGCCCGACGGACCGTGCGGTCCAGCTCCCAGAAGCGTCGCGTCTCCTCTCTCGTGAGGCGTCCGGCGAGCCGACTCGGAGGCTCTCCCTCCCGGAGCAGGTATCGTCGATCGGATGCCAGGTCGCGCCAAACCTCCCGATGTCCACCCGGCCACGTCACGACGACGCTGTCCACACGCTGCGCACTCCCGAGCCCAATCCGCACTTCGGCGTCGTTCTGCGACAGGTACGAAGGTCCGACTCCGACCTCGCGGAGAAAGCCGCGGTCTCCGGTAAACGCGATGACCCGCGCACCAATAGCCGAGGGATGTCCCGAGGAGGCCTCCACGCTGAACCCGATCCAACGACCGGTCTGCGAGTCATTCCTGAACAGCTTCGCGGGCCCGCCTACGTGCATGACGAGCACGTCGAGGTCGCCGTCCTGGTCGTAGTCAGCCACAGCCCCGCCACGTCCGACGCCGGGGGGCTCGACGCGGAATCCGGCCGCCTCACCGACCTCGAAGAAGCCGTCGGCCCCGCCTCGATTCCAATAGAGGTGTAGGTCCATCGGGACGAGTCGGGACCGGTCCTTGCGATCCTGCATCGTGCTCCCGTTCGCCACCCACAGGTCCAGCCAGCCGTCGTTGTCGAAGTCGCTGAACGAGGTAGCCCAACCGATCACGTCGAGCGAGATCTGCCCGAGACCGAGCCGGTCCGAATCGTCACCGAAGTTAAGTGTGCCCTCCACGCCGGAGCCCTCGAGGTCCGAGAGCATGCTCGTATAGAGCGCGTTTTCCTGCGCGATCCAGTGGGTGATGAAGAGATCCTGATCCAGATCACCGTCCCAGTCGCCGACCGCGATTCCCATCGCACCTCTGTAATCTGCAACGAGCGCGCTGTAGCTCACGTCCTCGAAGCTCCCGTCGCCCCGGTTGCGGTAGAGCCGATTGTCCGAAACGTCGTTCGCCACGTACAGGTCGAGCCAACCGTCCTGGTCCAGATCGACCCATGCTGCGGACATTCCCTTGCCCTCGGGGTCGCGAACGCCCGCTGACTCCGCTAGGTCGACGAACGTCCCGTCGCCTCGGTTCACGAAGAGCCGGTTCGGCTCGGCCGGGTAGGAAGATGGATTCAGTGTGAAGGGAAAGTCGGCGTCGCGATTGCCGTCCGCTTCCAGGCCGGCGGGCTCCGGCTCGTATTGCACGTAGCCGACGACGTAGAGGTCGAGATCGCCGTCCAGGTCGTAGTCCGCCCACGAGGCGCCGGTCCAGAAGCCTCGTCCTCGCACGCCCGCCCGGAGTGAGACGTCGGTGAACGTCCCGTCGCCCCCGTTCTCCCAGAGCACGATGTCGCCCCATGAGGTGACGATCAGGTCGAGGTCGCCATCCGCGTCGTAGTCCCCCCATGCTGCCCCCATCCCGTAGTGCGCGCGCCCGACTCCCGCGGCGAGCGTGACGTCCTCGAAGGTGCCGTCACCGCGGTTCCGATACAGGCGATCGGTGTCGCCCGAGGCCTCGAGCTCGGCGGGCGGCGTCCCGATGGGCGCAGCGAAATTCACCAGGAACAGGTCGGGGAAGCCGTCTCCATCGTAGTCACCCCACGCGGCACCGGGTCCCATGTCCTCGGGGATCTGGCTCGTCCGCTCGTGCGGGAAGTGATTGAAGTCGATGCCGACCTCGGCCGTCACGTCCGTGAAGAGCAGACCCGATTCAGCGCCTCCTCCCGACCGGTCCAGAGCGCTCGTGATTCCTTCGGCGCTCTGGTCGGGCACGTACGTCGCACGTTCACGCAAGCGCGAACCGAGCAGGAAACCGGTGACGAGCAGTACCGGTATCGAGCCGAGCAACGAGGTCTTCCATATGAGCCGCCGGCGCTTCGATAGCCTGCTAATGTTGCACCTCCCCGTCGGAAGCCGCGCGGGGCCGCACGTGGATCGTCCGTTCGTCGGTGGCCATCCGGATGATGGGCGACTCGAGCTCCGTGTCGTCGCCGAAAACGAAGTTCAGCAGGTACTGATCGACCTTCCGGTAGTCGAGGGAGGCTCGGACGTGTAGCGAGCCGGGCCGAACGGACGACACGGTGTAGTTCGCCACGTCGCTGAACCCCGGGAAGAGGGCGCGTCGGTACCGGACGCCTACCATCTCCCAGAGGTTGTGGCGGTCGATCAGGTTTCCGTAGCGGTCGACCGGCTCTGCCTTGAGCATGAACGCGCCCGGTTCGATGAAGTTGTCCTCATCGACGGCGCCGCTCGAAAAGACGACGGCGCCCGCGTCGTCGGTGACCTCGATGTTGATCCAGGACTGGATGATGTCGAGCGGCCCGGTCGGGAAGTCGTGACCGACCTTGTTCGACTCCAACACGACGCGGATGCGGATATCCTCTCCGGCTCCGACCGTGTCCGGCACCTGGATCGTGACGGAGACCGCCGGCCCGCTCGCCCACTTGTGGGCGATCTCCGGGATCTCGCGACGGCCCTGGAGCCACTCCTCCGTGAGGCGCTTGTGCTCCTCCCAACCCGGGAGCTTCAGAACTTCTGGAATGAACGCGTTTGCCCCGATGAACCGATGATCGCGGTGCTTTCCGTCATCGGGCGATCGGTACGAGTCGAGCGCGTCCCCGGACGCCGGGTCCTTCGAGGCCTGGAGAGGCATGTGGCACTCGCGGCACTCGACCACGTTCTCGGGGTCGTCCTCCGGGTTCCACTTGCTGTTGCGCCAGTTGTCGTACTGGTTCTGAAGCTGCACCCAACCGACCTGGTTCAATTCCTCGTCGATGAACTGCTTGTGGCAGGCGGCGCAGTACTCGGGGGTCTTGAACAGGCTCTTCGACAGCTCTGCGACGTGGTGCCTCGGGTAGGCGCGAATGAGGAAATCGGAAACGAACTTCGCGGCCCCGTCTTCGGCGAGCTCGAACAGGTAGCGATCGGGCTTCGCCACCGTGTACGCGGCGTTACCCTGGAGGTCGGTCTCGCGGACCGAGTGGCAGACCAGACAGGACACGCCTTCGTTGTACCCTCGCAGCGACGAGAGCTCTTCGTTGAAGATGTTCTTCGTGCCCGCGAAGAGCGAGATGGGATCGTGGCACCCACCGCAGTAGCGCGTGCTCTCCGGTCCGTTCTGCGTCGCCATGAGCTCTTGGATGACCTGGAACGCCGGGTCCATCGACGACCAGCGGTGCGCGCTGATCGACCACTCCTCGTAGATCTGCTCGTGGCAACCCGAGCTCCCACACCCCTCGCTCCCCGAGAGGGTGCGCTCGTCGAACGCTCCCCCCGTCTCCGTCATTGCGAGACTCGGGCTGAACGGCGTCCGGCCCTCCTCGATCACGTAGTCCTCCGGGAACCGATCGACCCACTCGACCGGCGTGTACATCCAAGCGAAGGCCAGCAGCGCCGAGAAGCCGACGGCGGTGAGACCGAGGGTTCCGGCCACCCAGCGTCGCTCGGCGGCGAGTACCAGGTCCGCACCGGCGAAGGTCGCCTTGGCGGAGCGCAGGAAGAGCAACACCACGTGCGGTACGACAAACGCGACCACCGCGACGGTCGTGACGATGTGTACGTCGTCCCAGACGTAGGAGATGCGCGTGCCGAAGACGGCCTGCGCCGCGAGGATCACGCCGGAGAGCGCGTTGAGCACGATCGCCGCGAACGCGACGTACCCGGTTACGGAATAGTGGGAGAGCGCCCGATTCCGGTACCGCTGCCAGTGCTTCCACTGGTACACGAGATAGGGAGCCAGAAACGCGAGCCCTCCCAGCGTGTGAAGCAGAACGAGGATCTGGTTCGGGACGCCGAAGGGGAGCAGCCAGATCGAGAACCCCGAGAGGGTCTCGAACACGAGGATGCCGGCCACGAAGATCGAGAGGCGAGACCGCCATGCGGCGGCCCGGTCCTCCGCTGGCGTGGCACGGGTGATGTGTTCAGGCATGACCCACCCCTCCGAGCTCATGGACATTCGAGCGTCGGCGGGAGGGTCCCCAATAATACGGAATCGTGGCGTGATCATCCACCCGTCCCGTTGCGATGCCATCGGATCGGCCTGGAGACATCACTCTTTTTCAGGTCGTGGCCCAGGTCGTGCGATTGCCAATGCCCTGGTGACAGCGCTCGAGATGATGGGCTACGGCGTCCCACGTTTCCGCCTCACTCGGCACAATTCCCCACACAACCTCCGGGAGATTCCCGGCATCGTGCAACGAAGGGAACCGGTAGCGTTTCTTGGTTGTGTGCCGGCCCGCGGCGCTGCCGGGCCGGCGCACGACAAGCGATCCACCGCTCCTGCTGAGGGCAGCCGCAGTCGTCATGTCACTAAGAAACAATCGTGCTCGATGTCGGCTCGGGACGCAGTCCGGGGCGACGGTAGGGCAAATTCATCGACCCTCCCTTACTTCCACTCAAGAGGGGGCGTATGAACCGTCTCACTAGTACGAAAGTGCTCCTCCTGGCCGTGTTCCTCGCCGTGCCTGGGCTTCTGCAAGCCCAGATGCGCACGGTGTCTGGACTCGTGTCGGATGGAGGCTCGTCACAACCCGTGGCCGGCGTGCAGATCATGGTCATGGGCACGACTCGGGGAACCCTAACGGACGCGCAGGGTCGGTTCTCACTGCCCGTTCCGGAGGGATCCACACACCTCGTCTTCACCTACATCGGCTTCAAGTCGGTCGAGATGCTGATCTCCGACAACATGGAGGTCGTCCTGGAGCCGCAGGCGTTGGGGCTCGAGGGCATCGTGGTCACCGCGCTCGGCGTTCAGAGGGAGAAGCGGTCCCTCGGCTATTCGGTGCAGGACATTAGTGGTGCCCAGCTCACCGAAGTGCCCGAGATCAACCTCGTGAACTCTCTGCAAGGTCGGATCGCGGGCGTGCACGTCACAGCAGCTGGGCCCACCGGGGGCTCGTCACGCATCGTGATCCGTGGCGCGAGCTCCATCGCCGGGGACAACCAGCCCTTGTTCGTCGTGGACGGCGTGCCGGTCGACAACTCGGCTCCACGGAACACGGGGTACGGCGGCATCGACTACGGCAATGCGATCCAGGACATCGACCCGGCCAACATCGAGTCGATCAGCGTGCTCAAGGGCCCCAACGCCGCGGCACTCTACGGCTCGCGTGCATCGAACGGGGCCGTGGTAATCACGACCAAGTCCGGCCGCACCTCGCGCGGCTTTTCGATCACGTCGAGTTTCACGACCGAGAACCCGCTCCGCCTCCCGAGCTACCAGAACGTCTACGGCCAAGGGGTCGATGGGGAGTTCCGCTTCGTGGACGGTGCGGGCGCCGGGACCTGGGACTTCGTCGACGAGAGTTGGGGGCCGAAGATGGACGGCCGCCTCATCGACCAGTTTACAGGGCCGAATCAGCCATGGCTGCCACAGCCCGACAACGTGCGCAGCTTCTTCCGCACCGGCCTGACCTCGCACACGAACCTGTCGTTCGAGCAGGCGAGCGAACGCGGCAACGTGCGCCTGTCCTTGAGCAACATGATGGTCGAAGGAATGGCGCCAGGCGAAGCCATCGACCGAGTGGGTGTGGCGCTCAAGGGCGGCACGACGGTATCGAACCGGCTTTCGACCCAAGCATCGCTCAACTATTCGACTCAGCAGGGCGAAAACCGTATGGGCACCGGGTACGACGAGGACAATCCGATGCAGAGCTTCATCTGGTTCGGGCGCCAAGTCGACATGGACGCTCTACGTAACTTCCGCTGCACAGGGACCGAGATGAGCTCCTGCGACCCCGACGGCGGTCAGTACAACTGGAACTACAACTACCACAACAACCCATTCTGGGAGCAGTTGGTCAACACCAACGAGGACCAGCGGGACCGGCTGCTCGGTCACGTGTCCGCGACGTATCAGCTCAACGATTGGATCACCGCAACCGGCCGCGTCGGTCGAGACTGGTATCGGGAGAACCGCAAGAAGGTCACCGCGTTCAACAGTCTCGATGACGCGGGTGACGGCGGCTTCACTCAGACATCGATTTTCCGTTCTGAGACGAACGCCGATATGATCTTGACCGCGGCCCGGCAGCTCACGCCCGATGTGTCGTTGGACGTAACCGCCGGCGGCAACATCCGGACGAACGACTACGAGACGTCCGGAGTGTCGGTCGGCGCGCTCACGGCGCCCGGCATCTACACGATCGACAACGCGTCCGAAACGCCAAACCCCACGGACTTCGAGTCGCACAAGAAGGTGAGGAGCGTTTACGCCTTAGCGAGCTTCAACTACCGCGGCTATCTCAACGTCGATCTCACGGGCCGCAACGACTGGTCTTCCACTCTTCCCGAGGACAATCGCTCGTACTTCTATCCCTCGGTCTCATCAGCGTTCGTCTTCAGCGACGCGCTCGATCTCGAGAGCGACGTGTTCAGCTCCGGTAAGATCCGCGCGAGCTGGACGCGGGTCGGGAACGACACGAACCCCTACCAGATGACGTCGGTCTACAACGCTCAACAGGCGTTTGGCTCGGTACCGATGTTCGCGGTGCCGAACGAGCTACCGAACCTCGGGCTGAAGCCTGAAGAGACCACAGCGTACGAGTTCGGCGCCGACATCGGACTCTTCAACGAGCGTTTGGGCTTCGTGCTCACGCACTACCGCAGCAATACGAAGAACCAGATCCTCGGTGTGCAGATCTCGGCGACGAGCGGATTCACGAACCAGGTACTCAACGCGGGTGAGGTCGAAAACTGGGGATACGAGCTCCTGGTGCGGGCCACGCCGGTTCGCCTCGAGAACGGGTTCCAATGGGACGCGACGCTCAACTGGAGCAAGAACAACTCCGAGGTCAAGAACCTGTACGGCGACCTCGAGACCTTGGTTCTGGGCACGTATTGGAGCATGAACATCGAGGCTCGGAAGGGTGAGCCTTACGGCGTGATGTACGGCAACGGTTACCTGACCGACGAGAACGGCACCTGGCTGCTCGATTCCCGTGGACGGCCGCGATCCGATCCGGAACGGCGGATCCTGGGCAACTACAACCCGGACTGGTTCGGCGGTTTCCAGAACCGGTTCAGCTACGGGCCTCTCGACCTGAGCGTGTTGGTCGACGGCCAGAGGGGCGGAGACATCTTCTCGGTCACGAACTGGTTCGGCGAGTATGCGGGGGTGCTCGAGTCTACGCTCAGGGGCCGGGAGGACGACTTCTGTGATCCGGGCATCATCGTGGACGGCATCATGCCGGACGGCAGCGTCAACGGCGACGGCGTCGACGACGTGATGGTATGTCCGGAGAGCTACTTCGGTCGTAACTGGGGCAATCAGCAAGCGGGCATAAACGACGCGACGTACTTCAAGCTGCGCGAGCTCCGCCTCGGTTACAGCCTGCCGGACGGAGTCCTGGACCGCTTCGGGTTCTCCAGTGGGAGTGTCGCAGTGATCGGCCGTAACCTGTTCCTGTGGGCGCCCAACATGCCGAACATCGATCCGGAGACCGCTTTCGACGCCAGCAACGTGCAAGGCATCGAGTTCGGGCAGTTCCCGTCCGCCAGAAGCCTCGGCTTCTCCATCTCCATCCAGCCGTGAGCCAGGAGACAATCATGAACAGAGCCATGCTAACCAAGCGGGTACTGGTCGCCGGTCTCGTGCTGGTGATGAGTGCTTGTGACGAAGGATTGACCGAGATCAACCTGAACCCCAACGCGCCGACCGACGTCGGCGCACAGTTCCTGCTGCCTCAGGCGATCCGCGCCTCCGTGGAAGCCACGTTCGGCAGCAGCCAAATGCTGTCTCACACGGCCATCTGGCCACAGCACGCAGTCCAGCTCCAGTACCCGGACGAGGAAGAGGGAATCGTCCGTGCCAGCCGCATGCAGGCGTATTGGGACGGCTACTACGCGGGTTCCCTCGCCGACATCCAGATGGTAATCGACAAAGGCCGGGAGATCGGAAACGCCAACATCGAGGGCGTAGGCATGATCTGGAAGAGTTGGATCTTCCACATCGCGACGGACCTGTGGGGCGACCTACCGTACTCCGAAGCACTAGCGGGGGCGGACGGAGTCACCACGCCGGCGTACGATACGCAACAGCAGGTCTATGCCGGTCTCCTGCAGACGCTCGGGGGCGGAGCGGCCATGTTGTCCAGTGGATCCTCCGTTTTAGGATCCGGTGACGTCCTGTACGGGGACGACATGGAGAAGTGGCGCAGATTCGGCAACTCGCTGCGCATGCGTCTCGCGATGCGGATGTCCGAAGTCGACGCGGCCACAGCCCGATCCGAGTTCGTGGCGGCGTACAACGCCGGCGGCTTCCTGAGCAACGACGACAACGCGATGCTCTCTTGGCCGGGTTCGCCCTACCGCAATCCTCTCTTCGAGGATTGGCAGGGACGTGACGACCACGGCATCAGTGCCACCATGGTGGACACGCTGAAGTCGATGGCTGACCCGCGCCTCGCGCTGTACGCGGAACCGGCTACGGAGGACGGCGAGTACCGCGGTCTCCAGAACGGTGACATCACGCCGGAGCTGTCGCTGGCTTGGTACTCACGCATCGGTAACCACTGGCGCTCCGGCGGGGCCGCGACGCCCACCGCGGTGATGACGTATTCCGAGGTGATGCTGCTGGCGGCTGAGGCCGCGCACCGCGGGTGGATCGCGGGAGACCCGGCCACGCTCTATGCCGACGGCATCCGCGCCAACATGACGCAGTACAGTGCGGCCAACTCGCCGACGACCGTGGAGATCGACGCCTACCTGGCACAACCCGTGGTCGCATACGACGCCGCGACCGGTCTCGAGCAGATCCAGCTTCAGCAGTGGATCGGGCTCTTCATGAACGGAAGCGAGGCGTGGGCCCACGTGCGCCGGACCGGCCTTCCGGCCCTGCAGGCGGGTCCCGATCTGACGCTGAGCAGGATCCCGGTGCGGTTCAAGTATCCGGACCTGGAACAGTCGCTGAACGCGGCCAACCTCGCCGCTGCGGTCTCCAGGCAGGGCGGTGGCCTCGACCTCGTGACTCCTGTGTGGTGGCAGATCAACTGACGCCGACCACCAATGCGCCAAGGCGCACGAAGCCCCCCGGAGCCTCGCTCCGGGGGGCTTCTTCTGATCTATCCCGATCGCATGAAGACGAGAATCAGACCGTGCGCGTGGGTTCCGTCGACGTATACGTGCGGATTCACCACGCCCTGGAAGGTCACTGCGCTCCGCAGGGTCACGACTGGGCACCCCCCCGAGTTCCGCCGTAACCGGAAGTTCGGCACTTTGCCCTCCATCGCCGCGAGCACCGAGCCTGGGCCGTCTTCGAGCGCCCTGCCTGAAAGCACGAAGCCGCCACGCTCGTGGCTGACGCCGTTGCGGTTCGTGGCGCTCTCTCCCTTACGGAGCGGCCCGCACGCGGCAACGAGGATCACGGCCCCGACGAGTCCTGCTGCGGCCAAGCGACGTGTTTTCACGCGAACGACTTTCGCGCTCAAGGGAGTCCCGGCGTGGTCACCACCTGGATCACTCCACGAGCGTGGCCCACGCCCCACCGTGCCGTAGCTACGGCCGCGCTGATGAATCGAATCGAGTCGATGGTGTCCACGCTGAGCCCGATAAGGGCACCCTTAGTGCGATGTGTCGGAGAGTATCAGATAGGACAGGCCGTGTGTCGGTCCCACGACCAGCGTGTAGCTGTCGCCCGGATACATCCAACTGCCGTGACCCCGAATCACATGATCGAACCGGGCACCGACGGCGTGCACCTCGAAAGCCGGGGCCGCGAGCACGCCGCACACCTCGAGGCTCTCAGAGGCAAACCCCTCGACGATCCCCAACCGACGCCTGGGTGACTCGAGGTAGACGACCACATTCTCGAGAGTTTGGTTCTCGACCAGGACCACGGGACATGGGAGCGGGTCTCGCCGGCTGGCCGGCGCCGTGGCGCAACCCGCCAGGAGAATCCACGTCCACACACGGATCCACCACTTCCGTGCCCACCGCCTCGTAGCCAGATCAACTCTGCCAGCTTCGTCATCGTGACCGCCCCGGCTATCGCCCTCAGAAAGAGCCCGCTCGAGTCTTATCATCCGGGTACAACCTTGGTCGTCCATCGAATCACCTCCGTCACGGGGCTGCGCCTGCCACTTCCGGTAGTGCGCCCGGGACCTCAGCCAGCGAGACTGGGCCGACATTAGCCACCTCGGTGGCAGCTGCCTGAAGAAAGTGAGATCGCCGCGACTCAGTTAGCGGGAGTAGGATGAACCGTCCGTGGGGAAATTCACTCCTCCGCCACCCTGTCGACTGCCGTCGCACCCGCGCCGATGGTCGGTAGCTTCATCGCCATTCCTTCCCCCTGCAGAGGGTCGGTTTGTATGTACAGCCTCACGGCTGCTGGCCCATTGAGAAGCTATGGGTGGCCCGTTCCGTCGGATGTCGGGAGGAAAATGGACCGGTCGGTGGGGAAACTCCCCACGGGCCCGCCGATGGCCACCGGCGGCGTCCTCGACAAGCGGGCGGAACTCAACTCTCCATTCGACGCGCTGGACGCCGAGTGGAACCCGGAGCTGCCTACCCGCCCCGTGCCACCTTCACCGCGAAGTAGACCAGCAGCAATGCGAAGAGCGCGTTCGCTCGCGCCAACCAGGCTGCTCTCATCCGGAGCGAGCGCGCCTCTTCGGAGCCCGCTCTGGCGCGCCCGGCGGCTGGCCCGAGCCAAAAGTCATGCACGCCCTGCACAGTGAGCATCATCGCCACGAGGCCGAACTTCCAGGCCAGCGCAGAACCGAGCGCGCTGCCCCAAAACCCTGGCGTTCCCCAAAACGCGCCACCCCACCAACCGCGCAAGTGCAATTGGCCGACACCAGTGGCGAGCAGCACGGCGATACACACCCATCCCACGGTCCGAAGCCTCCGGCCCAGAGACCCGAAGAGGCTCGCCCTCAGCGCATCGTCCTCGATGTCGCGCAAGATCGGCGCGATGAGCGCGAAGAAGAGCATGCCACCGAGCCACACGAGCGTGGCGAGCACGTGCAGAGTCACGGTCAGGAAGTAGGCTGTCGTCACGAGGGCCCCTATCGCGGTGTTCGAAGAGACCGGGCTCTCAGGCCCCGTACGTCCTGTCCACTTCCGCTCGAATGGCCCCTAGCGACGCACCCTCCCTGGTCATCTCATGCGCGATCTCGGCCTCAGACATGCACACGTCGCACCCGGCCGCGTGATCGCTCGCGAAGCAGTCCAACAGCGAATAGTGGCCCGAGTGCTCGGAGCAGCGACAGTAGCAGTAGAGTCCATCGAGGACTCCGGGGACCGCGGCCGCCATCTGGTACGCCTGCCGCGCCCTTGCTTGGCCGGCATATCGCGCGTCGGGCACGACATGCGATGCCATCTCGACGACTCGCGGAGTGGGATGTAGGGCACCGCCTCGCCCTACTTGGCTGATGACCGCCAGCACAAGCAATGCTGCCCCAGCGCTCGCGACCAGAATCCACGCGGGGTGCCGGCTGCGGCCGGGTCCTCCGCGGCCACGAGAGTCTCTGTTGCGTGCCCAACGTCGATTCTCCGCGCGACTCATGGGTCTTGCTCCTCTAGAAGGCTTGACCCGACCAAGCTTCAGAGGAAGGGTCCCAGGATCAAGGCCAGGGCGAACCAGGCAAGGATGAAGGCCGCGAAGGCGACGGGGGCCAAGATGGCAACAAGGGCTGCGGCCACGGCCTGTCGCAGAAGTTCCAACCCTGCCATCGGATGATGGTGTATGGCGGACACATCAAGCCTCCTTGGGCAAGGAGATCCTGTCAAAGATCGAGGGTAGGGGCAGACTCGGGCGAGCGGGAGCTACCCGCGAGCTAGCGTAGGGAGTTTTTCCCGCAGCGATCCCAGGCAATGTCGCGCTGGGTCGCTGGGGGAAGGCGTGGCGGCCGTTGACGAGCTATTGTCTCAGCAGGGATCCAACCCACCTGTGTCGACCGGACTCATGCAGTTCCGCAGCGTATTCATCGCGGTTTTTCTCGGTACATCGCTAATCCTGGCGGCGGTGCTGATCAACCGAGCCCGTCCTGCCGTGGAGACGGGCCAGCCGTCCGCCGACTTCGTGCGGGCCACCGGACGATGCGCTTCGTGCCACATGCAAGAGACTGGCGGGATCGTGCATCAGTTCGAGCGTAGCGTACACGCGGGGCGAGGCGTGACGTGTCTCGACTGCCACCAGGTGCTCGACCGTCAGGAACCGCTCGACCATCGGGGCTTCACGATCACCGTAATGCCTACGTCGCAGAACTGCGCGGCGTGTCACGCGACTCAGTACGACCAGTTCTTGCGCAGCCGACACGCTGCACCGGCATGGGCAGCGGTACTTGGGAGCACCGGCTTCAGCGAGGATGTGATCGCCGCTTCCGAGCTTTTGCATCCGGGGGCGGTCAGACGGGCGCCGAACCCGTTGGCGCTTCTGGAAGGTGCCAGCGCGTCCGAGGTGGGCTGTCAGGGGTGTCATGACATCGGCCGGCCGAACCTCGACGGATCCGTCGGGAAGTGTACCGAGTGCCACTCCGCACACTCCGCGTCGGTTTCGCTGGCCCGGGAGCCCGCCACCTGCGGTCAGTGCCACATGGGTCCGGACCACTCCCAGCTGGAGATCTACAACGAGTCCAAGCATGGGGTGCTTTTCAACTCGCAACGCGCGTCACAGAACCTGCACGCCGACCCGAGGACGCTCTCCACGGCGGACATGTCCGTCCCGACCTGCGCGACCTGCCATATGAGCGGGCTCGACGGCATGGGGTTCACGCACGACGTGACCGAGCGACTTTCGTGGTGGCTCTTCGCCCCGATCTCAGAGCGGCGCCCGACCTACCTGCAAGGCCAGGCGGAAATGAAGACGCTGTGTCAGAAATGTCACACAGCCCCGCGCGTGGAGGCCTTCTACGAGGCCGCCGAGACCGTCGTCACTTCCACCAATGAGAAGGTGCAGGCGGCGATGGACCTGATGGCGGAGCTGGCGGACGAGGGCCTCATCACGGCCGAGCCGTTCGACGCCTCCATCGACTTCGTCTTCTTCGACCTCTGGCACTACTACGGACGCACGGCCAAGCACGGCGCGTTCATGGGCGGTGCGGACTTCGTGCAGTGGCATGGGAACTACGAGCTTCTGGCCAAGATGGTGGAGATGGAGGAGCTTGCCGCGGAGATGAGAGGACTGCGTTGATCGCGCGGAAGCGCCTCAGAGAGGCCGATGTGCTTCTCGAGATCTTCATCTTCGCCAACTTCGCCTTCCTCAGCCTCGACATCTATGTAGCTCACTCGATCAACCGGTTTCGGCACTGGGCGGAGTGGATTCCGTTCGTGTTCTCGATCGCGGCAGCCCTCGCGCTGCTACCCGGCGTGATACGCAGCCTGGGGAGGGGAGAGCACTGGCAGCCGTCCCCCGTCGGGTCGGCGGTGGGCACGCTCGCGATCCTCGTCGGCATCGCGGGCATGTTCTGGCACCTCGACAGCCACTTCTTCTCGTATCAGACGATTCGAAACCTCGTGTACGCCGCCCCGTTCGCGGCACCGCTCGCGTACGCGGGACTCGGGTTCTTGCTGCTCGCGAACCGTATGCTGGAGCGTCGCTCGACCGAGTGGGCCCGGTGGGTGCTTTTCTTTGCTCTGGGCGGGTTCGTTGGCAACTTCATCCTGTCGCTGCTCGATCACGCGCAGAACGGGTTCTTCGTCACGTCAGAGTGGATTCCCGTCGTGGCAAGCGCGCTCGCGATCGGTACGCTCGCCGTCGCCCTGGCGAAGCCTCACGACAGGGGGTACCTGCCCTTCGTTGGGCTGGTTCTGGCGCTCCAAATCGTTGTCGGGGTTGTGGGCTTCGCGCTCCACTTCGCGGCAGACCTTCGCGGACCTGGCGGCATGCGGGAGAACTTTCTCTACGGGGCCCCGATCTTTTCCCCGCTCCTTTTCCCCAACCTGGCCCTACTCGCTGGCATTGCCGTGTTGGTGCTGACCGATACTGAGCTCGATGTGGGTCTCCCGCCTCGAGATGCGCACGACGGTGATGTGAAGCCAGAGGAGGCACGCCAACGTCACGAAGAAGACGAAGGAGATCCAGGTCGGTGACCCCGCACTGCCTGACGCCAGCCGCTCAGCCAATGGGGACGGGCGCTCCGCCGTTGGCGAGAGCGCGCCCCCTCTCCGGGGAGCTGCCCATCCTCCTCAGAGCATCCTCCTCAGAGGCAGCAAGGGACCGGTTCAGGAACGAGACACAGGCGTGTTGTACGCGCTGGCCTGCGAGCGGGGCTGGTCCTCTGCGTGCGGGTCCAGCTTCACCGAGCCGGGATCCTGACGCCGGCATCACCCAACTTGCTCGATGTGGGTCTCCCGCTTCGAGATGCGCATGACCGTGATGTGAAGCCAAACCAAGCAGGCCAACGTCACGAAGAAGAAGAAGATCCAGGTCGTGGTCCAGAGACCGATGCCCCTGAGTAGATATCCGAAGATTATCGGGCAAAAAAACCCGCCCAGGCCTCCGATGACACCCACCATGCCGCCCACGACCCCCACCTCTTCTGGGAAGTACTCGGGGATGTACTTGTAGACTGCGGCCTTCCCGATGCCCATCGCGATTCCGATGATGAAGACGAAGATCGTGAAGACCCACACGTTGGCCTGGAAGAAGATGTTGGTGACGCCGCTCGCCAGTAGCGATCTGCGCTCAACCAACTGGCCCACCTCGACCTCCGGCACGTGCCACGACCTGATGACGGGCATGAGGTGCGTCTCCGATTCGTCGATCTCGCTGAGGACCATCGACTGGAGCGGATACAAGTCCTCCCCGACACGGATCTCGGTGTCCGACACGACGGTCACCGTACCGCCACGTGTCGCCATGACGCCGCTGCCGGGAGACTCGATCTCCATCCTCGGGAAGAAGAGGGCCAAGCAGCACACACCGATCACGCTCAGCGTCCAATACATCACCGAGCGGGCCCCCAACTTGTCCGACAGGTATCCGCCGAAGGCTCGGATCACGCCGCCGGGCAGTGAGAAGAGCGACGTGAGTAGTCCCGCGGTGACGATCGTCATCGAGTAGACGTTCACGTAGTAGGGAACGAGCCACTGAGCTAGCGCAACGAATCCGCCAAATACCAGGAAGTAGTAAAGTCCGAACCGCCACACGCGGACGTCTTTGAGCGGCCGCAGCATTTGCATCACTGTACGCTGAGCCGCGGCCTCCGGCTTTTTGTTTTCGGTGAACACGTAGAACAGGATCGCCATGACGACGAGCGTGATCGCGTAGTACACGGGAAGCGTCCGCCAGCCCTCGAGGTTCTGGCCGTCGTCGGTCAGCCAGCGTAGCACGCTCGGCGCGCCCATCGCTGTGAGCGCAGCACCAGCGTTGCCTGCTCCGAAAATGCCCAGCGCGGTACCCTGACGCTCTCGGGTGAACCAGACGGATGAGAACGCGATTCCCACCGCGAACGCCGTGCCGGTCAGGCCGAAGCCGAGGCTGGCGAGCATATAGCCGTTGTACGAATCCACACGGCTGAGCAGATACATCGGCACGGCGCACAGGAGCATGAGCGCCGTGTAGACGGGGCGGCCCCCGAATTTGTCGGTGAACATGCCCAGCGGGAGACGCATGACCGACCCGGTGAGGACGGGGATGCCGATCAACGTGCCCATCTGAGCCGCATCCCAGTCGAACACTCCGTTCTCGACCAGGAACGTCACGAGCACGCCGTTCAACATCCAGCACGCGAAGCAGACGGTGAACGCGGTCGTGTTGAGGGCCAGGACTCGCCAGGCCACCGGCCGCTCCTTCATTCGCCGCGCTCCGTTGGCTGTCCGCTGAGTACTTGACGAAGCCCGGGGCGCACGGTCCACAGGTAGTAGCCCATGGACCCGGCGGCGATGAGGTTGCCGGCCGCTACGTTCGTCCAGGCGAGTGCGGCCAGCAGAGGAGCGAAGAGCAGCCCGACCACGGCGTAGAAGCCGACCTCGAGGATGGTCAGCATGGCATCTCAGCGTTCCTTCTCGCGTAGAACCACCAGTTCACGGCGAGGCAACTCACGTAATAGGCGATGAATCCGTACATGGCGTATTCGGGCGTTTCGGCCTCGATCTGGCCGCCGAAGATCCTCGGGATCAGGAAGGCTCCGTAGGCGGCGACCGCCGAGGTCCAGCCGAGCACCGGGCCGGCGAGCTCGGGCTTGAAGATGATCGGGATCATCCGGAAGGTTGAGCCGTTCCCGATGCCGGTTGTGACGAAGAGCAGCATGAAGAGCCAGAAGAACGGCCACCAATACTGTTCGGGCGTGGTGGACGTCCCCGCGGCCTTGATGAAGAAGGCGACCCCCGCGGCAGATCCGATCATCACGACGGTGTCCCAGTGCGTGACCCGCGCTCCGCCGAGCTTGTCGGAGAGCCATCCACCCATGGGTCGCACCAGGGACCCGACCAGGGGACCGAGCCAGGCGTACTGGAGTGGGTTCGGCGCGTTGGGGTTGAGCGCTCCGTCCGGGAGCGTGCCGAAGATGTCCTGGATCAGCTTGGGAAACGCGGCCGAATATCCGATGAAGGAGCCGAACGTCATCGTGTAGAGCCAGGTCATCACCCAGTTGTGCTTCTTCCGGAAGATGACGAACTGGCCGGCGAGGCTGTCGCGCACAGGTCTAGGCGTCGCGTAGCGCATCACCGCCAGCGTGACGCAGATGGTGACGACGAGCACGAGGAAGACCTTCAGCAGATCGGGCAGGCCGAACGTCGGGCCGAGAAGGAGTCCGATGCCGACCGCGGCCCCGAGCAGCCCCATCGCCTCGAGCCAGAGCATCTTCCCGATCGCGACCGGTGTGGAGCCGACCTCGTGCTGGGGCAGATTGTTCATGAACGCGAACGCGAGGATCACGAACAGCAGCAGGACCGGGATCCACACCAGCCCGCTGTTCTGGATCCAGAGCATCCCGCCTGCGGGGTCGGCCGGGACGGCTCTACCCTCGCCGCCAAGCGCTCCGAACAGTCCGAAGGTGGTCACCCAGGGGAGCACCACCTGCATGATGCTCACGCCGACGTTGCCCAGTCCCGCGTTGAGGCCGAGGGACAGGCCCTGCATCCGCTTCGGGAAAAAGAAGCTGATGTTGGACATCGAGGACGCGAAGGCACCGCCACCGATCCCGCTCAACGCCGCGAGCACCGCGTAGGTCGTGTAGCCCGTGTCGGGGTTCTGGAGCGCGATGCCCACGCCGGCCGCGGGCAAGACCAGGAGCGCGGTCGTCACGGCAATGACGTTGCGGCCCCCCGAGATCCCGATCATGAACGAGTTTGGGATCCTGAGCGTGGCTCCGGCCAAACCCGCGATCGCGGGGAGCGTGTAGAGCTGGGCGGTGGAGAAGGGGGAGCCCAAGGTCTGCATCTGGACGATGATGATCGACCAGTAGAGCCAGATCGCGAAAGCGAATAGCAGGCACGGAATGGAGATGAAGAGGTTCCGGAAGGCGACGGTTCTCCCCTGGCTCAGCCAGAAGTCAGGCCGCTCGATCTCCCACTCTTTGATCTTGCCGGCGACGGAACTGCTCATCGACTCTCGGGATGCGGCTTCGACGCTAGCCCGCGAGGGGCTCCGACGCCCGCAGGCGTCGGCGGGAGGGTCCTACGTTGCCTCGGTTCAGTTGTTGTGTGGCCGCGCGTCGCTCCACGCGGTGCCCGGGTCCCGGATCGTCCTGCGGTTCCAGTTCCAGATGACCAGCTGATACGGCCGCCCGATGTAGTGAAGCGGCGCCACGATGAAGTGCATCAGGCGAGTGAACGGGACCATGAGGACGAGGGCGAACGCGCCCACGATGTGGAACTTGATGACCCAGGGGAGTGCGAAGACCGCTGATGTCTCGGGCGAAAATCTCACGAGCGACCACAGGTAGGGCGTGAGGTCGGCGGCGAACCAGGACGAGCCCCAACGGAAGCCCAGGGCAATCCAGAGCCCCAGCACCACCTGAGCCAAGAGAAGGAGCTCGATGGCGATGTCGGCCGGGGTGGTCACCGCACGGATGCGCGCGTTCGTCAGCCGCCGGTACATGAGCGCGACCAGTCCGACGAACACGGTGAGCCCGAACACGAAAGCACTCACCTCCAGAACTATGAGCCGAAGCGGAATCCGGTTCCACGCGAGAATCGCCTGTGGAAGCAAGAACGCTGTGAGGTGCCCCAAGAGCACCACGAGTATCCCGATGTGGAACGGCACACTCCCCCAGAAGAGGCCCTTCCCCTCCAGAAACTGCGAACTGAGCGACGACACCGTAAAGCCCTTCTGCCGGTACCGGTACGAGACGCCGACCACGAAGACCAGCACCGCCGCGTAGGGGAACGCCACGAACAGAAACGTGTTGAGCGCATTCACAGCATCCTCCCGGATGGGGCCGCCTTGCCCTCGTTGGCTTCGATCTCCATCTCACGCCCGATCGAGCTCAGGAAGTCGTTGTCCTGCTCGGGCGGCTTCCATTCGGCGAGCTCGAAGTCGTCCTTGAGAACTTGCAGCACAGCCGCGAGGGGCTCGCGGAAGATCGTGGCTCGCTCGGCGGACGAGATGATGAGCGTCTTGTAGTGCTTCTGGTACAGACCTTCACGTGCCGCCATGCGCCGCTGGCTGAATTCAGCCACCATGCACTCGAGCGCCGGGTGGAGGATTTCCTCCACGAACTCCCGCGCCAGCTCGCGATCTTGCCACCGCGCTACGAGCCGCAACACGGTCGGCAGGTGGTCGGAGAGCTCCGTTCCGCAGTCGATGCCCGCGTCGCGCATCTCTCGGTTCAGGTTCACGAGCAGTTCGCCGCGCTTGTAGTCGTCGCCGAACATGACGTAGCCCACGCCGAGCGTGGTGATCGCCTGCACGTCGAACGAGCGCGTGAAGATCTCCTGGACCTCATCCAGTGCTTCCGGAGTGAGCGGCTCCCCCTCAGTGGGCAGAGCTCGGGCGAATGCGTCGATCTCGGCCGCGGCCAGCACGTGCCGGCCCGCGAGCATGTCGTACACGCTCTGGACCCATGCGGGATAGTCGTGCCGCGGATAGTCGAAGAGCCTGGCAAGGTGCTCGTAGTGTGCGAACGGATGCATGCTCAGGCCCCCCGCACGGCGGTCTCGGCCTTGAAGCCGAAGCCCGTGCTGCCCTGCACGTCACCGGTGAACTCCATCATCTCGATGGCCTGCTCACGATGCGCGGCGGGAATCACGAAGCGGTCGTCGAACTTGGCCAACGAGGTCAAGTAGTAGATGTCGTCGGCGGTCTGAGGGGTCAGGCCGGTGTCGGATAGCGCCGCCTCCACCACGCTGTCGTCGACGTCACCCACCGTGACCTTCCGCCTGTGCAAGCGCACCGCCATCAGCTTCTTGATGCGGTCGCTCACCCAGCTCGTCTCCCCGGCGCTGAACAGGCTCGCCATGTACTCGATCGGGAAACGCTGGTTATCGATCGTGCCGAACATCTCCTTTGTGCTCGTATCGTACAGCCAGTTGTCCGGCCAGTACTTCGCCTTTTCGTTCATCTTCTTCGACTGCTCGGTGTTGTCGACGTCGGTGACCGACGCCATCACCGGCAGCAGCGGCGGAACGTAGAAGAGCATCGGCAGCGTGCGGAACTCCGGGTGCAGCGGCAACGCCAGATTCCACTCCTTCACGAACTTGTACGTTGGGGAGTTCTGAGCTGCGTGGATCGTGGAATCGGCGATCCCGTTCTCCTCTGACGCGGCGATGACAGCCGGATCGAACGGATCCAGGAGCATGTCCATCTGCCGTTGCACGATTTCGCTCTCTTCGGCCGAGGCCACAGCCTCGATCTGATCGGCATCATAGAGCATGACGCCGAGATACCGGATCCGACCCACACAGGAGTGCATACACGCCGGCGCGTGTCCGGACTCGATGCGCGGGTAGCACAGAATGCACTTCTCGGACTTCCCGGTGCTCCAGTTGTAGTAGGTCTTCTTGTACGGGCACGCGGTGACGCACATGCGCCAACCCCTGCACACCGACTGATCGATGAGGACGATGCCGTCCTCTCCACGCTTGTAGATCGCACCCGAGGGGCACGAGGCGACGCACGCAGCGTTCAGACAGTGGTTGCAGATCCGTGGCAGATAGAAAAAGGCCATGCGCTCCATCTCGAACATGGCTTTCTGCTGCTCGGGAGTGAGGTTCTTCAGGTTGGGGTCGTTACGCGCGTAGTCCGGCGTCCCGCTCAGGTCGTCGTCCCAGTTCGGGCCCATCTTGATGTCCATCGGCTCGCCGGTGATCATCGAGATGGGTCGAGCGGTCGGCTGGTCGTCCCCGGCCGGTGACTCGATCAGGTCGAGGTACTTGTAGGTGAACGGCTCGTAGTAGTCGTCGATCACCGGCATGTTGGGGTTGTGGAAGATGTTGGTGAGGCTCTTACGCTTGCCGGCGCCCTTCAGCTCGATGCCGTCACCGTCCTTCACCCAGCCACCCTTGTAGATGTCCTGGTCTTCCCACTTCCCGGGATACCCCGTGCCGGGCTTGGTCTCGACGTTGTTCCACCACATGTACTCCGCGCCCTTGCGGTCCGTCCAGATGTTCTTGCAGGCGATCGAGCACGTGTGGCAGCCGATGCACTTGTCGAGGTGGAACACCATCGAGATTTGCGAGCGGACATCCATGTCAGTTTCCCCTTCCCCGGCGCGATTTCGTGGTCATCAGAACACCACCTTGTCCATGCGTTTGACCACGACATGGGTGTCGCGATTCGGGGCGATGGGGCCCCAGTAGTTGAAGCCGTAGGTGAACTGCCCGTAGCCTCCGGCGAGAAAATTCGGCTTGAGGTGGATACGCGTGAAGCTGTTGTGACCCCCGGCCCGCTTGCCGCCACGTACCTGGGACTTGGGGATGCCGACGGTACGCTCCGGCACGTGGTAGACGATGCAGACGCCCTTGGGAATCCGGGCGCTCACGCATGCGCGCGCGGCGTACACACCGTGGTCGTTGTAGACCTCGACCCAGTCGTTGTCCTGGATGTCGAGCGCCTCCGCATCGGCCTCGCTCATCCAGACGGGCTCGCAGCCCCGGGAGAGCGTCAGCATCCGGTGATTCTCCATGTAGGTGGAGTGGATGTGCCACTTCCCGTGCGGGGTGAGGCAGTTGAGGATGCGAGCTTCGCCGTTCTTCAGCGTGGTCTTGAGATCGCCGTACGCGGCCGGCTTGGGAGACGGCTTGTACGTCGGCAGGTTTTCGCCGTACGCCAGGTACATCTCGTGGTCGAGGTAGAAGTGTTGCCGACCCGTGAGCGTCCGCCACGGAACCAGCTTCTCGACGTTATAGGTGTAGGCGGCGTACGCCCGGCCACCGGTCATGATCCCGGACCACGCCGGCGCGGTGTTGTAGCGCCGGGGCTGAGCCTGGAGATCCGCATACCGGATCCGGACGTCCTCGCTGCCGGCCCCGAGATCCGCGAGCTCGAGGCCGGTACGTTTCTCCGCGTCTCGGTACGCGCGCATGTTGAGCACGCCGTTCGTCAGCGTCGAGAGGTGAAGCACCGCGTTGGCCGCCGACACGTCCTCTCTCAGCGAGGGCAGCACGCTGCCGTTCTCACGCTCCACCGGGAAGTGGTTGGACGTGATCATCTCGTCGTACATGTCCGCGCAGTCGTACGGATTCCCGTGCGCACCGAGGCCGGTGGTGCGGATGCGCTCACCGAGCGTGATGAACTTCTCGTGCAGCTTGGTATAGTCGCGATCCACCACGGTGAGGTCGTGCATGGTCTTGCCCAGGATTGGCTCGCACTCACCACGGTACCAGTCTTTGATGACCGGTTGCGCAATCTCACCGGAGGAATCATGTGCGATGGGGGAGGCGACGATATCCTTTTGCGGCTCCGAGAAGTACTTCTCGGCCGCCATGCTGGTGACCTTCGCGAGGTCGCGGAAGATGTTCCAGTCGGTCTTGGACTCCCACACCGGCGCGATCGCCGCGGACAGCGGGTGGATGAAGGAGTGTAGGTCGGTGCTGTTGAGGTCCGCCTTCTCGTACCAGGAAGCCGCCGGGAGCACGATGTCCGAGTACAGCGCCGAGGAGTCCATGCGGAAGTTCAGATCGACGATGAGATCCATCTTGCCGACAGGCGCGAACTCATGCCACTTCACTTCCGTGGTGTGGTCTTCGGAGTCCTCCGCGATCGAGTTGTGGTGCGTGCCCAGGTAGTGCTTCAGGGCGTATTCGTGCCCCTTCATGCTCCCCATGATCGCGTTGCCTCTCCAGATGTACCACACGCGCGGGAAGTTCTCGGGGGCTTCGGGATCGCTCACCGAGTACTTCAACTCCTTGCTCTTGAGCTTGTCGAGCACGTACTGCTTGATGCCGTCGTCGTCCGTGGCCCCGTTCTCGATGGCCTCCCTACATAGGTCCAGGGTGTTCTGATCGAACTGCGGATAGAACGGCATCCAGCCCATGCGAACCGATTTGTAGATCTGGTCGGCGGTGTGCTGCCGCGTCATGTCGTTGTCGGGCACCGTGTTGTACTTGGAGAACTGTCCGTCGTAGCGGTATTGGCACGTGTTGATGTAGTGCCAAATGGGCGCCTGCTGGAGCCGAACCGCACCGACGTGGTCCTTGGCGAACGCGATCGCGCTCCAGGAGTCCACGGGCGCGAGCTTCTCCTGGCCCACGTAGTGGTTGAGGCCGCCACCGTTCTTACCCACGCAACCCGTGAGCATGAGCGCCATGGCGCCCGCCCGGTACATGAGGTTCCCGTGATACCAGTGGTTGATGCCGGCGCCCACGATGATCATGCACTTCCCGCCGGTCACCTCCGCGGTATTCGCCCACTCACGCGCGAACTGGAGAACCGTGGCGGAAGCGACGCCGGTGAAGATCTCCTGCCAGGCCGGCGTGTACGCGGCGTCCTTGTCGGTGTAGTCCTCGGGGTATGCGCCGGGCAGTCCACGGCTCACGCCGTACTGCGCCATCGTGAGGTCGTAGACGGTCGTGACCAACGCCGTTCCGTCTGGAGTCTGGACCTCCATGACCGGAACACCACGGTACACAGTCTGATCGAGTCCGAACTCAGTGAACGCGGTCTGGACCACCTGCTCGGTCCGTCCGAGCAGCGTGAGCACTGGATCGTACGGCTGATCGTCGGCAATGTTTTCATACTTCATGTTCCAGTTGCCCTGCTTCTCGTCCCACCGGGAACCGGAGCTGCCTTTTGGAACCACGAAGTCGCCAGTAGCGGCGTCGATGTTCACGAACTTCCAGTCGCCGTTCGAGATGTCCTCGTACTCGCCGATCTCGTTGGCGCGCAGCAGGCGGCCAGGTTTGTAGTTGTCCCCGTCCTTCTCCAGCTTCACGAGGTAGGGGCTGTCGGTGTACTTCTTCACATAGTCGAGGAAGTACGGCGTCTGCTTCTCGTGATGGAATTCCTTGAGGATCACGTGGGTCGTCGCCATCCAGAACGCGCCGTCACTTCCCGCGTGTAGCGGCACCCACTGATCTGCGTACTTGCACACCTGACTGAAGTCGGGCGAGAAAACCACAGCCTTTGTCCCGTTGTGCCGTGACTCGGCGAAGAAGTGGCAGTCAGGCGTGCGCGTCATATTGAGGCACGCACCCATGTCCGCGATCATCTTCGAGTTGTACCAGTCGGCGCTTTCACAGACGTCGGTCTGCTCTCCCCAGATCTCCGGGAAGGCGGTCGGCAGGTCGCAGTACCAGTCGTAGAAGCTGAGGTTGACGCCCCCAAAGAGCTGGAGGAAGCGCGCGCCCGCGGCGTAGCTCAGCATCGACATGGCCGGGATCGGGCTGAAACCGATCACCCGGTCGGGCCCGTACTCCTCGGCGGTGCTGATGTTGGCCACCGCCATGATCTCCATGACCTCATCCCAACTCGCTCGCCGGAAACCACCCTTGCCGCGTGCCTGTTGGTATTTGCGTCGCGCACCCTCGTCGGCCTGAAGCGCTTTCCAGGCCTTCATCGCGTCTCCCGTTTCGCGCTTCTTCGCGCGGAAGGCGTCGATCAAAGCGGCCCGAATGAGCGGATACTTGATGCGGAGGGGGCTATAGAGGTACCAAGAATAGGAGATGCCACGCTGGCACCCTCGTGGCTCGTACGGAGGCAGTGAGTCCTCGAGCAGCGGGTAGTCGATCTGCTGCGTCTCCCACGTCACGATCCCGTCCTTGACGTGGATCTGCCAGGAGCAGCCTCCGGTACAGTTCACACCGTGCGTGCTGCGCACGATGCGGTCGTGCTGGAAGCGGTTGCGGTAGAACTCCTCCCACTTCCGCGTCTCCGGCGAAACGATGTCTTTGATCCAACCCATGTGATTGATTTCCCAGCTGTCGTGAGTGGTGTGCTTACGTGGATTTCACCTGTCTGTCGTAGATCGCCTGGTTGACGGAGCCCCTCATGCGTCCGTTCCATAGGAGGGAGTAGAACCCGAGGAGGATCACGCACCCGGCGAGACCGGCCAGGAACAGCTTCGGGCCGTAATCTCTGGGCTGATGAAACGCCTGCTCGGCATCGGCCTGCTCGAGAAAGCCGACCAGCGCGACCACCTCTTCGTCGGTGAGCGGCCTGCCCTCATACGCGCGCTGCATGACCGGGAACGGCGGGCTCCCGATGACGGCCCGGACGCCGGCACCTCCGAGTCGCGTGAACACGGTCGTGAGCTCGGCAGCCAGTATGCCTCCACCGATCACGGCGTCGTTGGTGACGTCATGACACGAGTTGCAGGAAGGGCCACTGTTCGTCAGGCGCGTGGTGCCTTGGAAGAGGCCTTGCCCGAGGATCACCTGATCCTCGGTGGCCGGTCCCAACTCGACCGGCGCTGCCGTCGTCGCCAGTCCCTCGTCGACGAACGCCATCACGGCTCGAACCTGAGCGTCGGTGAGCGCGTTGTCGGGCATCAGAAGCCCGGGAAACTCCTCCGCTAGCGCAACGGCAGCGGGATCTCCCGACTCGATGACGGCTTGCGAACGCTGCACGAAGCTGATGATCCAGTCTTCGTCCCGGCGCTCGGTGACGCCTTGCAAATCGGGTCCCACCAAGCGTCCACCGCCCACGGTGTGGCACGCGAAGCAGGTGGTCTCGAATATCTCTTGTCCCTGCTCAATCGGACTCTGGCGGGCAGAGCCCGCGGTCGGGATGAGCAGAGAGAGAATCGAGAGCGACACGCCGATTGCGGCCGTTCTTCCGATCCGACGAACGCGACGAAGCGTCGACATAGACCTTACCCGCCACTTGGAGCTTCGAGTTCCACACCTTCAGATGAGGAAATCTCCAAATCACGCCGTCGCGTGCCCAGTCGGAATCCCCCCGCACGTCCGTGTCGGGCAATACCCTACACGCATGCCGCTCGACATCGCGTTCCGTTCATCTCCATCGTCCGTAGCCGGGCTCCGGAGCCGGGCTTGCGCCCGGTCGGAGCCCGGCAAAGACACACGGTCGCTCACGAAGCTTCGATCAGAAGCTCAGCGTGATCCCGCCGGTCCAGACCAAATCGTGCTGGGTCTCGTCGATCCCATAGAGCTCGAAGCTGGAGACGTAGTCGCGCGCCTCCAGGTTGACCCCCCATCGCGAGGAGGGAAAGCGATACTCAACTCCGCCTCCGAAACTCACTGCGAGCTCCGTCTCCGTGTCGACGCCATCGAAGTCATAAGTCTTCGCACCTAGACCACCGACGATGTACGGAACGATCCATCCGCTCCGGGCATCGATGGGCACGCGCAGGACAACGTCGCCGCTGTATGCCCAAACATTCGGGTCAACGCCCGTAACATCTGCCGACGCCGGCCCACTCACGTCCGTCTGGGCCCACACCACGCTCGCCCGGATGCCCACGTACCGGTGCAGCCAAACTCCAACCGTTCCGCCTACCGTTCCTGCAGCATCGAACTGGCTGCTGCCCAGGTCCGACACTGGACTGAACCCTCCGCCGATCACGTTCAGGGTGATGATGTCCTGCGCGGGGTCGTGAGTTGACTGGGCGGTCAACTCTAGAGCCGAGGCGAGGGGCCACAAGGCCAAAGCGAACATGGTAGCTTTTCTCATAGTCTTCATCGTCAGTTTCCCAAGTATTGTGGATTCAGCAACAAGGGCCGCCCTCCTATCGCGAGGGCAGACCCACTCATGCGAGGCCTCGCAGGGGAAGAAACGCCTGACGGCCGGATCGCGGTTCCCGGCGGGTCTGGCGTTGTGGACGAGGCGGTCTCGAAGCTCGCGTGCCACGGAACCGGGCCGGCTGGTTTGCGGATTGGAAGGGGCTCAGGCGGCGCGAAACTCCAGTGGGAATTCCGAGGTCCGCCATGAAGAGCAGGCCATCGGCAGGACTCCATAGTCCAGGCTTCGGCAGGTGGAGCGTCAACGTCGCGTGGGCGTCGACAGGAACCCTCCCGGCCTCTCCATTATTCGCTTCAAGTGCACCCCGGGGACGCTTCGCCCGGAAGAAAGCAAACGACTTGACGTTGGGGAGACACCGATGCGGCATACATGGAGTCGCAGAAAGATGTTGGGCACTACCGCCGGAGCGATCGCCGGTCTAGGGGTGATTGCAACAGGGCTTCGGCTCGGAAGGGGGCGTGCAGCCTCGAGCGCGGAAGGCGACGGTGATGAGGAGCTCGGCAGTCGGCCACCTCGGGTCGTGGGGCTTCGGACCTCCGGTGGGGACTTCCGGTTCGATCCGGTGGGCCTGCGAATCGAGCCCGGAACCAGCGTGATTTGGCTGAACATGGGAGACTTCCACTCGAGCACGGCTTTTCACCCGGACCACAGCCACCTGTTGGGCGGGGACGTTCCATTGCGCATTCCGGAGGGGGCGGAGCCCTGGCACTCGGGAATGCTCGGGCTCATGGACGGGACACAGTACGAGCACACATTTACCGTGGAGGGCGTCTACGACTACTTCTGCCAACCACACTATCTGTTCGGCATGGTTGCGCGGATCATTGTCGGCCCGGCGCAGGGTGGGCAGGTGCCCGTGGCGCGCCCACTGTCCGGGCTGCCCGAGGTGGCGCGGGGCACAATGCCGTCCGTCGAGTCGATCATGGGTCCGGCAGGACGCGCGTTCGAATGGTCTGCGCGGCTGAACGGAGTGCTCTACCTCATCGCCAATGGCGAGGAAGCGACTCCGTCTGCCCGGCGCGCCCAGGCGGGGATGGGGGGAGACGCGGGGCTCCAGGATCTCGTGGCGGCCACGGACCAGCGCGGTACGCTCGCCGCCGCGATGAGCGGGTTCGTCGAGGGCGTCGAAGCGGCAGCGGACTACGAGGAGTTGATCGCTCGATCCGACGCCGTGAAAAGCAAGCTGGCCGCCGTTACCGGACTGGCATGAGACCGAGCATCGCCACCGCCCGCCCAGTCATGTGGGAACGATCTCGGCCGGTAAGCGATTCGTGCGGTCAGGTGCAGGCACGCACGCCAAGGCGTGCATCACGTAACCCAGTTTGGAAACCTCGGAGAGGACGATGAAGAATTCAGCAAGACTACTGTACGGGCTCGGGTTCGCGACGTTGCTCGCGACGACCACCGCATTTGCCACCGTGCGTTCAGGGGATCGTACGGCAGGAGAGGCCGAAGCTACCGCCGGAACGTGGCGCCTCGAGGCCACCGGTGTGCGCATCGTGGGCGGCTACGGACAGAACTTCGCCTACAATGGCGAGAACGTGCGGTGGTTGGACGGGAAGGCGGAGATCGAGGTGGATGCGTCCAGCGGAACCGCGCGGATCGTGATCGAGGTGGAGACCACGGATGAGTCGGGTCCCATCCGGTACTCGAAGGACGACAGCTGGAGCGGCAAGATTCGGATCGTGCAGCAGCTGAACACGAGTCAGATGGAGGGCGCGAGGATCGAGGAGGGTCTGATGCTCCACGGTGACACGGGGAATGAGGCTCCAGTCATGCCCAACATCTACAACTACTTCGCGACTTGGGGACCGTCCAAGATCTGGGTCAACGGCGAGGAAGTGGTATCGATGGTGGGTAGCCACACCATGTTCAGCGAACAGGCCCGCGGCCAGAACGGAAGGATAGAGAACAGTTCCGGTGCGGTGTACTCACCGATGGCCCAGGTCAAGACCGGGTTCGTGAATTCGAACGAGACGGAGTTCCACTTCGTCGCCCACACGATGCAGCCCGATCAGAATAATTTCCCGCCACACACCGCTTGGATCCATCTGCACTTCTCCAACGTCAGAGTTCTCGAAAAGCCCGACGGCGTACAGATTCCGCGGTAGCGGATCAGTAGCGTCCCGCTACGGAGACCGATCCGCCGGCTTCCAAGAGCGCACGGCGTACAAGTCGAGGGGGGCGGGCCACACCTGTGGTCCGCTCCCGCTGTGCTGCCGGGTCGACCCATCACGCTGACGACGGATGGTCACATCTCTTTCAACAGCCCCACGCGCAACGCGAAGCGCACGAGTTCACTGCGGTGGTTGAGCCCTAGCTTTTCCATGATTCGCGAGCGGTACGTGTCCACAGTCTTCGGGCTGATGAATAGCTTCTTGCCGATTTCACGAGAGCTGAACCCCTCCGCCGTCAGCGCCATGACCTCCTGTTCGCGTGTGCTCAGGTCGTGGAGACCTACACCGTCGTCGCCGTCCGCCTGCTTGTAGCGCCGGAGCAGCAGCGTAGTAGCCTTCGGAGGCAGGAACACCTGTCCCCTGGCGACGATCTTGATCGCCTCCAGAAGCTCTGTATCGGCGCTGGTCTTGGTCAGGTATCCGCTTGCCCCGGCGTCGACGACCGGTACGAGGTACTCCTCTTCGGCGTGTACCGTGAGCACGAGCACCTTGGTATCGAGACCCAACGCGACGATCCGCCGAGTTGCCTCCAGCCCATTCGAGCCGGGCATCGACAAGTCCATGACGACGACGTCCGGTTTGAGCTCGCGGGCGCGATCCACTGCCTCGTCACCAGTGGACGCCTCCCCGACCACCGTGACCCGACCCTCCGCCTCGAGCAGGGCTTTGATACCTGCCCGAAACATGGCGTGGTCGTCTACGAGGAGAACGGTCAATGCTTCCACCATGCGCTAGCCGCCTTCCGTCTTTGGGAGTTCGATGCGAACCCGGGTTCCCTCACCGGGAGCAGTCTCGATCGTCAATCGAGCTCCGAACATGGTGGCGCGCTCCTGCATGCCCAACAAGCCGAGCCCCCCTCCCCCCTCGGGACTGCGTGCGAGTTCGAAGCCCTGTCCAGAGTCCGACACCTCGGCAAAGACCGATCCGTTGTCGACGCCCACCACCAGGCGCGCGACCCGCACGTCGGCATGCCTCATCACGTTCGACAGCGCCTCCTGAACGACTCGGTAGATCAAGAGGCGCTCGTTGGAGTCGAGGAATGGATCCACGAGCCCGACCTCCAAATCGACATCCAACCCGGCCCCCTCGCGAAGGCCCCTCAAGTGGGACTGAAGCGCGGCAGCGAGGCCTACCTCGCTGAGTTCCGGGGGCCGGAGGCCCCGAGCGATGCGCTTTACCCCCTCGACGGTCTCGACGATCTCTTGGCGGATTTCCTCGAGCAGCGAGCTCCGGCTCTCCTCATCTGGCTCCTCAGCAAGCACGCGCACTCGAAGCATCAAGGTTGCGAGACGCTGCGCAGTGTCGTCGTGTAGCTCCCGAGCGATCCGTCGGCGCTCGTCTTCCGTGGCGCGCAGCATGCCCTCCGAGAAATCCTGAAGACGCTTTCTATCGGACACGTCGCGCACGCAGCAAATCACCCGTGTGTCACCGTCCAGTGACGTCCAGGGGCTGAGGCTGATCTCGGCTGGGAATCGCGATCCATCCCGACGCAGACCGCTCAGGTCGAGTCCGGCACCCATCGGGCGAACGTAGGAGTTAGCCGTGTAGCCATGCCGTTGCTGTTCGTGCCCCGACCGCTGAGCCTCCGGCACGAGCGTCTCTACCGACTGACCTACCAGCTCTTCACGCGGCCAGCCAAATAGGGCCTCGACCTGCGGGTTCATTTCGCGAATCACACCCTTCGAATCGACAACCATGCAACCATCGGGCGACGCCTCGAAGATCGCGCGGTATTCCTCCGCTGACAGCACCGGAACCGTGACCTCCTTTCTCATCTGAAGCTTTGGGGGAGGAAACCCCTACATGCCGAGGAGCACATTCCCCACCGTGATTTCCGCAGAGTCCCTGACAGCGATCGCAGCCTGCCTCTCGAAGAATAATGTAGTCGAGGCCGTGCTGGTCACGGCAGGTCCGCAACTTCGGGCTTATGAGGGTCAAACTGCCGCCAGATCAAAAGGAGGTCTCGAAGACGATCCCGCCGACGTCGCGGACCAATGCAACAGCTACGTCGCTGCCGCAATCACCATACGCGAAGAAGTTCCTCGCGGTACCCCTGTTCTGGAAGATCCTGCTTGGCAACCTCGTGGTCGCCGGCCTGGGGATCGTCGCCGGGTCGTGGCTCACGCGGGGCGCGTCGGGCGGGCTGCTGCTGCTTCCCGTGGTGGAGGTGATCACGGCGGTGATCCTGGGAGCCGGTCTGGTGAACGCCGCGCTCATCCATCTCGCGCTACGTCCGCTGGAGTCGCTGGAAGATGCCGCCATGCACGTGAGCGCGGGAGATCTGAGCATCCGTGTCCCGGAGACGGCCCTCGCCGACCCGGATCTGCGGCGCCTTTCACGGACCTTCAACCACATGCTCGAAACGCTCGAAGAAGCCCAACGCCATCAGCAAGAGAGCTCGAAGCAGCTCATCCGCTCCGGCGAGCAGGAGCGGAGAAGGGTTTCACGTGGGCTCTATTCTGACGTCGCTCAACGGCTGGCCGGGGTGTTGGTCCGGCTCCAAACCGATCTGGACCAGCCGTTTTCGGGCACGCCCGGTGGCACTGCCGGTCTGGCGCACGAGATCCGGGCCGCCCTCGATGGAGTCCGCCGGATGGCGCGCCACTTGCATCCGCCCGAACTTGACGAGCTGGGAGTGTACGCGGCGCTTGCAGCCCATGCCCGCTCGGTCACCGAGCAAACCGCAATGGAAGTGAGCCTGATCGGTGACATCCCCGAGCTGCGACTATCCGCTGACGCACGGTTGGAACTCTTTCGAATCGTCGAGGAGTTGACCGCCAACGCGGCACGGCTGGACGCGTCCAAGGTCACCGTGCATTTCCACTCATCGGAGAGTGCGCTGGTCACTAATGTTACCGATGACGGCACGGGTGCGGGCAGCGGACGAGGCTCTGGGGAAATGGGAAGGCATTCCGACTACCTGACCCTCTACGAGAGGGCTCGACACATCGGCGGCACCTTCCAGATCGAGTCCGGCCGAGGCCGGGGCATGCACTTTCGCCTCGTGATTCCGTGGCAGGCCACGGAAACGGAGCGCATGGCCTCGGCCTAGGGGGGACCGTCGTGCTCGAGCTCGCGGCGGTTAGCGGGCCGCAAGCACCGCGTACCTTCCGTCCGCCTTCTTCAAGAGCGCCACCGGGTTGGTAGTATCGCAGAGTGGGCAAAACACGTGGCCGCCATCGAGCACTTCCATTTCGACCACGCACCCACATCCCCCGCATGCGAGCCGGACGTGTGGCCAGTCTTCGTCCGGTATCACACCGCTTCTGGCCAGGCGTACCGCCATCAAGAGCGTCGAGCTTCCGGAGAGGGGGCACGTCATCCCCTCACAGTCCTCTCCAACTTCGAGGCACACCAGCTTGCCGCCATCGGGAACGTTGGCGTGCGTGTCGTGCGGTGCGACCCGTGTCACCGCAGCGTGCACCGTCTTGTCGCACCGTGGGCAGTAGACGGTCTGTGATTCCATCGGCCTTTCTCCTACTTCGTCGCCCCACGCACGCGTGATCAGGCGTCGCGTGAGACGAATGGCGTTCCGTCCGTCGTACCGCCAGCCAGGTCGCTGGCGACGACTTCCACACCCTGCCGTGACATGTCCTTGTAGAGTTGCCATTTGCGGTCCACCTCGGCCTGAGCCTCGTCCATCAGCCGATCGGCGTCTTCCGGCCGGGCGTGGGCCAAGAGCCGGTAACGCCCCTCACGGTATGCGTACTCTTTGAACGGGATCGAGGGCTCCAAGCAATCGAGCTGGAGTCGGGCGACACCGTTCGCACCTCCGTCGGGGTGGTAGCGGTACAGGGGCCAATACCCGGACCGGACAGCCAACTGCTGGTGGAGCAGCCCATCGGCGATGTCGATCCCCCAGGCGATGCAGTGGCTGTACGCAATGATGAGCGACGTGCCCTCATACTCCTCGGCCTCCTGGAACGCCCGCAGCGTCTGCTCATCGTTGCCTCCCATGGCGATCTGCGCAACGGACACGCTCCCATAGGCTGTAGCCATGAGCCGACGCGCACGCGCTGCGCCTGGAGCTGCTGAGCGGTCCTCTGCGGAGCCGTCGTAAGCTCGTCGATGGATGCGTCGCCCAGCTGGGGCGCGAGAGCCCGGAGGAGCTCGCCGGCGTGCTCGCGATGCTTGTCCACCGCGAGTCGGAAGCCATACCCGAACTCGGCGTTGTCCTCGAAGAGCGAGTTGGACCACGCAGGCCCTCTGCCGTCGGCATTCACGGTCCACGGGTGCGTCGGGAGGTTGCCCCCGAAGATCGACGAGCACCCCGTCGCGTTGGCGATCAGGAGGCGGTCGCCGTAGAGCTGCGTCATCAGCTTGATATAGGGGGTCTCCCCGCAGCCGGCGCACGCGCCCGAGAACTCGAAGAGCGGCCGCAGGAACTGCACGCCGCGGACGTGCGTCGTGTCGATGCGGTGGACTTCGTGCTCCGGCAGCTGGGCGAAGAAGGTGAGATTCTCCTTCTCTTCCTCGAGGATGGGCGTCTTGTCGCCCATGTTGATCGCCTTGAAGTCCTCCCGGTCGGGACTCAGGGCCGGACACGCCTCGACGCAGATCAGACTGCCGGTGCAGTCCTCGACGGAGATGTGGAGCGTGTACTTCATCTCCGGGAAGCCACGTCCGGCGAGCGGCGCGGACTTGAAGCCGGTGGGCGCACCCTCGAGCTCACTCTCGTCGTAGAACTTGGCCTGGATAACCGCCTGCGGGCACACATAGGCGCAGTTGCCGCACTGGATGCAAATGTCGGGCTCCCAGATCGGTACCTCGGTCGAGAGGTTTCGCTTCTCCCATGCGGTCGTGCCCATAGGGTATGTCCCGTCCACCGGCAGAGCGCTGACCGGGAGCTCGTCGCCCCGGCCCGCGAGCATCATCGCGGTAACGTTGCGAACGAAGTCCGGAGCGTGATCGGGGATCAGGACGGGCAGGGGCCGGCCCGTACTCCGACCCCGCGGCACCTCGATGCGGTGCAGGTTCGCTACAGCCTCATCCACAGCGGCGAAATTCTTCGCCACCACATCCGCACCCTTCTTCGCGTATGTCTTCTCGATCGCCTCCTTGATCTGACGTACCGCCACGTCGCTGGGGATTACGGCCGCGATCTCGAAGAAGCACGTCTGCATGATCGTGTTGATACGCGTGCCCATGCCGACCTGAGGGGCGACGGCGTATGCGTCGATCGCGTAGAGCTGGAGTTTCTTGTCGCGGATCTGCTCTTGCACCTCGCGCGGGATCGCGTCCCAGACCTCGTCCGGCGGGTGGGGACTGTTGAGGAGGAAGACGCTCCCTGGCTTGGCCACCGAAAGCACGTCGATCTGCTCGAGGAACTGAAGCTGGTGGCATGCCACGAAGTCGGAGGAGCCGATGAGATATGTGGACTGGATTCGGGGCGCGGTCCGAAGCGGAGATGCGACACGGTGCGGCTCCCCGCCTTCCGAGAGTCGTAGATGGGTCGAGTCCGATCTCCGGTATCCACGCTCCTGCTGTCGTGATGTCGTCCAGAGCCAGAAGATCCGCAGCGCGCGGAAGGTGGAATTCGATGGCTCAGCGCGTAGATTAGAGGAGTTGATGGTAGGAGTTCGATATGGACTTTCTGGAAAACTCGCAGCCGTGAGTTCGGTGGAAGCGCTGCCGACGTTCATTCGGCTCTTTGGTCGCTACCTCCGCGACCAGGGTCTCCCGATGACGCAGCAACGACAGGCCGTCGCGGAGGTCGTCTTCACTTCAGACGCACACCCGTCGGTCGACGACATCGACCAGTGGCTCCGCGGTCGCGGTGACCGGATCGGGAAGGCCACGATCTACCGCACCCTCGATCTGCTCGTGCGCAGCCGACTCGTAGAGGAGCACGACTTCGGAGAAGGCTTCAAGCGGTACGAGCACCGGCTCTCGCAGCGCCCCGTCCACGAGCACCTCATCTGTCTCGAGTGCGGAATCGTGGTGGAGTTCGAGAGCAGGGAGCTGTACGGCGTTGAGAACCGGGTCCGCCGCGAACGCGGCTTCCTCCCGTTGCGGCACCGGCTGGAGATCTACGGCCTGTGCCGCGCATGCGACGAGGTGGGCGTCGAGCTACCCATCGAGGGCTTTACCTGTCCCATCGAGACCGTCTGACCAGCCCCTTCGTTGCCTGACCAGCGGGACCCTGACGTGCCCGCGCGCTTCGTATGGGTCGTGAACCGGTTCCGGGAGCTGCGCGCGAGAAGGTAGGGGGTAACCAGGCGGGCTCGCGCCTCCAGGACGGCGGGCGTCGGCCCAAGGCGCCCTACATCTGCCGGTACGCCGGCCCGCTCCCACCCTCACGCGGCGTCCACCGAGGCCCCAACACGTCTGTCGCCTTGCAGTCGACACAGTTCGGAGCGTTGACGCGCAGCTCGCTCCCATCGCGCTCGTAGACCCCGGCTGGGCACATGTGCACGAACAGCTCGGCGGCCTCCGCGCTCACGTGTTCGCCCACGAGGAGGTGTGACGGGATATCGTCCCGGGTCTGATTCCCAGACTTGTAGACGCCGTCGACCTTGGAGAAGGTCAGCTTCCCGTCCGGCACGAATGGCTCGGCGGCGATGCCTAGCGTGCGCGACTCCGCTGCATCTTCCTGGATCGAGATCTTGCCGCCGGGAAACATGCCCTTCGTGAGTGACATGAGCACCGCTTTGGCTCCTCCGATGAAGAAGCCGCTCTTGAAGGCGAGCCGCAAGTTACGGCACTCCTCGAGGTCCTTCATGATCACGCTCGAGTCGACCGCCTCGGTGTAGCCGGCAAGTCCCACTTCCGAGGTGTCGTCCACCTTCAGCGCCTCGAAAATTTGGCGCGCGGCCATGATGCCGGAATGCATCGCGTAGTGGATCCCCTTGAGCGACGAGACTTCCACGTAGCCCGCCGCGTCCCCTACGAGGCACACGCCGTCCCCGTGACGCCGCGAGGGCACCGAATAGAAGCCTCCTTCCGGGATCGTCTTGGCGCCCCACTCGACCATGTCACCGCCTTCGAGGTACTGCCGAAAAAGCGGGTGCAGCTTCATGCGCTGCAGCGCCTCGTGTACGTCGAAGCGCGCGTCCCGGTAGTCGAGTCCGACCACCAGGCCGAGAGCGACGACATCGTCCGACATCGGATACATGAAGGAGCCGCCGAATGCGTCCCTCGGCAGCGGCCACCCCATGGTGTGGATGATCCGGTCCAGAGGCTTCTTCACCTCCCACAGCTCTTTCACGCCGAGCGCGAAGATCTGCGGATTGTCCGAAGCGACCTGCTGCCACTCCAGCCACGCTTGGGAGAGCGGCCCGCGCGTACCCTCGGCGAGCACCGTGACTCGGGCAGTGAGGTCCGTCGCGGGCATCGCGTCCGGGCCGGTTGGTTCGCCGTTGCGGTCGAGTCCCGCCGGGGTCGTTCGCACCCCGATCACTCTCTGGCCCTCGACCAGCAGCGAGTCCACCGGGAAACCCGGGAAGACATTGACGCCGAGACCCTCGGCCTTGTCGCCTAGCCAGCGCACGATCTCACAGATCGACGCGATGTGGTTGCCGTGGTTCTTCATGGTCGGAGGCGTCGGGATCCTGAACGCGTTCGACCCAGTCATGAAATAGACCGACTCCCTGTCGACCGGACGCCGGAACGGGAAGTCCGCCAGCGACAACTCCGGAAAGAGCTCCTGGAAGCCGCTCGGGTTCACTACCGCCCCTGAAAGACTGTGCTCCCCGAGCTGGCCTGCCTTTTCCAATACGCCGATCTCGACGTCTCCGAGCCCTCCGCCTGCCTCGTTGTCCCCCTGAACGAGCCGCGCGAGCTCGATCGCTCCCGCAAGGCCTGCTGGACCACCACCCACGAAGACCACGTCCATGGGGATCGCCTCGGCGTCGGGCTGATCCTCCACGATGAACCGGTCGCGCGGAAGCGGCGGCTGGGCATCGATCGAACGTACAGATGTGCGGAGGACGCTGGTGCCCTCGGACATGTGTGCTCCGGGATGTGGAGGTGGCGGGATCCGTGGAATCGGAAGCGTGTACCTGAATCGACTCAAAAGATCGCCAACTCGCGTGCGGGGCTCTACCCTTCCGGGGGCCCCGTTCGTTGACTCCATGAGGAGTGTCCGGCGCATGAGCGAGCACCGTCCGACCACACTGGGTGAGCTGAAGGCTGAGGGCTACGAGCCGCGTACCGTCAAAGACGAGATGCGCTCCAACCTCATAGGCAAGCTGCGTTCAGGCGAAGAGCTGTTCCCTGGCATCATGGGCTTTTCCGACACCGTCGTGCCCCAGATCGTCAACGCGGTCCTGGCCAAGCACGACTTCATTCTGCTCGGGCTCCGCGGCCAGGCGAAGAGCCGGATTCTGCGCCAACTCGTCTCGCTACTCGACGAGTCGGTACCGATCATCACCGGAAGCGAAATCAACGATGATCCCCTCGCGCCGATCTCGAAGTACGGCCGGCAACGCTTGGAGGAGTACGGTGACGAGACGCCGATCGCGTGGATCGGGCGCGACCACCGCTACGTAGAGAAGCTCGCCACCCCCGACGTGACCATCGCGGACATGATCGGTGACCTCGACCCGATCAAGGCAGCGCACGGTGGGCATATCCTCGGGGACGAGCTGACGATCCACTACGGGCTGCTCCCGCGTGCGAACCGCGGCATCTTCGCGATCAACGAGTTGCCCGACCTCGCAGGCAAGATCCAGGTGGGCCTCTTCAACATCCTCGAGGAGGGGGATGTTCAGGTGAAGGGATACCCCGTTCGCCTCGCGCTCGATGTGTTCATGGTCTTCACGGCAAACCCCGAGGACTACACGTCGCGCGGGAAGATCATCACGCCGCTCAAGGACCGAATCGGAGCTGAGATCAGCACACATTACCCGCCGGATCTCGAGACCGGAATCGACATCACGCGTCAGGAGGCGTGGGTCGGCCGGGGAGGCACGTCCGTGGAGATCCCCGACTTCATGGAAGAGACGGTGGAGCGCGTCGCGTTCATCGCGCGCGAGGACAAGCGCGTCGATCAGCGCTCGGGCGTCAGCCAGCGAATGCCGATCACCGTGATGGAGACAATCGTCTCGAATGCTGAGCGACGCGCGATCCAGCACGGGGAAGACACCGCCGTGCCGCGCATCGGGGATCTGTATGCCGCGCTTCCCGCAATCACCGGCAAGCTGGAGCTCGAGTACGAGGGCGAGCTTCACGGGTCGGACAAGATTGCGCAGGAGCTCATCCAGCAGGGCGCGTCGTTCACCTTCGACATCCGGGCGGGCGGCGCAGACGTCGAGGACATCATCGACTACTTCGAGACCGGTGGTGCGCTCCAGGTGGGCGAGGACGCGTCGGCGTCGGCGTGTGTGCAGGGCTTCGAGACCGTGCCCGGGCTGCTAGAGCTGGTCGAGAACGTCGGCCTCGCGGGCGCCGCGTCAGGCGATGGCGTGCGAGCCGCCGCGTGTGAGTTGGTGCTCGAGGCGCTCGTCGCCCAGAAACGCATCAGCCGGAGCAGCGCCGGGTACGCCCGGGCGCCGCAACCCGGTCCCGAGCCCGGGAAGGGACATCAGGGCTTCGACCCGATCGGCGGGCTGAACATCTGAGATGACCGCCCCACCGCCCCTGACACCGGAGCAGCAGAAGGCGCTCCAGCGAGCGGGCGAGCGCGCCGGAGCGTTCGCCGGAGCAGCCAGGGTGGCCGCGTTCAACGGGTGGTCCATCGGCTTCTTCGCGGCCGTGACCGTGCTGTTCGGCATTTTCAACCTCACCGCGCTCGTTCTCGGTGTGGGAATGGCCGTGGTGGCGCGCAACGAGCTCAAGGGCCGTGCCCGGACCCTCGCATCCGATCCGGCAGGTCCCGATCTTCTCTGGCGGAACCAGATCGGTTTCATGGCGCTTATCATCGCGTATTGCCTGTGGAGCATGTACCAGATGACGTCTCGGCCCGATCCGCAGATGGCTGAACTGACCGAGCTGCTCGGTGGGGACTTGGACGAACTGGTGCGCTCGCTGACGCTCACGGTGTACGGCGCCGTGATCGCGGCGACCGTGCTGTTTCAGGGCTTGAACGCCCGCTACTACTTCCGCCGGGTCGCGCTGATCGAGGAGTATCTCAGCGACACGCCCGACTGGGTGCTGGAGCTGCAGGAGAGCGCCAAGCTCGGCTGAGGAAGCTCAGGAACCCCGAGTTACGCGAGCGGCCCGATATCAAGGCCCTCAACATCACTCGTGTCCCAACGCCACCATTGGATCAACGCTTGCCGCTCGGCGAGCCGGTACGAAGGTCGCGGCGATCGCCACGCCGCCGAGCAAGACAGAAGTGGCAACGAAAGTCGCTGGATCGGTGGCGCCAACCTCATAGAGCTGTGAAGCTAGCAGGCGGGTTAGTGCCAATGCGCCGGCGATCCCAACAGCTAGACCGATCCCTGTCAGTATCACCCCCTGACCGACCACCAACCTTAGAACGTCGTCGCGGCTTGCGCCTAGGGCTACGCGAACACCGATCTCGTGCGTCCGCTGAGTCACCGAGTACCAGATCGCTCCGTAGACTCCGATGGTTGCCAAGAGGAATGCGACACCGGCGAAGATCGTCAACAGAAGCGTGTAGAAACGGGCCTCCGCGACCTGCGACGCTACGAACTGCTCCAACGAGTTGACATTGTAGACCGGGATGTTCGGGTCCACGTCCGTCACGATGGTCCGTACCGCAGGGACGATATCGAGCGGGTCGCTGGTGGTGCGGGCCAGAAAAATTACACGGAGGATGCCTCCCCCAGAACGGCGGGCGACGGACTGTTTCATGGCGATGTAAAATCCTTGCGCCGCTTCCTCACGGAGCCCCCACTGTCTGACATCGCCCACTATCCCGACGACCTCCAACGTGTCCATGCGGATTTGGTCGGCGGAAGAGCTGGGGGAATATATATCCGGCTCTATGAGCTCCTTGCCGAGAGGGTCATCGCCCGGCCACAGATTACGGGCCAAGGTCTGGTTAACAACGGCAACCCTCGGCGTTCCGGGTCCGTCACTCTCCGTGAAGTTCCTGCCACGCAGCAGGGGAATGTCCAGAGTGCGAAAGTAATCCACGCTCACCGGATTGATTGCGAACACTTCTTCACCGCCCCCCCGGCCACCATAACGTCCGGTGAGCGGAGCATGCAGCGCGTAACTGGCAGACAGCACTCCTGGAATTTCGTGGACTCGCCGATGGACCTCCGTCAAGAAGGCCTCCAACCGGGGAGTGGCTTGCCATGCCGAACCGCCGAAGAAGGTTATGCCGGCGGGCACCGCATACTGGGAAGTCGGGAGCCGCACCTCAAAGGCCAGCACGTTCTCCCGATCGAAACCCGGATCAATATTGAGCAGCCGCAAAAAGCTGTTCATCATGAGGCCACCACCGATCAATAGCACCAACGCCAACGCCACTTCCCCCACCACCAACACACTCCGCAGCCGATTACGACGCAACAATCCGAACAGCGACCGGCTGCCGTCTTTGAGCGCATTGCTCAGGTTCGGCTTGGAGCTTCGCAGCGCCGGAATGATTCCGAAGAGGATAGCCGTCAAGAGCGAGATTGTGATCGTGGCACCGAGCATATGTCCGTCGACGCCAATGTCATTGAGTCGCGGGATATCTCCCGGATTGATCGCCACCAAGGTATTGACACCCCATCCGGCGAGCGCGAGCCCGAGAGCGCCGCCGAGCAGTGCCAATACCAGAACTTCCGTCAGGAGCTGCTGCGCAAGACGCTTTCTGCCGGCGCCGAGCGTGGCACGGACGGCGATCTCCCGCTCCCGAAGCGATCCGCGGGTTAACAGCATATTGGCTACGTTGGCGCAGGCAATGAGCAACACGAAAGCGACTGCTCCCAGAAGCACGAGGAGTGTCTGCCGAGCGCTGCTCACCATCGCCTGATGAAACGGTTCGATGGTCACAGCTCGCCAGGGTTCGTCCTCCCACTGCGGTGGGTGGTCGTGCCCGGCGTGAATGCGGTTCTGCAACGGCCCCAAGTCCGCGGCCATGGCTTCCGTCGTGGCCCCCGGCTTAGGCCGCGCGATGACCCCATGGTACATTCCCTGCCGACTCCGATCAAAATCGCGGGGTGCCCAGATCTGGATATCACACGGCGTCTGGCACACCCAGCCCAGATGTAACTGCGAATCGGGTGGGAGCACTCCAATGACCGTGTGTGTGCGATCATTGAGAATAAGCGTTCGTCCGATGATATCCGGATCGGCACCAAAGCGCTGGGTCCACATCGCGTGGCCGAGAAGTACAACCGCCGCGCCGGGCATGTCCTCGCCGGAGGCAAAAGCCCGCCCGATGAGCGGGCTGATGCCCAGGAACTGGAAGAAATTCCACGATGTCAGTCCAACCCTGACTCGCTCGGGCGCTTCGCCGCCGTAGAGCGTCCGAGTCGTTATGGTGTATGATGCCAGATCTTCCAGCGTCTCGTTTTCCTCGCGCCAGAGGAGGAAGGCGTCATCCCCCACGGAGGTATAGGGGGAGCCGCCGTTGCCGTCTTTGAGCTGGTTATCCCAGATCCGTTGAATCCGATCCGCATCTGGATACGGCAAGGGGCGCATGAGGATGCCGTTTACCACACTAAAGATGGCGGTGGTGGACCCAATGCCGAGTGCCAAGGTGAGGACGGCCGCGGCGGTGAATCCCGGGTTGCGCCGAAGACCGCGGAGTGCCAGCCGCAAGTCTGCTCTTATTCCGTCCAGCCACGTCTTCATCCCCCACCCCTCCCTGTTCCTGGACCGTCCCAACTCCACACCGATCCTGCACAAGAGATCGACGACGCTCGTCACATACAGCCAGCCAACGGACAGGCCGCCCGAACGCCGGGCCTCCGAGAGCATGTCCTCGAAGACGCGCTCCATCTCGTCCGCGTGGCGCGATCGGAAGCGCCCGGGAAGGAGCCGGAGGAGGGAACGGTAGAGCCGCATAGCTCTTACGCAGGCCGAAGCGAGGCGCGGGCTCTCGCCACCACCGATTCCAGGCGCTTCGTCTCGGCCTCCAACGCCGCGCGCCCCTCGAGCGTGAGCGCGTAGAATCGCCATCGTGTCTGGTCGGGCTCCGGCGAAGGCGGCTCGGTCTCGCGGATCCACTCCGCGGCCGTCAGCTCGTCCAGCGACCCGTACAGCATCGCCGGATAGACCTTGACGGCAGCTTCGCTCTGCTCGGCGACTCGACGGCGCACTTCCGCGCCGTGCTGCGCACCGTCTGCAAGCGCGAGGAGGATGTGATATCGAACCGGTTTCATGCTCGAGCGCTCCCTGTCGGAATACTATCATAGTATGATAGCATAGTATGTCTTCGATCAAGAGTGGGCGTTGGTGCGTGGCCACAGCGAGTTGAGGTACAGCTGGCGAGCAACATTCTCAATACGATGACCTTGCCTCCGCGGCTGTGCGCTCGTTCGCGAACGCGAGCACCTTCTGCTGCGCGACAGGCACCGCGAGATCGTTGGAGGCGGCGGGATCGATCCACGCCCGGCCCTCGCCTTCGGCCGGGGCGGCGACGGGCACCAGCCATGGCTCATACGTCGCGTGCAGGTGTGTGAAGCGGTGCTCCACGAGTGGGAGCGCCTCGGGACAGCCCGTCGCGACAAGTCCTCGCTCCGCTATTGTCGCGAGTACCGACTCGCGGGAACGGGCAGCGTCCACCCGCATGTCTGGGCAAGTGTCACACTCCCCCACCTCTGGGAACGACCACAATCCGGCCAGGAGGCCCTTGCTAGGACGACGCTCGAGCAGGACACGCCCATTCGCCTCGAGCACTGCGAGCACGATTCCGCGCTTCTTCGTCTTCCTCTTCACGGGCGCGACAGGGCGCTCTTCCTGAGTGCCTGCGCCATGTGCGGCACACCACTCGGCAACCGGGCAAGCGGCGCACTGTGGCGAGCGCGGCGAACACAGAGTCGCACCCAACTCCATGAGCGCCTGGTTCCAGTCCCCAGGCCGCTCCGGGTCCAGGAGCTCAGCGGCCTTCGTGCCCAGCCAAGTCGCTGTCGGCTCCTTCTCATCGAAGAGGCGTGAGAGGACCCTGCGCACATTGCCATCCACCGCGGGCACCGCCTCACCAAACGCGATGCTCGCCACGGCACCGGCGGTATATGCGCCAACGCCGGGAAGTGCCCTGAGGCCGGCGAAAGTGCCGGGCAAGTCACCGTCCGGGCGCTCGCGAACGAGGCGCGCGGCCCGATGGAGATTCCGAGCCCGCCGGTAGTAGCCGAGTCCCTCCCACACCTTGAGCACGTCGTCGATCTCCGCGTCGGCCAGCGCCTCGACATCAGGGAACCGCTCCAGCCAGCCGTCGTAGTAAGCAAGCACGGTTTGCACACGCGTCTGCTGCAGCATGACCTCCGACACGAGTATCCGGTACGGGTCGGACTCGCCGCGCCACGGCAGTTCTCGGCGCTCCCGATCGTAGTGATCGAGCAGCGCGTGTCGGATTGCACGGTTCATGGCGAGAACGTACTCACAGACCTAGAAGGGTGATCGGAACGGGGGGTGGGCCGCGCGACCCACGCCTTGCGGCGTGGGTGCCCCGCGCTTTGCGCGCGTTCAGACAAGGAACGACGAGGAGTCGTAGCCGAGCGGGCACCGCCGCCGAAGGCGGTGGTCCGACGAGGAGAGACGATGGATCAACCGCGCGGGCACCGACGCGAAGCGTTGGTCGCAATGTGCCCAACACCAAACGTGATCATACATTACAAGTCGGTGGGTTGCGGTGCCACGGCCCCATCTCCGTCGTTGGAGCGCCTCGACGTAGCTACGGCTATGCCTTCGCCGCTCCGCCTAGGATCTGAGGCCGTGGCACCCGGGGACCCATGCGTTTAGCATGGGTGGCGGCCCGCCCCCCGTTCCGATCACCCTTCTAGTCTGATAACATGCGCTTTACGACCTACTCCAAGTACAAGGGCCGCTGGCTCGACGCGCTGAATCTCGAGGCGCTGCTGGAGACGCTCTCGGACTTTCTCATGGACGGTGGGTTCGCGGGTGGACCGCACTACCATCCGTATTGGGGCTGGTCCGGCACGGAAGACCCGAACTCGAAGGACTCGCTCAAGAACGCACTGCTCAAGGCGCTGCTCGAGAGTGGTCAGCTCACGCCCGAGATGATCGACGAGCTGCGTGGCGAGGGTCAGGGCGACGAGGCGCTTCAGAAGCAGATCGCCGCGATGTTGGACGACCTCATTCAGAGAATGGTCGAGGAAGGGTACATCAACCTCGAGACGGGTGCTCCCCAGATGCCCGGCGCCACATACGACGTGACGGGTCAGGGCAAGATCGACGAAGCGAAGCAGGCCGCCCAGCAAGTGCAGTTCAACCTCACGCAGAAGGGGATGGACTTCCTGGCCTACCGGTCGCTCAAGGGACTGCTCTCCGCACTCGGCAAAGCGAGCGCTGGCGCCCACGACACCCCCCACCTCTCGACGGGCATCGAGGCCGAGGCAGCGTCGAAGCCGTACGAGTTCGGCGACACGCTGAACCTCGACATCGCGGCTACCCTCAAGAACGCGATCGAGCGCGAGGGCCTCTCGGTTCCGCTCAACCTCGAGTACGGTGACCTCATGGTGCACCAGGCGGAGTACCGTTCGTCGTGCGCGACGGTGCTCCTGCTCGACATCTCACACTCGATGGTGCTCTACGGAGAGGATCGCTTTGCTCCCGCAAAGCGCGTCGCGCTCGCGATGTCGCACATGATCCGCACGCAGTTCCCGGGTGACTCGCTGCACGTCGTGACGTTCGGGGACAAGGCCCAGGAGATCCCACTCTCGCAGCTCGGAAAAGCGCAGGTCGGACCGTTCCACACGAATACCGCGGAAGGCCTGGAGGTAGCCCGTCGCATTCTGGGCGCGCAAAAGAAGGACATGCGACAGATCATCATGATCACAGACGGGAAGCCGAGTGCGATGACGCTGCCCGACGGGCGCGTCTACACGAACTCGGGCGCGCTCGACCCGATGATCCTGAAGCGAACGTTTCAGGAAGTCTCCGCGTGCCGCAAGGCCGGCATCCTCATCAACACATTCATGCTCGCAAGTGACCCCTATCTGGTGCAGTTCGTGCAGAAAGTCTCCGAGATCGCTCGTGGCAAGGCGTACTTCACCAGTACGATGACGTTGGGTCAGTACATCATGATGGACTTTCTGAAGAACAAGCGGAGGAGGTTGTCGTGAGGGGAATCTGGAGAGGTAACGACCGACGATGCGGATGGTGGTCAGGCATCTGTATGATGCTGCTCGTCTCGATCGCCGGTTGTGCCGAAGACGTCGCCCCTCCCACCGAGCAACCGGGCCCCGAGTCGGCAACCCCGCCAGGGAGCTACACATTCCGACTCGACAGCGAGCGCAGTGACCCCGGCCAGTTCCGCCTCTCCGAAGCCGACGGATCCGTTCGCATTCTGACCGGCCCTGCCGGAATCGCCTTCAAGTCGGGAGATCAGGTCCTCAGCGGGGACTTCCGCGTCGAAGCGACGTTCGTCCAGTTCGGGGCACCCGTAGGGTACCGTGAGGCGTACGGAATCTTCGTTGGGGGCCGCGACCTGGAGAGCCCCGACCAGGAATACACGTATCTGCTGGTCCGGCCCACGGGCGACTACCTGATCAAGCGCCGCATCGGCGAGGTCCTCGAGACCTTCGTGGACTGGACCTCGCACGAGGCCGTGCGGCGCGTCGTCGATGTGGGCGACGAACCCGAGAACACGTTGGCGGTCGAGGTCGTGCAGGGCGAGACGCGCTTCCACGTAAACGGTACGTTGGTGCACACCATGCCGGCGCCGGAGGCCCGCCCCTATGGCGTCGCCGGACTGCGCGCCAACCACAGGCTGGACATCCGCGTCACCGGCTGGGCCCTCACGGCCCGGAGCAACGACTCATAGCTAACCGCTCGCCGTGGCGGCCACCCCTCCCAGTAGGGGCAGCACACGCCTGCGAGCCATCACCTGCAGGAAGACGTTCTCGGCAACGAGTCCCACGACGGCGACGGTGACGCCGAGTCGAGCACCGTTGCTTCCCATCGGTCCGAGCAGCAGAGGACCTGCCGCGAGGACCACCACAATGCGCACCACGGCACCCCGCCCCACCAGTCCAGTGCGCCCGACTCGCACGAAGAGACCCTGGTAATACTGGCGATGCCCATAAAGCACTGGATACAGCGCGGCCACAGGGAATGCGAGACCGGCCGGCTCGAGCAGGGATGGGTCGAGCCGGAACCCGGTCCACAGAATTGCCTCGCGGACGGCCGGGATCGACAGGATCGCGAGCAGGCCCGTGACGGTCACCGCGAGCGCGCCCGCATAGAGGCGCACGCGACTGTGAGCCACGCGTGAGTCCACCAGGGCGATCGAAGCGTGTTGGAGCTGACCGACCGGCGCTGTGAGGAACCACGCCACCGCTTCCACGACGGTGAACGCAGCGATCGAACAGTCCGGCTCCGGAGTGCGTGCGAGAACCGACATGATGATGAGCGGCGTGCTCCACCACAGCATGACGTTGAGCATGAGCGGCGTCGAGAAGGAGAGCAGCCGGTCCTCACCCTCCCGCTCCGTGGAGGATCTCTCGGGGACCGCCGGTTTGGGCGCGTGCGCAAGCGCCACGATCCCGGTCTCGAAGATCAGACCCGCGGTGAACGCCGCCCCGCCCAGCCATGCACCCGCGGGCGTCATAGTCAGTGAGAACGCCACTACGACGAGAACCGCAGTGCGCACTCCGGTCGCGGCCGCGATCGGGTTGGTGCGATGGCCCGCGACGAGGCGCCCCTGGTGCAGCGCCCTCACACCTGTGAGCAACGGAACGGGCCACAGCACCGTCATCGCCGAGATCCCCTGGTCGAGGATCGAGTCGTGCACGCCGACTCCACCCTCCAGCACGAGCACGCCCAGCGGCGTGAAGGCCACTATCGCTGCCAACGCCGACATGGCGAGCCCCATGAACAGGGCGAAGCGCCGGACGGGAGCCAGGTCACCGGCATCGAGCAGTCGCGCCGCCGACACTTGCTGTACCACGAGAAGAGGAGCGTACAGAACCCCGATGAGCGCGAACGCCACTCCGAAGCCAGCGAGTGACCCGGCCGGGTCGGACGTGCGAGCGAGCGCAGCCGCGATGAGCGGATTCGTAGCCGTGAGCAGGAAGCTCGTTGCCACGAGGGGCGCGTAGAAACGGGCGAAGAAGCTCGGACTAAGAGTGTCCGTGCCGACGCGGTTCAGGTCTCCCGCTCCCGCATCGACTGCTTGACGTCGCGAAGTTGCTGGGCGGCCCACTCGCCGTCTGGCGTGCCTTCCATATCCTCCGCGAGACGCGCCAGCGTCGGGGCGGCCTTCTGTGGCATTTTCAGCTTCACACGATAAAGCTCGACCAACTCCTTTCGCACGAGCGCCTGGAGCCCCCTGTGCATGTCCGACTCGCTGAGCGCGCGATTGAACCACCGGGCGGCATCCTCATACCGCTCGACATCGTCTCGATAGATGCGCGCAATCCTGAGGAACGGTGTCGGGTCGGTCGACTTCTCCCCAACGATGACCAGCTCGAACGCCGAGATGGCGTCCTCGTACAGGCCCCGCATCGCTAGCGACTCCGGGTAGGAATACTCCTTCTTATGGGGTGTGCTTGAACCAGACGGGTTGTAGAGGCCCTTCGCGGTTCCCGATGCACTGCCAACGACCAAGAGCAGGCTCGTGCTCACCATGAGCCCCATCCCGGCCATGCACGCTGGGATCGCCCAGAGGCCAAGGCCGTACTGCTCCATCATGAAGAAACCGAGTGCAGCGCCCATGATCGCCCCGAGCATCGCGGCCACGAGCGCCATCGTCTTGACGCCTACATCCTGGAGATCGCGGTCTCTGACCTTGCTCTTGGACAGCTTGGAAAAAGCGCGTCTCGGGGCACGCTCCCCGTCCAAGTTCCGTGAGTGGAACGCTGGGCCACGTTCTCTGGGGTCGGACGGCTTGGACACGCTCAGGAGCCTCCTGGCGTTCGGGCTGCTAGCGGTCCGAAGGAGCCTCGAAGTCGATCTTCACGTCGATCTCCCGCGAGCGCTTGCGCAGCCACAGACCTGCGCCCGCAACCATGCCGAGCGGCAGAAGCGACAAGAACGCCGTCATGGCCAGGAACGCCCGACGGTTTTCGTCCCGGGCGTCGAAGCAAACCGGACATGCTTGTGCGATGTCCGGAAAAATGGCCAAGGCGACCAGAACAAGAACAGGAATCCAGGCGCGGTTCATAGGTACACGTTCAGGTAGAGCACCGGCCAAAGCAAGACCACGAAGTACCAGAAGACCGATACCGTGGCGAGCTGGACCTCGTCGAGTCGGCCCTTGTCGAGCTCGTACCAGACCCAGCCGAGAGCCAAGATCGCCGCGATCGCGTGCACGCCGTGCGCGCCGACGATGAGATAGAAAAACCCGCCGTACGTACTCGACTTGATCGTGAGACCTTCACCGAGCAGCGCAACCCACTCCGCGCCCTGCGAGCCGACGAAAAAGAGACCGAGTAGCAGCGCAATCAACACCGGCACGCGCGCGCGCGACGCTTCCTTCTTGAAGGCGACTTGCGCGAACACGAGCACGACGCCGCTCACCAAGAGAGCGGCGGTGTTCACCGCGGTCTCCTGTACCGGTAGTCGCGGTTGGCCGTAAGGGGGCCACATCTCGCCAGCCACTCGGGAACGCACGATCGAGTGCGCCGAGATCAGACCCGCGAACATCATGATCTCCGCGAACACGAAAAGCAGCATACCCATCACGCCGTCCGCCAGGAGCTTGGGACGGCGCACCGGCTCGGGGCCCTGCTCCATCGCATAGGTGACGGGCTCAGTGACCATGATTCCCCCCGCTCTACCGGCCAGCCGGCCTGAAGGAGTTCACGTACTCGACCATCGCATCGAGCTGGGCGTCGTCGTAGAGGGCACCCCACGGCGCCATCAGCGGCGAGGCGCCGACCGCGGCACCACCGTCGCGGATCACGGTCTTGATGCGCTCGTCGTCGCTGGTCTCCCAGAACGCTGGGTCGGTGAAGTTGGCCGGAGGGGGGTCGAGCGCCAGACCGGCCGCGCCGGTGCCATCACCGGTCGTGCCATGGCACACGGCGCAAATCGTGTTGAACGAGCCGGCCGCGTCGAACGCGCCTGGCTCGGCAGCCACCACTTCGGTCTCCTCCTCGGCGTGCTCCTCTTCCGCCGCGTGCTCGTCCCCGATCCCACGCTCGACCGCATCTGCCGCGGCCACGTTCACCCAGTTCTGGCCCTCGTGACGCATGACGTCGGGGGCTACGCCTGCGACGAAGAGCGCCATCAGGGCCAGCGACGAGATGAGCACCCACTTTATCAGGCGCTTCTCCCATCTCAGGTGCATGAAGTTCTGAATCACGAGGTTCGCCTTCACCACGGCGATCCCGAACGCCGTGATCAGCGTGATCCACACGATACCGACGAAGGGGCCCGCCACGCTGACCACCAGGAGGACCACGAGCGTGAAGTAGATCTTCCTGTAGTCGGGGTGCTCGTCGCCCTGCTCGTGGTCGTGCGTCTGCACTTGCTCGTGGTTGTGCTCGTTCACTTGCTCGTGCTCGGACATGTCGGCCTACTTCGCGATGTAGAGCAGGGGGAACAGGAAAATCCAAACCAGGTCGACGAAGTGCCAATAGATGCCGATGAGCTCCACGCGATGGAGTTCTCGACCCCTCCACGCGTCCGCCGCTACGAACGCCATGATGATCGCCCCCGCGATCACGTGGAGCCCGTGTAACCCGGCCGCGGTGTAATAGAACGACCAGAAGTTGTTCGCCGTGATCGTGTAGCCGTGAGAGATCTCGATCGTCCACTCGACCGACTTCACCATGAGGAAGGTGAGCGCGCCGCCCATCGTCATCAACAAGTACTTCGCCGCCTTCTTCCCGTCTCCGCTCTCGGCGGCCTGATGAGCGAGCACCGCCGTGAAGCTCGAGGTGAGGAGGACGAGCGTGTTGAACGCCCCGAACCAGGTGTTGGTATGCGCCGCAGCCTCCGCCCACTCGGGGTGGCCTATGCGATGCATCACGTATGAGCCGAGCAAGCCGCCGAAGATGACGACCTCGGACGCCAGGACCCACCAGACGGCCAGTCGGCCAGTCGGGATCCCGGTCGCGCTGCGCGTGGTCGCTATCGGTTTCGCGAACATCAGGCGGGCTCGTCCTGGGGCCAGTAGTCTGATTCACGGTCCGGGTGGCCGTACTCGTACGGTCCCCGGTAGACCTTCGGCATCTCCTCCGGAGGCCAGTTGCCGTGCGGGGGTGGCGACTCGGTTGTCCACTCGAGCGTATTCGCGTTCCACGGGTTCTTCCCGGCCTTCTCACCCCACAGCAGGCTGCGGATGAAGTTGAAGAAGAACACGAGCTGGAACGCGAGCATGACGAGTAGAGCGATGGTCGCGATCACTCGGAGACGCTGGAAGTCCGCGCCCGCCAGATCCGGGAAGTGTTGGTAGTTGTAGATCCGGCGGTGCTGACCACCGATTCCGAGCACGAACAGCGGGATGAAGATGACGTTGAACGGAATGATCGTGCCCCAGAAATGGATCTTCCCGAGGGTGTCGCTCATCATCTTCCCGAACATCTTCGGGAACCAGTACGTCAGCCCGGCGAAGGTCCCGATGACCGCGATGGGGAAGAACGTGTAGTGGAAGTGCGCGAGCACGAAGTATGTGTCGTGGAAGTAGATGTCCGCGCCGCTGGCCCCGAGGAAGATTCCGGTCACGCCGCCGATCAGGAACTCGGCGATGAACGCGAGCGCCCACAGCATCGGCGTGGTCAGCCTGATCGAGCCGCCGTAGAGCGTGGCGATGATCACGAACATGAGCTCCGCGATCGGCACCGAGATCAGGAGCGTCGTGACCGTGAACACGTTCGCCATTCGAGGGTCGATACCCGCCACGTACTGGTGGTGCGCCCACACGAAGAAGCTCAACACACCCGTGGCGACGGCGGTATAGAGCATCACCTTGTAGCCGAAGAGCTTCTTGCGAGCGAAGGTCGCGACGATATCGATCGTGATGCCCATCGCGGGCAGGAGCACCACGTAGACCTCGGGATGTCCGAAGAACCAGAACAGGTGCTGCCACAGGATGGGGTCGCCGCCCATAGCCGGGTTGTAGAAGCCGGTCCCGAGCGTTTGGTCCAACAGCAGCATCATCGCGCCGGCGATGAGCGGTCCCACCGAAAGCATGAACAGGATGCTCGCGATCACGATCATCCAGCACACCATCGGGATGTCGTATGCCTTCATCCCGGGGGCACGAGCGTTCATCAGGGTGGTGATGAAGTTGATCCCGCCCAGGAGGAACGCCACGAACTCCAGACTCACGCCGATGAGCCACAGCGTCGCGCCGAGCGGGGTCTGGTTGTAGATCTCCTGCGCAGAGAGCGGCGGGTACGCCGTCCACGCGCCACCGAAGCCACCACCCTCGACGAAAAGCGAGCCCAGGATCACGAGCGTGCTGATGAAGAAGATGTGGAACGATAGGCGATTGATCCGCGGGAACACCATGTCGTCCGCGCCGATCATGAGCGGGATCAGGAAGTTTCCGAACGCGGCGATCAGAATCGGCATCGCGACCCAGAAGATCATGATCGTGCCGTGGTTCGTGACCAGCGAGTTGTACTCGCCCGGCGACACGATGCCGAAGCCCGGAACCCAGCTTCCAGGGAAAGCGAGCTGCATCCGGAAGACGTACGCCATGAAGCCGCCGATCACCGCCATGAACATCCCCGTGAAGAGGTACTGCATGGAGATGATCTTGTGGTCCGTCGACCAGAGGTACTTCAGGACGCCTTGCGGCCCGTGATGCTCGGAGACGTCGTGCCGGACCTCTACCGGTGCTTCGGCCATCGATGGGTTCCTCTCGCTACCGGGTCGGAGTGTTCTGTGTGACCCACGCCGCGTGCTGAGCTTCGTCGGCAACGAAGATCCTCGCGGCCATGAGGCCATGGCCGATCCCGCAGATCTCGGCGCACTGCACGTCGAACTCACCAGTCCGAGTCGGTCGGAACCAGCCCGTGATGGACCGACCCGGGACCGCATCCTGCTTCAGCCGGAACACCGGGACGGAGAACGAGTGCAGGACGTCCCTGGCCTCCAGGCGGAAATGGTAGATCTTGTCCACCTCGACGTGGAGCTCGTCCACCACGTAGATGTCGTCATCGGTGTCGAGCTCGCCGTCGCTGCCCGGATGCTGGAACGTCCAAGCCCACTGCTGCCCGGTGATGCGCACGACGCGGTCGGGCTCGGGCAACCGCTGCTTGACGTCGTACCACACGCTGATGGAGGCGATGATGATGAAGACGTCGCAGACGAGAACCAGCCCGTGCGGGAAGTTGATCCAACGCTTGAGGTGCTTCTCACGCCCCGTGATGTATCTCGACTTCGTCCCCGGCTTGGCCCGGTAGCGGAAGATCAGCCAAAAGAAGACGGCCTCGGCGATCAGGAACCAGAAGCCGCTGAGCACGGCGATCAGAATGATGAGACCGTCGATGTCAGCCGCATAGGAAGAGGCCTGCTGAAGCATCTCGATCATGCGATTTCGAGTCGGCGCGTCAGAGGATGAACGAGATCACGACACCGACGAACACCGCGGTGCAGAACAGCGTAGCGACGAACGTCTTGTACGCGTCGATGAGCGCGGGATTGTCGTCTTCCGGGAGGTGCTCGCCGCGCACTGCCGCGCTTTCCGGGTCCTCGATCGCCGCCTGCTTGAACTCCGGCATGATTCGGTTCCGCTATCTATCTGAGAGTCTGGATATAGGCCACAACGTCCTCCATCGCCGGGTCGGAGAGCGCGAGCGTATTCACCTGCATGGTGATGCCCCACGTGTCGCCGGCTACGGCACCGCGCGCGCCGTGCTTGAAGTTCTGGAGCTGCCGCACGAGGTACCAGTCGTCCATCTGGACGATCGGCGGGGAATGCAGCACTTCGTTCCCCAGGCCGTCGGTCCCGTGGCACACGGCGCACGGAGTGTAGATTTCGGCCCCGGCGCCCGCGTTTCCTTGCAGCGTGCTCGGGGTGAGGACCGGCGTGAGCGAGGCAACGTATTCCGCGACAGACTCGATGTCACCCTCGCGGTTGAGCGAGACGGCCATCGGACGCATCCGGAGCCCGGGCAAATCGTCGGCGTGCCTGCCGCGGAAGCCGGCCTTGAACCCCTCCAACTGGGCTGCCACGTACCACTGTGGAAGACCCGCGATGGCCGGTGCGGCAATCACGGGGTTGCCACCGCCGTTCGCGCCGTGGCACGGCGCGCACGTATCGAACAGCTCCTCGCCCAGCGCCACGCCCGCAGCGGGTCGGCCGCAAGCAGCCGCGCCCAGGACGAGCAGCACGGTCGCGAGGCTCCGTCCGTTGCCTAGTCGTACCATCGTCGTGAAACGGGACTGTATCAGGTGGTCTTCACAACGTCGTCGAGCGGGATCGCCTCGTCGATCAACATGATCGGGATGGAATCTCGCACGGGGTACAGCACACCGTTGTCCTCGCGGACGAGGCCCTCCTCGATGCGGTCTTCCACCAGCTGTCCGTCCCGCGTCTTGACCTCGCCGGCATCGATCGCTCGGTTCAGCATGCGCAACAGGTCAGTTCCGGCTAGTCGGACGGGCTGCTTGGTCTCGGGACATACGAGGATGTCCAACAATTCCTGATCGACCATGCTCGTCACCGACTCCGTCGCTACACTTAGGAAAAGAAGAAAGGAGAGTCCCCACTGGGCTTCAGGCGGGAGCCAAGTAACCTATCAGCGTCGGCTGGGGAACGGGAGGTCGTTAATGTTGAGCGAGATAAGCACTCGGATCGAGGCCGAGAGTAGGGGTCGAGCGGCGTGCATGACGACCGCCCTCCTCACCGCGCTCACCGTCCTGGGCTGCTCAGGAGAGGGCAGTGCCGCGGACACGGCCGTGTCGGCTCAGACGGTTCCCGAGAGCGATGGAGCCACGCTCGAGGTCCGTCGGCCCCCGGCGAACCGAGCATGGGTCATCTTCGGCACCGATACGATCGTCGCGGAGATCGCAAGGACATCTGACGAGAGGGCCCAGGGCCTCATGTACCGGGATGAGCTCCCGGACGGCACGGGCATGCTCTTCGTATTCGAAGACGTCCAGATCCGTTCGTTCTGGATGGCGAACACCTACGTGCCGCTGGACATCGCCTATATCAATGTGTCCTACGTGATCGTGGATATTCAGCAAATGGAGCCCCTGGTCACCGACTCCTACCCGAGCGCGGCGCCGGCGATGTTCGCGTTGGAGGTCGCGCAGGGGTGGTTCGCCAAGCACGGCGTCGTGGTAGGGGACCAGGCACAGATCGAGTTCGGCATCCAGGTCGGGCGCTGAATTGGTCTCGAGCTCATCCCGTCCCGTGTCGTGACTACGGTAACAGCAGAGTCCGCCGGGGCACGCTGGGTGATCGGTGTCCTTTCCGTCGTCGTGTTCGCCGCTGTGCTCATCGTACTCTACGCCATGCCGGGGCGCGGCCCGGAACCCAGTGCGCCCGGAGTGCTGGCAACGGTGAACGCCGTCCTCAACGGAGGTGCGGCGTGTTTCCTGCTAATCGGCTACGCGTTCATTCGTAACGAAAACGTCAAAGCCCACAGAATCTGCATGGTCAGCGCTTTCGTTCTGTCGTCGCTCTTCCTCGTCACCTACCTGCTTCATCACGCCCAGGTCGGCTCCGTTCACTTCCAGCACGAGGGGTGGATCCGCGGCGTGTACTTCGCCGTGCTCGTGCCGCACGTCACGCTGGCGGCGCTGATCGTTCCGCTCGCGCTTCTCACGATCTATCGCGGTTGGACCGAGCGCATTGCGCTGCATCGCAAGATCGCGCGCTGGACGCTACCGCTCTGGCTTTATGTTTCCGTGAGCGGCGTCGCCGTCTACGTCATGCTGTATCATCTGTAACCGGATCGTGAGACGCATTCGGCGGTAGTGCCGTGCGAGCCGCGTCAGCGAGTGATCGGATCAGCCGGCACCCTGGATATACTGCCGAAGTTGGGAGTTCTCCTCCTCCGCCATCACCCGGCACGCGTTCACGAGGTCGCCGATCGAGATGATGCCGGCGAGTCGATCCCCTTCCATGACCGGCAGGTGACGAATCTTGCTCTCGGTCATCACGTCCATCATTTCGGCGAGTTGATCCTCGGGCCTCGCCGTGATCAACTCCCGCGTCATCACGCTACCCACCTGGATCGAACCGAGCTCACCCGGGTTTCGTGCAGTGAGACGCAGTATGTCGCGCTCGGTTAGGATGCCCGTCGGACGCTCACCGTCCATGACCACCAGTCCGCCAATATTGTGGTCTACGAGGACCTGAGCAGCGTCAAGCACACTCTTGGATTCCGTGATCGTGACGACGTCATGGCCCTTGCTGCGAAGGATCTCCTCGATCTTCATGGCTACCTCCCGGACACGGATACTTCGTTTTCGCTAGTAGATCGGCTCGATCGGCCTTCCGCGAAGCAGTCGGTCCCACGCCTTCGGGTTGTGTGACCTGAGCATGAAGAGCGCCATGGCCGTCGCGGTCAGAATGTTCCCAACCAAGATTCGACCGAAACCGATCGCGGAGACGACGCCGGGCATGAAGGTGTTGGCCGAGATCAGGAACCCTCCCTCGATGACCAGGAAGAGTAGCGCCATCACGCGCGCGGGGTGGTGAGAGTGCAGCTCCACCTCATAGACCAAGATCGAGAACGCGATCCCTAGCGCGCCGAAAGCGCCCATATGGATCATGGTGAAATATGCGACCAGGTCGAGCCGGATCTCGGTGACGGCCTCCGGCGTCATCCCCAGGAACAAGACACTGCCCATGAGGGATGGAGTGTAGAACGGTTGGCCGGCAACGGTGTCGACCAACAGAAAGAAGAGCCCCAGCACCGACCCGCCGATCGCCGCGGAATAGAACGCGTCATACAGTAGGTCCTCGAGCTTGGTGGGACCCTCTCTCTGTCCCTCTCGGCGCTCGTCATGGACAGCCGGGTTCTCCATCGCGGACGCTCCTTTGCGACGGTTCCCGGCCAGGCCCGGTACACCTGTCGGGGACCTCGATATCGTAGCCTACTGCGCAGAGGGTGCGCCCCACAAGTGCAGGCGGCACCGGACGATCCCCGAGCGGGACGCGGGCGCGGCTCGACGCGCGGCCGGGGGCCGGCTCAGGTAGCAGAAGCCTCTGCGGCGCTCTCCGAGTGCACCCATCGTTTGAAGACGACGACGACGCCCACGAACAGGATCCAGGCGGTACCGATCTTCATGATCGCGCCGCCGAACTGTTGATCGTTGAGGGCGTCACCACCAGGCGGCGGCGCCAACTCGTAGATCGAGTAGATCGGATGCTCGCTGAAGATCATCATCGCGAACGGCGGACGAATCAGGAACGCGTTGAGCGCCAGGTAGGCGATCTTGCCGAGCGGGTGGAATCCGGGGCGATGGGGTACGGGCGCGATGACCGGCCACCAGAAGATCAGCCCGCCCGCGAACCACGCGGCGTCCAGCAGGAACGAGCCCAACTGGGTGGGCATGAGGGAGTCGACCACGCCGGGCCAGTGGGTGACCGTCATGACGATGTTGAAGATGAAGAATGCGCTCACGGGGCTCGTGACTTCCTCGAGCATGGAGAGCGTGCGCGGACGAGTCAGGAGGCCATCGTACGCCTTCGGCGGGAGTGAGAGCAGGAGCAACGCGGGCGCCGCGAGGCCCACGGCCAGGAACTGGATCATGTGCACGCTCGCGAGATAGCCGGCGCCGAGCGGGCCGAGCGGCCAATCCAGCGATGCCCACAGGAGAAATACGCCGAGCCCGAACGCCAACCGACGCCAGCGCGTGGTCCGGTCCGACTCCGGGTCAGCGGACGGACGCCGCACGAGACGACGATACGCCAGCACGAGCAGCACCACACCGACCCAGACGCCCAGCAGAGGCCGCCAGGTCCAGGTCCAAGGCTGCTGCTGCGCGAAGCACCACCACTGCATCGCCTCAGAAACCTTCCACGAGCAGCGGCAGGTCGTGAGCCCAATCCGCCTGCCGCACGCCGAAAGGGTACCGGACGTGGGCCAGCCCGTCCGGACCGAACGCCAGGACCGCGGCGGGGTGCCCGACCATCGGCTCCGAGCCGTGCTCCCCCGGGATGACGGCGACTCCGGGCAGCATCATCGACGACAGCGCGGCGTTGATATCGTCCAGAGACCCCCGAAGCCCGATGAAGGCCCGGTTGAAGTTGTCCAGCCACGAACGCAGTCTCTCGGGCGTGTCCCGCTCGGGATCCGTAGAGACGAAGACGACCTTGGTGCGATCGCGTACCTCGGGCGGCAGATCCCCGAATACAGCGCCCAGGTTCGCCATGTGGACCGGGCAGACGTCCGGACAGTGCGTGTAGCCGAAGAAGAGGAGCGTCAGGTACCCGTTGGTTTCCGCTCTCAGATCGAACGCTTCACCGTTCGTATCGGTGAGCGTGAGGTCCGGCTTCGCGATCGGCGTGTCCATGACCCAACCCCGCAGCTCGCCCACATTGCCACCCTCCGCCGGCACGCCACACGCCGAGACCGAGATGCCGACAAGCGTGACCAGGAGAAGGCTCCTCGCCTTCGCATCACTGCGACGTGACATCGGTGCCTCCCCCTCCTTGATAGACGAACTCGAACGTCAGACAGCCTGCCTGCGGGCCCGGGCAATAGTACCCCAGGATCCGGAGCTTGGCGTACCGCCCGTCCGCTGTGCGGACGGCCCACACGGTGGGCCGTGGCTCCAGGATGTGGCTCGTCCAATTGTAGTTGTACCAACGCTCGATCGCCGCGTTCGTCGTATCGCCGGGTTGGGGCGAGCCGATGTATCCGGTCGACGGCACCTCCGAGACCGAGTCGTATTCGACGCCGCCCAGCTCGAGCAAGCCGCCGTCACCCGCGAAGGCCCTTCCTCCGTTGGCAACGATCCTGTGTCGCAGAAATGCGAGGTCCCAATCCATCGGGCCGGGGGCCTCGACCACCGAGGCACGAGAAAAGTCGAAAAAGCGCCAGCCCTCCTCCCCTGTCGCGTCTACGGTTACGGTGTCGGGCCCCAATGTGGCCGCGCCCACGTCGGTGGGAGCCGGCGTCGTGGCCACGAAGGTGGGGATGTTCCTGCGGCCCAGCGACGCCACGACGAACAGAACCGCTCCGAGCGCGAGAACGCCCACGAGCGCAAGAGTAACACGATCGTGGGCGAGAAACTCGAGACGCTTCACGGAGTCCGCGAGCGACCCGCCGCCCGGGTGTGAGAGCACTACTCGTCGTAGCCCAGGAATCGACCCAGATGTCTCAGGTACACAGCTAGCGCCAGCCCCAGGACGATGAAGACCGTTCCCTGGATGAAGCCGCCGGCCCTGTCCGCGGCGGCGTTCAGCTCCCACGCACCGTAACCCAGGCAGAAGACGATCGCGGTCGTGATCAGGAAGCGGTGGAAGTGGACGAGTGACATCGTTGAACGCTAGAACTCCCTGATCACCACGAGGACGAGGATGATCGCCAACGGAATCGGCGAGGCAGCCAAGATCCAGAGCCGCCTGGGCTCGAAGCGGAGGTGCATGAAGTAGAGCGCCACCAGATAGGCCTTCCAAAGAGCCATGAGGATCAGGCCCACCGCGAGCCAGACCTGGGGTAGGTCGGCGAACATCGCGAACAGCACCTCAAGGACCGTGAGAACGGCGAGCACCACAAATACGAGCATGTACGGTGGAGCCTTGTGCTCTTCCCCGGTTGCCATGCGCCCTCCTCTTGGGCTGAGCGGTCGACCTGACCGCTATATCAGATAAACGACCGTGAACAGGAGGATCCAGACCAGGTCCACGAAGTGCCAGTAGAGACCCATGATCTCCACGCCGCCGAGATCGCCGGCGGTGTAGGCACCTTTGCGGGCGCGCCACAATGTGAAGCACAGGCAGAGTACTCCGATGGACACGTGTGCGCCGTGGAAGCCGGTCATCGTGTAGAAGGTGGCGCCGTAGAGCGGACCTCCGATCACCGCGCTCCCTTCGGCCGCCCCTCGAGCAATGGCGTGGTACGATTCGGCCATCGGCACGAAGCCCTCGCTGGACAGGATCGTGTACTCCACCGCCTGCACGCCGACGAAGAAGGCCCCGAGCAGGATCGTGCCGAGAAGCCACTTCTGCAGACCCTTCTGGTCTCCCTGCTCAATCGCCGCGAACGCCTTCACCATCGTGACGCTCGAGCAGATGAGCACGAAGGTGTTGAAGGCGGTGAGCGGTACGTTGAGCACGACCCCGGGCGCGGCGAAGGCCTCCGGGTGCGCGAAGCGCAGGATGATGTACGACCCGATCAGGCCGGTAAAGAACATGACCTCCGAGAGCAGGAACACCCACATCCCGAGCTTGAGGTGGTAGACCTTCATTCCGGCCATGGGGGCCCGGTCAGCGGTCATCGTCGTCATACCTCAGCTCCCTCCGGAGTCGGGGTAGGTTCGGGAACACCTCTCGACGGGCCGGGACCCTCGCGGGGGGGCGTCGTCTGCGGCAGGAAGTCGTCGTCGGATTCGGGTGAGCTGTACTCGTACGGACCGCGGTAGACCGTCGGCATCCGCGCAAAATTCCCGTGCGGCGGCGGCGACGGAACCGACCACTCGAGCGTGTTGGAATTCCAGGGGTTGTCGCCCGCCTTCTTGCCCTTGAAGATGCTCCAGAAGAAGTTGATGACGAAGAGCACCTGCGTCGCGATCAGCGCGAACGCGAAGACCGAAATGAACTGGTTCATCGGTTCAAGCTCCTGCAGGAACTCGTACTGCCTGAAGTCGTAGATCCGCCGCATCATCCCCTGCAGTCCCAAGTTGTGCATGGGGAAGAAGACGAGGTTGTAGAAGATGAACGACATGACCCAGTGCACCTTGCCCAGCGGCTCGTTCATCATCCGTCCGAACATCTTCGGGAACCAAAAGGTGATTCCGGCGAAGATCGCGAACAGGCTACCGCCGAAGAGCACGTAGTGGAGGTGCGCGACGATGAAGTAGGTGTCGTGGATGTAGACATCCACCGGCGTCGAGGCCATGAAGATCCCGGACAGTCCGCCGATGATGAACATCGACACGAAGGAGAGCGCGTGCAGCATCGGCACATCGAAGTGGATGTCGGCCTTCCACAACGTCCCGAGCCAGTTGAACGTCTTGATCGCCGACGGAACCGCGATCGCCATGGTCGAGATCATGAACGAGGTGCCCAGCAGCGGGTTCATGCCGCTCTGGAACATGTGGTGTCCCCATACGATCCAGCCCAGGAACCCGATGCTGATCAGCGCGAGCACCATCGAGTGATATCCGAAGATGGGCTTACGAGCCCGGTTCGAGAGCACCTCGGACGTGATCCCCATCGCGGGTAGGATGAGGATGTAGACCTCAGGGTGCCCGAAGAACCAGAAGAGGTGCTGCCACAGTAGCGGCTCACCGCCCACATCGGCCCGGAAGAACCCGGTCCCGATGGTCTGATCGAACAGGAGCATGATCAGCGCGCCCGCCAGGATCGGAATCGCCAACAGGACGAGCACCGCCGTGACGAAAAGCGACCACGTCGCCAGAGGAATACGAAACCAGGTCATGCCCGGCGCGCGCAGGTTGATGACGGTGGTGATGTAGTTCACGGCTCCAACGAGCGACGAGAAGCCAAGAATCGTCAGGCTCACGAGCCAGAGCTGTTGCCCGAGGTATACCCCAGTCCATTCGCCCGACGTGCTCAGCGGCGCGTATGCCGTCCAGCCAGCACCGGCAGCACCTCCCTCGACCCAGAAGCTCGCGAGCATGAGCATGCCTGCGGGGACCGCGAGCCAGAATGACGCCATGTTCAGGCGCGGGAAAGCCATGTCCTCGGCGCCGATCTGCAGCGGGATGAGGAGGTTGCCGAAGAGCCCCACCAGCAGCGGCATGATCGCGAAGAAGATCATGATCGTGCCGTGCATCGTCACCAGGGAGTTGTAGAACTCTGGCAGCATGATCGCGCCATCCGGCGTCGGCGCCATCATCGCGTCCGGCAGGATCCCGCCACCCGGCATCGGCTGGCCCGGGAAGCCGAGCTGCCAACGCATCATGCTCGCGAGCGCACCACCGACCACGAGGAAGAAGAGGCTCAGGAACATGAACTGCTTCGCGATCATCTTGTGGTCGGTGGCGAAGACGTATCGGCGAATCCAGGGGATCTCGTGGTGGTCGTGCTGCCCACCAGCGACGATCGCGCCCGCGATCTCTTGTTCGGTCGTGCTCATGTGGCCTTCCGGTCAAAACCGTTTTTCGTGTGACGTTGGTTCCCCATGTGGACGCTCCACCATGGCCGCGGTTAGGGGCGCTGCTGCGCCTGGGCGGTTGCCCAAGCCTGAAAGTCTGCCGCCGTGTGGATCGTGAGCGTCCCGCTCATGGTGTAGTGACCAATTCCGCACAGCTCGGCACAGCCGATCGTGTAGTCACCGGTCGCGGTCGCTTCGAACCAGACCGCGATGTCCCTGCCCGGAATGGCATCCTGCTTCACGCGCATCTCGGGCAGGAATAGTGAATGCAGCACATCCTCGGCGCGGAGGTGGATCCACACGGGCCGATCGACCGGGGCATGGATCTGATTCCGGACCACGAAGTCGTCGGCAGTCCCGAGGGCGCCGTCGGGCCCGGGGTAGGTCACGTTCCACTCGAACTGCTTGGCGGTCACGATGATCTCCATCGAGCCGGGCGGAACCTCGGATTTCATCCGGTCCCACACGCCTTTGCTCGCGATGCCGATCCCGAGACAGATAACGAGTGTACCCAAGGTCCACACAAGCTCTAACTTGTTGCTCCCGTGGTCGTACGTGGCCTTTCGCCCTTCCTTGTGGCGATACCTGACGAGGAAGTAGATGAGCGCACTCTCCGTGAGGACGAAGATGACGCCGGTGATCCACAGGATGACGTAGTAGATCCTGTCGACGTCGTCCGAGAACGTCGAGAAGGCTTCCGGGAGCATCCAGCTCCAATTCATAGTTGTCTCCGGCCGTGAGGCTCAGGACCTACCCGTCCGAAATCCCCTACTGAGGGTCCACCGTCCGGTGGCCCTGGGGATGCATCAGGTCGATCGGCTCGCCGAGCGGAACATGAGCCGCTGACATGTCCGAGTTGAACTCGAACGAGAGCTCGGCGGTCTCGCCCGTCACGACCGTGATGCTCTGGGTGATGGTCCCGTACATCTCGTGCCATGCCTCGACCACGTAGTCGCCGGGTGGCAGCCCTTGCAACGAGACCGATCCGTCCGTACCGGTGACCGCGAAGTACGGATGGTCCACGACGCCGATGTAAGCCGACATCCAGCCGTGCACGTTGCAGATCAACGGCACCATGATCTCGGCCGTCGCGAACGAGCGGTTCGTCTCCATGACGACCGGCTGACTCACGTTGAACGGCCGGTTCTCGGTCGGCGACGCGTTGATGTTGTGCAGGATCCCGTCGCTGTTGACTATGGTGTAGTCCTGCCCTGTCTGCACGCCGAGGACGTGGGGCGTGTACATGCAGCCGTCCTGGTCCAAGGCCACCCGCTCGGTGGGCGTCGGGAAGTCCATGCCCTCGAGGCCTTCCTTCACGTACACGAAGACGTTCGCGAGGCCACCGCCGTCGCCCACGATCACGGTCTCTGCCGTCGGAGTCATCGCATGCTTCGACGCGCAGACCGCCTCGTCGGACATGTCGATCTCGGCCATGGCCGGAGCCATGCCGGAGAAGGTGACCATGCCCGACGCGTGCCCGACCGTAGCCGGGTCGACGGGGGACGCCGCCGGCGCCGACTCACCTCCGGCGGAGGCGCCCGAGCCACCACCCTCATCCCCTCCACATCCCGCCACCGCCAACAGCGCGGTGACGAAGGCGACGCGCCCGGTCTTCCAAACTCTCTCAATCATGCTGCCTCCGTACGTCATTAGGTCGTGTGTGTATCCATGTCCCGATCATAGCGCTGAGGCCGGCGATCGCCAGGAACCCCGCGATGACCGTCCACCAGACGCCCAGGTCCGAATGTCCGGCGTCCCAACCGGCGCTGGCACTCCGGTAGGCTGCGAACGCCATCCCGAGCCAAGCGACGCCCACGCCCATCCCGAAAGCCAGTTCAACGGACTTCGTCAACCTGAACCTTGGCAGTCGCCTTGTTATTCCGGCGCTCGCTCCACTCGCCTCCCACTGCGCTTGCCGGATCACAAGCAAACCGAACAAGAGCGTGAGCACCAGAGCGATCGGGGGCGCCACGTAGACCGACATCGGGGTCGGTTGCTCGAGGAACAGGAAGTACCACGTGCTCACCGCCCCCTGGTTTCCACTTTCGCCGTTGTCCCCATCCCACGCTTGGAACGCCACCGGCACCGTCTGGCCCACGGGGAAGACGAGATCCTCGGCCCCACCGGTGTCGAGCGACCTCACGAAGAGGACCCTCCACTCGCCGTCGGAGTGTTCCGCCTCTGCCCTCACGTGCTGTTCACCGTCGGGCTGAGGAACCGCGGTGCCCATGCCGCGCGCGATGCTCTCCAACGCGTCCGGAACGTCGCTCCGCCACGTCCAGGTGTTCGTCGGTCGGCGCGTGTCTCCCTGGAGGAAGTACGGACGCTCCATGCCGTCCGACAGCGTCACCGGGAACTGGACGACGAGCTGGTCGGGCGCTCCCGAAGCCGTCGCCGCGCCCTCATCGCCCGGCCCCATGGTCTCGATCATCCGCTGCCCGAAGTCCGCCCAATCCGGGTCGGGGCTCGCGGACGGATCGGTCCACGAGACGAGCAAGGCCAGCTCCTGTCCGTCGTGTAGGGCCTGGACCCACACGCCGCGGACGCGGGGGTTGAACCAGCGCGGCTTCACCACGATCTGGCCCACGAGAGGCACGTAGATGGCCTCTACCGCCTGCCAAGCCTCATCGCTCAGGGTCTCAGGAACGGTGCCGCCGATGATTCGCTTGGCCGAGACGACCTCGCGCACCTCGGGGAACTCCTCGGGTGACAGGCTGCGCACGTAGTGGGCGATGCCCCACAGGTCGTCGTCCGTGATCACATCGGCGATCTCGGAGAACGCCGGCATCGGCGTGCCGTCGAGACCCGTGCGCAGAACCCGGTAGATCTCCTCCACCGAGCCGCCACCGTTGAACGTCCAGTTCGCGGTCAGGTCGGCCGCGAAGATCGGGAAGCCGGCGTCGTCGCTCAGCGTCGCTGCCGACTCCCCGTCGCCACGGCCCTCCTGGCCGTGACAGCGCCAGCACTCGACGATGGTCTCGTAGACCTCCCGGCCACGAGCGATCGCCTCGTCCGTGCCGCGGGTAGCGCGGCTGAATTCGAGTTTTGCCGGCGCTTCGCCTTGGAAAAAGCGCGAGAAGGTCTTGAGATAATCGACCAGGGCGAGGCGCTCGCCCTGGGTGAGCACGTCCTCCCAGCCCGGCATCGCGGTACCGGGCATGCCCTGGTCGATCACCTTGAGCATGTCGGCGTCGGTGGGCAGCTCGCCGGTAGCGGTGGTCCGAACCTGGTAGAGCGCGAGCGTGAAGTCCCGAGGTCGCGGCAGCATCGTGTTGGCCGCCGGGCCGTTTCCGGTGCCGTCCTCACCGTGGCAGCCCGCACACCATTCTACGTATACGCCCTCGCCGTCCACTTGAGCCGCGACAGTCGCGGGCACGAGCGGGACCGCCACGAGCGCGAGTGCCAGGGACGCGGCCGCGAGACGCGCATCACACAACAACGGCAGCGCGAGGCGCATCATTGCCCCGCCCCCTCGGTGCCTTCACCGCCTTCGGTCTCCTCCCACGCCCGGGGCGAGTGCCCCGTTTGCTCATACAGAAAGATGATGACCGACCAGATCTCGTCGGCCGTCAGGAAGTTCTCCCACGCAGGCATCGCCGAGTTCCATGGCGCGCCTTCGTTCGGGAGGCCAGGCCCACCCGTCGCGATGCGCCAAAAGACGAAGCTCTCGGTGAGCTGCGCGATGGTGCCGACGTCCTGGAAATTGAGCGGCGCGGGGTTGAAGCCCGGCGCGTAGTGGCCGCGTCCCCTGAGCGCGTCGCCGTGACACGCGACACAGTTCTGGTAATAGACACGCTTGCCCTCTTCATAGTGCTCATCTAGCGATCCAGCGGTCCTGAGAGGGTTTTCGAGCCCGGTCAGCTCGATCGTCTCTCCCTGGAAGGGGATCGAGCTCGGGGGCGCCGGATGGATCGCGCGGAAGCTCGGCGGCGCCGACATGTCCGGGCGTGCGCGCCCGTACGCGATGAACGCCATCAGGAGCGGGACCGCGACCAGGAGCACCCCACGGGCGACCTTGCGGTCGGGGCGGACCAGAACCTCGTGGATCGGCTTCTTGAAGTCGGTCCAACGCTGCTCGTTGTCGCTCACCCATAGCAGGATTCCCACCATGACCGTGACCAGGTACTGGAGCACGACGGTGTTGGGTACCGGCGCGCTCGCGACTCCGAAGAGCGGCGGGATGTAGGGGATCCCGAACTCGATCAGCGCGTAGGCGACGGCCAGGATCGCGATCGCCTGCCGGAACGGGGTTCTCAACCAGCCCATGTCAGCCCCCCTGCCCGGAGAGGAACTGGACCAGCACTTCGAGTTGCCGCGCCGATATCATGTCGACGAGTGTCGGGGGCATTTGGCCCAGAACCTCTTCGTAGCCGTCCGCGGCCTCGGCCATCGGATCGAGGATCGACCGTCGGATGCGGTCCGAGTCGATGCGGTCTCCCATTCCGTCGAACGGCGGGCCGATCTCGACTCCTTCCCCGTCGAGTATGTGACATCCGAAGCACAGATTGGCGCGCATGATCTCGAGCGGATCCAGCGACGCGGTGAGGGGACCGCCGGAAGGTGGCGCGGCCGCGTCGGCCTCCGCGGCGCTAGCAACGTCCCCGCCGGTCACGGTGACCGCGCCGCCCTGGTCCTGCAAAAACGCCACCAGCGCCCAGATCTGGGCGCCGGAGAACACCCGCGCCTGGAACACCATGGGGTCGAAGCCCTCGAGCACGTACGCGGTCGGGCTGGTGAGGGACTCGTAGATGTACGTCTTGCAGTCCACCCCCGGGACTCGGGTCCCGCAGCGCTGACCGATCGTGCCCTCACCCCCGTGATCGGTGAGCAGGTTCGGAGCACGCGTTTCGAGGCCGTGGCAAACGAGGCAGCCGCCGCCACCGTTGAAGAGTTCCCGGCCGGCCTCCACGAGCTCCGCTTCCGTGACGTCCGCCGAGAAGCTGAGCTCCTCGGGAACCACGGACTCGAGCTGCGGAATCGCGTTCGCGACCCACGTATAGAGGACGAGCGTGCCGAGCACCACACCGAGAACCTTCAGGTTCGTCATCGGCTCAGTCCCCGGTCGCGGGTACGGGGGACGGCACCGAGCCCACCCCGGAGATCACCGGCTTCTCCGCCAGGCCTCCGATCCAGAAGATGAAGGACACCATCCCCAGGAACATCAGCACACAAGCCGAGATCACTATGGCGGCATAGCCCAGCGCCGGCGTGGCCGCGTCGACGCTCGTATCCCGCATGACCTCATAGATGTGCCAATGCTGCCGGATTCCGCTGCGCGCGAATCCCATGAGCCCCATGAGCCACGTAAACGTGACCGCCAGAATCAGGAGCGCGTATTGTGCGCGATCCGGCATCTCGCCCCAGCGGATCTCACCCCTGGACTCGGCTCCCCGCATCATCAAGACGTCGATCGTGAGGACGCCGGTGATCGTCGTGAGCACCGCGAGCACCTGATAGACGCTGAAGCCGATGCGGGTGAGCGCCGGTACGAAGTAGCCGTAGACGCCGTAGAAGAGCACCACCGCCGCCGAGATCACGAACAGCGCCCCCTGGATCGTAGTGCCCCTCCGAGCCCACGAAATCGTCGGACGCTTGTTCGCCCTCCGGTAAAGCAGGAAGGACAGGAAGGTCGTGAGGATCATCAGATTCACGGCGGTGTTCTTGGCGCTCATGACGCCCAGAACCCCGAGGAACGGATGGAACTGGCCGCCCATAGCGGTAAGCTCGTCCCGGCTCGCGATCATGTTGCGCGGCGTCGCCCATACGATGACCCCGAGGACGAGCACCGCGAGCATCCACTTGGTGTAGGGCTGGAAGCGCTCGGCGCCGGGAATGCGCCCCATGCCGACCCACAGGTAGTAGTTTCCCGCCAGGAAGAGCACGCCGATCAGGAAGGCCTGCACGACCCAAAGCCAGCTCATGAAGCCACCCATCATCGTGGTGCCCATCTGCTGGTTGAATTCGTAGATCTCCCTGCCCAAGTAGTAGCCGGCGAAGGGGAGCACGATCAGCGCGCTGATCGCGACGAAGTTCCCGATATAGCCCATCCAGTCGTAGTGGGCCCGCTCCTCCTCGGTCTCTGAATTCAGGAAGCGAAACGCAGCGTATGCACCGACGATCGCTCCGCCGAAGACGATGTTCGCGATGAATCTGTGGATGTTGATCGGCATCCATGTGGCGTTCGCGAACGCGCTCCAGAACCGGACCATGTCCGGCGCGGTGTCGGGGGTGACCTCCGCCGGCGGGCTCATCATGTAGGTCACCCAGGAGTTGGCGATGACCATCACGATCGTGCCCCAGATGTTCAGCAGGACGCCGAGCCCCCAGTGGCCCCACTTCGCGCGTCCTTTCTTCCAATGGTCCCAGCCGTAGTAGTACAGGTAGAGCGTGAACGACTCGAAGAAGAAGACCCCGACGTAGACCCACATCGACGGAGCGAAGATCTCGGCGAGGTAACCCCACACCCGCGGGTACAGCGTGATGAGCGCGAAGACCAGCACCGCGCCCCAGATGGCAGTGGCCGAGTAGGAGATGAGAAGCAGCCGGGTGAACTCCTTGGCCAACTTGTCGAAGCGCTCTTCCTTGTTGACCATGCCGATCAACTCCGCGACCACCGCGAACATCGGCACGCCGAGCACGAAAGCGGCGAAGAAGAGATGGAGCTGCGCGGCGATCCACACCGCGGCCCGCGATCCGATGAGGGGAAAGTCACCGTACTCCCGGGGCGTGTAGCCCTGAGCGAGCAGTGGGTCCGCCAGCAGCGCTAGCAGGGCTACCACCCCACCCGCGCACAGCAACGGCAGCGCCGTCCGCCGCAGGATTCGAGCGAGCGACGTACGCTCAGGCATCGACACCCTTTCCTTGTGAGCCACCTCCGTCGTCCGAACGCAGGAAGAAGGGGAGCTTCTTGGAGAAGTCTACGGGCATCGAGCGACGCACCTCAGCCATGACTTCGAGGTCGACTGCGGAATAACCGCGCTTTCTCGCGAACTCTTCGACCCGGTTGGTGACGACGCCTCGAACGAAGCTCGGAATCCGCTCCAGCCGTTGCCGCGCCTCGGGCGTCCACTCGAGCGCCGTCTCGGTCGCCTGACCGTACGTGATCGGGCGCTGGCGCTGGACGAGCGGCCGATCGCCCGGCGGGTCGTACACACACGACTCGTCGCTTCCCAGCAGGTCGCCGGACTGGGCGTACGCGCGGGCGCGACACCCACCGCACACCTCGCGGTACTCGCAGCGCCCACACTTACCGCTGAGCTCTCCCTCGCGGAGCGCGCCGAAGACGGGGGAAGATGTCCACACCTCGCGGAACGATTCACGCGTGAGATCACCCGCGACCGTCGGAAGGTACGGGCACGGTGTGACCTTCCCCTCCGGCGTGATGCGACAGTAGTGGACGCCGCACGGGCAGCGCGTCTCGTAGTTGAGGAGTCCCGACTCGACTCCGGCCTCGAGAACGTGGCGCATCAGCTGTGGCTGGCACTTGGAGCGGACCATGAGACGGCCGCGATACTCCTGCTCGAGCGAGAGCAGCTCGGCGAGGACCTCCTCGTTCTCCCTCGGCGTCAGCCCCTGCATTCCCTCGCCGCGCCCGGTAGGAACGAGAAAATAGAGGTTGAACGAGACCGCACCCTTTTCCGCCGTCCAGGCTACCAGGTCGGAAAGCTCGTCGCGGTTCCCCCTCGTGAGGCTGGTCTGGATGACGAAGTCCAGCTCGTGCCGCACGAGGCGGTCCACCGCGGCGAGCGTTCCTTCGAGCGCGCCGACTCCGTGGCGGAATCGATCGTGATACGTCGGATTGAGGGAGTCCACGCTCACCGCCACGCCCCGCACACCGGCTGCCTTCAGAGAGTCGATGCGCTCGTGCGTGAGGCCGATCCCGTTCGTGCCCACCACGACCGTAGCCCCCGCCGAGGCGGCGCGCTCCGCGATAGACTCCAGGTCGTCGCGCAGAAGAGGCTCGCCACCGCTGAGGATGAGCAGCATCGACGGGTTCACCGCTAGCAGATCGTCGAGAATGCGGAAGCACTCAGCGGTGGACAGCTCACCCTCGGTCCCGTGCCAGGCCCCTGCCGAGATGTAGCAGTGGGAGCACTCGAGGTTGCAGCGGCGCGTGAGGTTCCAGGCGACCACGTGGGGAAGAAGTGTTCCTCCGGCGCTGGTGTCCACCGGGTCGCCCCACGGCAGCGCCGAGCCAGAGGCCGGCGGAAAGTCGACGACCGGCAGCGGCGGCACGCGCGAGGCGGCGCTCCCCATGCCTGACGTGCCGGTGTCCGCTACGCTCACTCCGAAGCGCCCTCGTCCTTCATGTACTCCTCGACCGCGGCCTTCGCTTGCTCCGGAGTGGCGGTCTTGAAGTCGATCGGGCACTCCTCCACAGCCTCGGCGACGTCGCGGATCGGGCAGCGCGTGACGCCGCTCGCCTTGGCCTCCTCGATGAATCGCCTCATCTCCGGAGTCAGGCCGTCGACACCTTCGGCCGCGGCTTTGAGCTGCTTGGACTGGAGCTCGCGGAACATGACGAGCATCGTGTCCATGTCGAACTCGTCGGCCTCGATCATCGCGTCCTTGTTCTCGTCCATGACGAGCGTCGTGACGCGCCAGAAGCCGTGCCCTCGTGCGAATCGCTCCACTGTGTTGCGCGCCAGCGGCCGCGCGATGAGCGGCACGGCGCGGAGGCGCTGGAAGGCCTCGTTGGTCCAGGCGACGGGATCCGCCTCGGTCCGCTCACGGGTCTGCACCTGACCGGTGTAAGGGCACGCCGTGGAGATCATCGGTACGTCCGCCTCAGGGTCGGCGTCGCTTCCTTCGACGTGCGTCCGCTTCATCGCCTCTTCGGCCTTGACCTCCGCAAGCGCCAGCTCTTCCGCCGTCCCAATGCCCATGATGAGCTGCATGTGGGTGGGGAGGAGCTTGGTGATCGCCTCATCGAGCCGGTCGCCGGTCACGAGGGGACGCTGGTCGATGCCGAGTGGCGGAACCGCAACCATGGGCTCGTCAGCGCTCGGCGCGGACGTGCCGTTGCTCGCCGATGCGCCGTCGCCCTCCGCCTTGCCGTTTTGTGCCCGCGCGCCCGCCAGGAGCGCCTCCGCGCGACGGCTGCCGTTGGTCGCCACGTTGTCCTCGCGGTACGTCCCGTTGGCGCCCTCGCCGTAGTTGTCGAGAACGAACTCTTCCACCGCCCGCCGCGCGATTCCCAGCGCGAAGGGCGGAACCCTGAGGATGCGCACCTCGGCATCCGGCGCCCACTCGAGTCCGGTCTCGCCGTCCTCCTCGATCCACGGAATGTCCTCGGGCCCAACGTTCTGAATCCCGACCAGCAGGACGCTGGTGTCGGTCAGGCGAATGAGGTTGTCAGCCTGGGAGCCGAGGTCCGTCCCCTCGATCCGATGGCTGCCGTGGCGCGCTATGACGAGTACCGCGGGCTCGATCTCCTTGGCCCAGCGGAGGATACAGTCGAAGGGCTTGCCGACCAGGATCTGAGTCTCGACCGGCACGTCGGGGAACTCTTCGGCCAGGACCTGCCCGCGCTTCAGGTTGGCCTTGCAGAGCTTCAGCAGCCCCTTGTCGATGATGTTGTTGTGGAGCTCTTCCTGCTCCTCGAACTTGAAGACCTTCGACGCCGCGACCGACAGCACGTCTTTGATGTTCCCGAAGACGACGTGGTGGTACTCCACGTCGAACGCCGAGCATATGTAGAGCGACGCGTCGAACTCCTGGGCCATCTCGAGCGCGACTCGCAGCGCCTTGTAGCTGTAGGCGGACCCGTCGACGCACACCATCATCTTGCCGTCCTGGAGCGGACGGTCGTTGCGGATGATGAGGGCGTCTTTTTCCACCTTGCGCAGCACGCGTGCGACGACCCCACCGAGCTGGGAGAACTCCTGCCGGCCGATCCCGTGCGCACCCATGATCAGGAGGTCGTAGTCGCGACCGCTGGTGCCCGCGAGCTTGTCGTCCGGGTCCTCGTCTTCCGCGACCAGCCTGCCGTCCTCGCCCAGGATGACGTCGCCTCGCACCGTGGCCCCGCCGTCGTACTTGTCGGCGATGTTGGGGTCGAACCCGATCAGGCTCGGCAGTCGACCCTCGCCACCGTTGGTCTCCCTGATGATCTCCTCGTAGTTGATCCCCTCGAGGAGCTGACGCGCGAGCGGAACGTCGGCCGCCTTGCACAGCTTCTCGGTCTGGTCGAGGAACGAGTCGGAGATCAACTGCAGGCCCTTCTCGATGAGCTTGTCGTGGATCTTGCGCTGCCGCTTGATCTCCTTGGCCGTCTGGAACCGCGCCGGGAGCCCGGTCTCCAGCTGCCGGAAGCGGACATCGTGAAGCCGCGCGGCGTAGACGTGGTTTCCGGTGATTCGACCTTCCGTGCGGCGACAGAGCTCGATCGCTCGGGCGACCGCCCAGTTGGAGGGATCGGAGTTGTCGACCGGAACCAGAATCTCTTTATACATGGCACCCCTTGGTTGTCTGCAACACACACGCACGGGTGCCCACAACGCCAGACCGTCGCTCTCGGGTCTCGGCGCCCCCTATATACAGCGGCCTGGGCCACTTCGGGCGACCGTGCTGGTTCTGCGTTTTATGTCCGGTGGCCTACTAGGCGAACTGCCCCCACCGGTTCTTAACTAGATGTTGAGGAGGCTCGGGCAGGCGCGCTCGACCAGCCGATCCGGCCCGAAGGGGGCTAGTATGGGATGGCCACCAAGAGGTTGTCAACCGTCCCCCAAGAGCCCCAAAGCCCCCCACCAACGGCCTGATCTAAAAGTCTGAAGTGACCCACGACAAGCCGCAGGATACGCGGGCGCGCGCGCCCGTCAGGCCCTTCTCGACACCCCGAGCGATCCTGTCAGCCGACCGGCCAGAACCCAGGTCGCGACCGCCATGACCACACCCCAGACCCCCAGGGCCGTACCTCCACCGACCGCCGTCATCATGCTCATCGAAAGCAGCGCCTCGTGGAGCGCGCGAAACGGAGCCACGCTCTCTACAGCGGCCCCGAGGGATCCCGGCACGGGCGTGCGGAACACTCCGGACGCGTGCAGGAGTAGCAGGGTACTGACCGCGGAAAAGAGGGCCGCCTCCGCGAGCGACCGGGTCGCGGCGGCCACGAGCACGCCTAGGAGGTTCGCGACCCACACCGTGGCCGCGAGCGCCACGAAGGCCACGAGGAACGCGCGCGGACCCGCACCCGCCCCGACAGCGGCCACCGCGAGCGCGGGCCCCAGCTGTAGCACGTCGAGCACAGCTCCGGCGGCTGTCCGCTGCAGAAAATAGCTGGCAGGCGGGACTCCGGCTCGGAGCACACGTCCCGATAGGCCGGACTCGCCGTCACGAACGAGGGGGATCGCGGACCCGAAAGCGCTGAAGATCGCGAACAGCACCGTGTAGACCGCCGCCGCGTGCACCGCCGGCGCCGCACCCATGGCGACCGGCAGGACAAGAAGTAGGGGCACCACGACGTTGAGGACGAAGAGCCGCCTGCGCGCGGTGGCGATGCGCCACTCGAGCTCCCACACGATGGCGGTCATCCGTCGAGCTCCGCGCCGGTGACGCTCCGAAAGACCGCGGCCAGGCCGACATTCCGTACCGCGACGCCGCGGATCCGGGCTCCGGCCGCCACGAGCGCCCGGCACGCATCGGGGAGCGCGGCCTGGCCGCGCTCGCTCTCGAGCACGAGCGGATCTCCGCCATCCACGAGGGTGATCCCTTCACCGAGGACGAGCTCGGCGCTGTCAACTGGTCTGTCGAGCGTGAACTCGAAACGCGTGACGTCCGGCATCGCGGCGAGCAGCTCGTCGGGGCTTCCTCCGGCGACGACGCGGGCATCGTGGATGAACACGATCCGATCCGCGAGCTGGGGAAGGAGATCAAGATCGTGGCTGGCCATCACCACCGTGCCCCCTTCAGCGGATCGCTCTCGCAGCAGGTCGGCGAGCGCCTCGCGCGAGTCCAGGTCCAGACCAACGAACGGCTCGTCGAGGAGCGTGAGCGTCGGCCGGTGCGCGAGCGCCTCCACCAGGAGCAGCTTACGTCGAGCCCCGAACGAGTAGGTCGAGACCGGTCGAGAGGCGTCCTCGGCGAGGCCCAGCCGATCGAATTGCTCCCGAACAGCGGCCTCGGCCTCTTCGCGACTGAGGCCTGCGGCTCTCGCGAAGAACACCGCGTTGTGTGTGCCGGAGAGAGACTCGAAGTGGCACGCCTCCTCGCCCGCATAACCCATCGCCACACGCCCTGCCGCGTTCCGGCGGGAGGGCAGGTGGAGCACGCCGGCGTCGGGAGCGATGTCCCGCGCCAGGAGCCTGAGCAGGGTGCTCTTCCCGGCCCCGTTCGGTCCGACGAGCGCCACAATCTCCCCTGAGCGGCCTTCCAGATCGATGCCGTCGAGCGCCGGGGCGCCGGAGTCGTAGCGGTAGCTCAGCCCCTCGGCATGGACCACCGGGTCGAACGCCGGGTCGAACGCCGGATCGGAGCCCCGGTCGGCGTCGGGGCCGGCGTCGGGGCCAGACACGCCCTACATGCCCTCCAGGCCCAGGTCGCTTCGGGCCCGATCCATGACCTCGGGCGTGATCATATGGATCTCGCGCTCCATGGCGTAGTCGGCGTAGATGCGCTTGACCATGCCGCGCACGAAGCGGGGAACGTTCTCTAGGCGCTCGGTCGCCTCCGTAGACCAGGTCACGGGTCCAGTCGTGGCGGGGGGTGTCGCCGGGGCCTCGAAGGCGTCCTCACGAGGCGAGTCCATACCCATGCGGGTCTGCTGCATCGGCTGCTCCGGGACCGTTCGGCCGCCGATCTCTACACCCAGCGAGGTGATCAGCTGCGTCTCCATGGGGTTGGTCAGAAGTGCCATCTCCCGCTTGCAACCGGGGCAGGTGAAGATCGCCGTGAGGGTGCCGTCGCCGGGAAGCTGTCGCTCGGCGAAGGCCATCACCTCGTCGCAGGTCAGGCAGAGAAACTTCATGAAGCTGCCTCGCGCCCCCCGACGCCTCGTTCCACTCGATCGGCCAGGGCCTGGAAGGCCTTCCCGAATAGGGAATCGTCGCTCGCGCCCGGGGGGTCGCCGCCGTCGGTACGGGCCCCCATTCCGGGGTCGAACGGGATCTCCGCCCACAGCTCCAGGCCCGTGGACTCCGTCAGGCGCCGGATGCCGTCACCGGAGAAGAGCGGGAGCGGCCGCACCGCACCCGGCGAAGCGTATCCGGACATGTTGCCCACGACGCCGATCGACTCCACTCCCGCCTCCTGGAGCATAGCCACCGAGCGCGACACGACCGAGAGCGCCACCTCCGAGGGAATCGTGACCACGAGGACGCTCGCAGGATTGGGAACCAGGTCGAGGAACCGCCCGATCTTGTCGGTGCCCGGCGGAATGTCGATCAGCAGATAGTCCAGCTCGCCCCAGACGACATCCGAAAGGAATTCCCGCAGCACCGCGGCCTCGGTCAGGCCCAGCCATACGACGCGGTCCGAGTCGGGACCTTTCCAGCGGAGCGGAGCGTCCTCCTTCAGCAAGAGCTCGGTCGAGATCCCGAGCACACCAGCGGCCCCGGCCGGTGGCACCACCCCATCGGGACCGTCCACGAGCCTGCTCCCCAGAAGACCCAGCATGCGGCCGAGCGAAGGCCCGTTGAGATCCGCGTCCACGACGCCGACGCGAGCGCCTCGCCGGGTGAGCGATACCGCGAGGTTGGCGGTCACCGCGCTCTTGCCGACACCTCCCTTGCCGCTCGCGATCGCGATGACCGCGCCGATCGTCTCAAGGCGAGCCGAGACTTTGGCGTGCTGCGCGAGCACTTGTTCCAGGAGCTGGGAGCCCGTCTCGTGCGACACCTCGGCATACCCCCGAACCTTGCGTGGCTCACCGGCCGTGTGACCCATCTACGGGACCAACAGCGTGCCCGAGGCGTCGAGAACCTCCAGGGCGTCGACCGGACACGACTTGCAAGAGCCCAGAACGTCCTCGTGCGCTGTCCCGTTCGTGTCGGCGCAAAAGATCGCGATCCCTTCGTCGTCGAGCTCGAACAGATCGGGCGCAACCTCGATGCATGTCTCGAACCCGACGCAGAGCAGCCGGTCGATCCGGACCGTCACACCGGCGACTTTACGTTCTTGCGAGTCCATCGATCGTCTTCGGGTTTTCGCGCTGGCCCCTGCCATGCGCATGAGGGACACCATCGCCACTCGGCATTGGGAAGAAGAGCCGTGATGACCGGACGTCGGACTAGTACGGTAGAACAAAAACAGGCGGGACACTCACGCGCCGGGCGCAGCAGCAGCCCCGCGGCGAACCAGATGAGTCCGACACGCAAGAAGACCAGCCCTCCAAAGACGACTGCCGCTCCTACCGAGACATCCACTCCATCCTCCCTCGTAGCGCAAGTGGCGGTTCTACGCCGCGCCTCCTCCGCTCGCTCGCTCCGCGCTCGTGATACGCACACCGACCACGCGGAACATGAGTCGTCCCAGCAACGGCAGGAGAATGGCTGCGCCCACCATCGCCAGCGCCACGGACTGAACAGGTCCCATGAATGTCAGGATGACCAGTCGCAGCACCGCGAAGGCCCCCATGAAGGCCGCGTAGTGGAGCAGCAGGCCTGCGATCTGACGCCCGCCCCCTCCTCCTTCGATGTTGATGGCCGCGCCGCCCAGGTAGAGGGCGGCGAGGATCGGGAACAACGCCATTGCAGGAAGCCAAACGATCACTCGGGTTCTCCTCGCATACGGTCCACTAACCCATCACGTACCCGCATCCTACTACCTGCGCGCAGCGGATCACAAGCCGACACTCGCAGGGTCACGGCCACCGTAACGCGGGCGCGTCGGAGAAACGTGCACGCCTACCTGTACTCGCGGTAGACACGGCCGAAGGGTATTGAGCTGGGCGGCGGTGCGACAGAGGCGGTTCAGCGCTGTCTGCGACGTTCAGCGAGACCGCGGGCCAGGGGGCCGACGAGCCCGCCGACGGTGATTCCGATGACGGTGAGGACACCGATCGGCCCCAGGTGATCGAGTGGGTTGACGTCCGAGATCAGGGCCCCCGACACCGACGTCGCCGCGAAGCCGGCGCCCCAGATGAGCGCGCTCGCCAACGTCCACTTGAGCACGCTCTGGGTCCCGGGATCCAGTTCACTCCAACTCATCCGCACGTCCTTTGGCTCTCGTGAGTAGCTCCATCGGTGACGCTGTCGCCTCCATAGCCCACTCCGCAAGACCCACGCACAGCCCGAAGCACGCGCGAGTCCCGCGGCCCGTCCCCCATCCCGATCACCCTTCTACGGCGCGGCTTCGCGTAGCACGCCCATCAGCGCGTCCACGTCTTCGAGGTCGTTGTACACGTTCGGCGCGAGCCGGAGCGCCGTGCCGCGCAGCGAGGCCGAGACATTGCGGTCCGCGAGTGCCTGCTTGAGCGAGGCGAGATCGACACCCCCGGGCATGCGCAGACCGAAGAGGTGGCTGCTTCTCCACCGTTCGTCCTCGAACGAATATCCGAGCTCGCCCGCCTCGACGAGCATCTCCCTCGTCAGCTCGGCGCAATACGCCTGAATCCGCTCGGGCGTCCACTCGAGGAGGAGCTCGAGGCTCGCTGCTGCGATGGGGAGCAGAAAGAAGTTCGCGCGCTCGGCGGCGTCGTAGCGGACCGCGCCCCGCTGATACGCATCCTGATAGTCGACCAGCTGTTGGAAGTCCTCGCTGTTGGCGCGCGCGATCCAAGTCTCTTCGAGCGGCACGCCGTCGTCGAAGCGGGGACCGAAGTACGCGAGCGACACCGAATACGGGCCGAGCAGCCATTTGTACGTCGCGCAGATGAGCACGTCGGGCTGCACCGCCTCAACGTCGAAGGGCATCGCCCCGACCGACTGCGTGGCGTCTACGACGAAGGCCGCGCCCACGTCGCGGCATCGCCGACCGACTTCGACTAGATCGAAGAGCGTGCCATCCGTCCAATGCACGTGCGGGACCGCTACGACAGCCGTGGATGCATCGATGGCTTCGAGAAGACGCTCGTTCCAAGCAGCGCCCCGACCGGCTCCTTCGGGCGGTGTGACCACGCGAAGCTCGGCGCCGGATTCGGATACGAGCCTGTGCCATGAGTAGACGTTGCCGGGAAACTGTTCGTGCGTCAGCACGATATTCTGTCGCGCCTCGACTGGGAGGTTTCTAGCTGCGGTCGCGACGGCGTACGACACGCCGGGCTGGATCGCGATGCGACGGGGGTCTCCCGCATTCACCAACTGCGAGAAGAGCGCGCGTAGCCCGTCGGCGTCCCAGAAGTCGTCCGGCGCCACGATGCTCGTCGGCACACGCTTCCTGGTCAGAGCCTCAACGCCTGCGCGTTCGGAGGCTCGCGGCAACGGACCCATGTACGCGCAGTTGAAGTAGTGTGCGTCGCGCGGTAGCTGGAAGGCTGCTCGCTGGCAGGTGAGCGCCGGAAGGGCAGCCGTAAGGCTACTCGTCATCGCTCGGACAATCCGGGTATAGGCCCATGCTCTCGATCACTTGCTTGAGTTCGGCATAGATGTCTTCCGGGGGCTCCGCGTCGCGGTTCTCGAGCCACGGTCCGCATCTCTCACCGTTCGCGAAGGAGCCCGTGTATCGGATACGGCCGTTCTCGTGGTAGACGATGAGCTCACCCTCCCAGATCCCGTCCATGAGCTCACCCCGGAGTTGTTGCATTTCGGGATCGGTCTCGAACATGCGGAAGACACGACCGGTGTACGGAACGAGCGTCTCGGGATCGACGTATGTGCTGTCCCGGATCGCGAGCTCGTCCAGCGAACGAGGAGGAGTCGCCTCGGCACACCCTGAAAGGAACACGATCAGTAGAGCTAGGCGGAGCATATAGGCCGGCGGGGGTCGAGAATGACGTGCCCTCGGGTGATACCGGAGTCGCCCCTCCCGGATCCGATGCCGGCACACGGCCGCGTTCGTCAACGGGCGAATGAGCCCGTACAATCTTCCCTCGAGTCGGACCCGAGCAATAGTCTTCCAGGTTGAGCACCATGAAAAAGATGACCACCGGTTACCAGTTGATCGCCCTCGTTTCCCTCGTCGCGACCGCCGCCTGCGGCGGGAACGACTCTGGTGCGGTCGCCGAGAGCGAAGCCGACCTGGTCGAACGCGCGCGTGGCATCCACGAGCGAGTGATCACCCTCGACACGCACAACGACATCAGCCCGGCGAACTTCACCGCCGAGCGCAACTACACGATGGCACTTCCCACGCAGGTGAACCTCCCGAAGATGGAGGCGGGCGGCTTCGACGTATCCTGGATGATCGTCTATGTGGGTCAGGGGGATCTGACCCCTGAGGGATACGCGAGCGCGCATCAACAGGCGCTCGAGAAGTTCGAGGCGGTCCATCGGCTCACTGAAGAGATCGCGCCGGACCGGATCGAGCTCGCACTGACGTCTGACGACGTGCGGCGCATCGTCGGGGCGGGCAAGAAGGTCGCGATGATCGGGGTTGAGAACGCGTATTCAATCGGTACTGACATCTCTAACATCGAGCGGTTCCACGAGATGGGCGCTCGCTACATGTCGCTCGCGCACAACGGGCACAGCCAACTCGCGGACTCGAACACCGGCGAGCGGGACGACGTCTGGCTGCACGGTGGTCTCAGCGAGCTTGGACGCCAGGCGATCGCAGAGATGAACAGGCTCGGTATCATGATCGACCTCTCGCATCCTTCGAAAGAAGCGAACATGCAGACTCTAGACCTGTCCCGGGCGCCGGTCATCGCGTCGCATTCGGCAGCACGCGCAGTGGGAGACGTGAGCCGCAATCTGGACGACGAGCAGCTCATGGCGCTCAAGGAGAACGGCGGCGTGGTGCAGACCGTCGCGTTCCGGGGTTACGTGAACCCCGAAAAGAACAACGCCAACCGAGAGGCGCGCACCGCGTTGGAGCGGAGTGTCGCCGACGAGATGGGCGTCGAGCTGGTAGACCGGGGCGGGCGCTTCAGGATGAGCGCTGAAGATCGCGACGCATACGATGCGGCCTTCCAGCCGGTTCAGGAGGCCGTCGAGGCGCGAATGGAAGCTGAAGTGACTGCCGTCGCCCCGCCCGTCGACGTCTCCGACTTCGTCGACCACATCGACTATCTCGTGAGCCTCATCGGCGTCGAGCACGTCGGCATCAGCTCCGACTTCGACGGGGGAGGCGGTGTCGAAGGGTGGAACGACGCGTCGGAGACGTTCAACGTGACGCTCGAGCTCGTACGCCGCGGCTACACCGAGCAGCAGATCGGGATGCTGTGGAGCGGCAACCTGCTGCGGGTGTTGGACGACGTACAGGCGGTGGCGGCGGAGATGCAGTCCGAGGGCTGAGCCGCGCCCTTCGCGCGTACGTACGGCGGACGTGGAGGTGCGCGTGTTCAGCGTGCTGTCGTCCGTCCGCTGTACAGGATCGGGCGAAGACCTCTACTTTGGCGGACTCATCTTACCGGAGCCCCTGGGATGCCTCTCACTCGCGTGCTGTTCATCCTCGTCGCCCTCGCTCTTCTTCTTCCGCCCGCGCAGAGCGAGGCGCAATTCCGACGGAACCGTGAGCCCACGATTCCTCCGCCCACCATCACGGAGTACAACCCGCGCTCGACGCTGGTCGTGCCGGAGCATGAGGTGCCGCGCGCGAAGTTCCCTGCGGTCGACCTGCATGGGCATCCGCCGACGCTGAACAACCCCGAGGCCATCAACCGCGTGATCTCGGCGATGGACGAGCTCAACCTGCAAGTAATGGTGCAGGCCCGGGGGAGCTCCGGCGAGCGCCTCACGAGCCAGATCGAAGCGGTTCGCGCCGCGGGCTATGAGGACCGGTTCGTCTTCTTCACCACGCTGGACCTCCGGGACGTCGGACCGGGCTCCGGCGCGCTCATCGCTGCGCAGCTCGAGGCCGACGTCGCCGCAGGTGCCGTGGGCATCGGCGAGATCGGCAAGGGTTTCGGACTGGGCACACGGAAGGCGGACGGGACCCGGCTCCGGCTGGACGATCCGGAGCTCGACGTGGTGTGGGAGACCGCCGGCCGACTCGGCATCCCCGTATTCATCCACACGGGGGATCCGGCGGAGTTCTTCCAGCCGCTCGATCTCGAAAACGAGCGCTGGCTCGAGATGGCGATCTTCCCCAGCCGTCGGTTCAACGACCGCTCACGCTTTCCCACGTTCGAAGAGCTGATGGCGGAGCGGGATCGACTGCTCGCGAAGCACACGAATACGACCTGGGTGCTCGCTCACATGAGCTGGTACACACAGGATTTGGGCAAGCTGGGCGAGCTCTTCGATCGCTTCCCCAACGTGCACGGGGAGGTCGGTGCGGTCCTCTACGACCTGGGCAGGCAGCCCCGCTTCGCGCGCGCCTTCTTCGAGAAGTACAAGGACCGGATCTTGTTCGGGAAGGACTCGTTCCAGCCCGACGAGTACCCATACTACTGGCGGGTCTTCGAGACCGAGGACGAGTATTTCGACTACTACCGGAACTACCACGCTTTCTGGCAGCTGTACGGCATGGGACTGCCCGACGATGTGCTGAGGCAGCTGTACTACGGGAACGCGTTGAGGATCATCCCGAACATGCCTACCGCGGGGTTCCCGGGTTAGAGCGGGCCTACGCCTCCGCAGCGGCTATACGCGCCGCGTCGACTTCGCCGACCTGGCCCCTTCCTGAAGGACGAGTCTGGAGATCGATGCTACTTGCCATAACTCTATATATATATTAAATATATACGTATATCGTTATGAGGGGTGCGATGGCGCAGCGGAATAGAGCGATGAGCCCAGCCACGGTGGCGGTGCTTCGCGCGATCACCGAGGGCTCTTCCTACGGGTTCGACGTCATGGACTCGACGAGCCTCCCGTCGGGGACGGTCTATCCGATTCTCAGCCGGATGGAGAAGCGCGGCCTAGTCGTTTCTCGGTGGCAGAACCCCGAATCAGAACGCGAGGCTGGGCGTCCGCCCCGTCGCTACTACACGCTGACCCACGAGGGGCGAGCCGCCCTCGCACATGCGATGGAGCGGTTCCGCACGCTCGGACAGCCCCTCACTACCAGCAGCTGACGGAGACGTGAACCCCGCACCAAGCCGCCGGATCGCGCTGGGGATCGTTCGCTTCGCGGCCGCGATCGTACCGGCGGCGCGCCGGCGGAGATGGCTGCGGGAGTGGTCCGCCGAGGTCTGGGCCCGGTCCGACGAGGGAGGCCCGGTCGTGTGGCCCGCGATCGGCTCGCTACGCCACGCCACTTGGCTGAGGGGGGAGGCGTGGATGATGGCGATGGATCGAATGTTGGCGGAGTCCGGCCTCACGCTTCGAACGCTCGCTCGGCGACCGCTGTTTTCGGCCGCAGTCATCGTGACGCTAGCCCTGGGGATCGGGGCGACGACCGCAGTGTTCAGCGTCGTCGACAAGGTGCTGGTGGCCCCTCTCCCGTACCCGGGCGGCGACCGGTTTTTCCAGATCACCGCGGATTTCCAGCGCTACGACATCAAGGGGCTCGACCTCAACCCTGAGCTCTTCGTCGCCTGGCGAGAGCGGGCTGCCACGCTCGAAGCCATGGAGGCCTACTCGGTCTTCGACGGAAACTTGATCGGGGTCGGCCTTCCGACAGTCGTACAAGAGGGTCGTGTGACCGCAGGGTTCCTCCGGGACCTGCTTTCGGTAACCCCCGTGTTGGGTCGCACGTTCGATCCCACCGCAGACCAGCCGGGCGCCGAACGGGTCGCCCTTCTCTCGGAGTCGTTGTGGCGAGAGCGATTCGGGAGTCGCTCTGACGTGATGGGAGAGAGTCTTCACATCGACGACCGATCGTTCGAGATCGTCGGGGTGCTTCCTACAGTGGCGATCCTTCCGAATGTAGACGTGTGGACGCCGGTCGAGCTCGACGTCGACTGGGCACGCGATCGCATCCGCTTCGGCTCGCTCGTAACCCTGGCTCGAGCACGTCCGGGGGTCGGCCTCGCGGACGTCGAGCAGGATCTGCTGTCCGCTTCCGAGCGGGCAGCACTGGAGGTGGGCAAGCTCGCCGACCCGTGGCGTGCCGGAGTCTTCGACTATCGGAGCCGTCTCGTGGGCGACATCGGAGCGAATCTTTGGATCCTGATGGGTGCGGTGGTAGCGGTCCTGCTCATCGCGTGCGTCAACGTGGCCAATCTTCTGCTCTCTCGGGGCGCCGAACGAATGCCGGAGCTGTTGATACGATCGAGCCTGGGCGCATCGCGGGGCGACCTGGCGCGGCAGGTCTTCCTCGAGGGTGCGATCCTCGCCACCGTGGGCGGTTTGCTGGGGATGGGACTGGCTTGGGTCGGTGTCGACACTCTGCTCGCCTTGGTCCCGGCGGAAATCCCTCTCGCCATGGCCGCCGAAGTCGACGTGCGCGTGCTCGCGTTCGCGCTGCTCCTAACCGCGCTCACCGGAGCGCTTTTCAGCGTGATCCCCGCGCTCCGAGCGAGTCGTGTCTCGGTCCGTCGAATCCGCGCTCACGGGTCCTCGATCAGTCGACAGGAAAAGAGGCGAGGTGAGGTGTTGCTTGGCGCTGAAGTCGCCCAGGCGAGTGCGCTTCTGGTCGCCGCGATCCTGATGGTCAACACACTCCATCACATGAGCCGTGCGGACGCTGGATTCGATCCCGATGGCCTTCTCTTCGTGCATCTCCAGATGCCGTCGTACACATACGGCGGCGGTAGCGACTCATCGCTACGCGATCGATTCCTGGAGGAGCTCAGGCCCCGCGTCGCGGCGATTCCTGGAGTACAACGGGTCGGCGTCGGGTCCGCGACCCCGTTCTCGGGTATGACCTTTCTGTCTGGACTCCAACAGGAGGGCGGACCCCGGGAGGGTGCGAGCGACGGTGGACGGAACGTCTTCTCGGAAACCGAGGTGATCCAATTCTCCCACCTTTGGGTGGATGGCGACTACTTGACAGCACTCGGTCTCCCGGTCGTCCAGGGCCGCCCGCTCAGGCCGTCCGACCGCGGTGGGGAACCCGTCGCGTTGATCAACGAAACGGCCGCGCAGGCCTATTGGCCGAATGAGTCGGCGGTGGGTCGTCGCGTACGCGCACGAGAGAGGGATCCGTGGACGACGATCGTGGGCGTGGTCAAAGACTTCGAGCACCCCGGCCTTCCTACCGCCGGCCAGGCGGAGCTCTACGCACCGCTCGAGGGGCTCAGGGAACTGGTGAACCTGCTCGTACGGTTCACTGGAGACGCCGAGCTCATACGAGACCGGATCCAACGCGAGATCTGGGCGATCGACCCGGATCTCCCCATCCCCGCGGTGAGTACTGCCCGTGAGGCGCTCGCTGCTTCCCTGGCCATGACACGATTCTACACGTTGTTGCTGGTCGCTTTCGCCACGCTCGCCGTCACGCTCGCGTCGGTAGGCATCTACGGTGTGGTGGCCCACTCCGTAGCACGCAGGACTCGCGAGATGGGGATTCGTATCGCGTTGGGAGCTGAGCCATCCGCCGTGGCTTCCGTGGTGCTGCGGGAGGGGATGACGGCCGTCCTGCTCGGTCTGACCGTGGGTCTTATCGGGGCGGGTATGGGCTCACGCGTCATGGAGAGCCTACTCTTCGAGGTTCGACCCACAGATCCGCTCACCTACGGCGTCGTGGCGGTCGTGGTCAGCGTGGTCGCCGCCACCGCGGTCTGGGTGCCGGCGAGGCGGGCGACCCGCGCCGATCCGGTGGAGGTGCTTCGAGCGAACTGACGCCCATATCCGACTTGACACGGGCGCTCGTGGAACGAAGCGAGACCCTACGCGAACTCGCCCAGGAGCGGGACGTCGTGACCTACTGCAGGCGCCAGGGAGGCCTCTAGGCGCGCGCCGCCCCCGCCTTCAGGCTCGGGTCCGACCGCCACATCAACTGCCGGACCATCAGAACCGAACAAATCGTCGCACACACGCCACCCGTGAGGATGCCGATCCACACGCCCCTGATGGACTGGTCGAAGACGTGCACCGCTACCCATGCGACCGGCACGCCGACCAACAACACGCGAAGCGTGGTGATGAAGAGTGCCGGGAATCCATGCCCGAGTCCCTGGAGCAAGCGCCCGGTCGTCATCCCCACCGCCATCATCGGGTACGCGAAGATCATGAACCCGAGATACGTCGATCCGATCGCGAGCGCGGTCGGGTCGGATGTGAAGACGCGGAGGAGGCTTCCAGAGGTCAGGTAGGCCACGCCACCGATGACGGCCGCAAGCGTGATCGCCCACCGATAGGTGTAAAGCGCTGTCGAGCGTACCAGATCGCTCCGCCCGGCTCCGGCGAACATGCCAACGACGGTGACCGCGGCCCCCGAGAGGCCGAAAATCGGGAGCACGACGATCATGTCCACCTTCGACGCCGCGCCGTAGGCCGCGACCGACACCGATCCAAAATCGGACAGGATCAGATTGTACAGCATGCTGCCTGCCGACATGACGACCATGCTCGCCGCGATCGGGATCGCCAACCCATACAGCTTCACGAGAACCTCGCGCGATGGGACCAGCGCCGACAAGCGCAGACGGACGAACGCCGACTTTCGGCGCAGCAGCAGTACGGAGAACGTCGAGACCGAGATCAAGACGGCCAGGATGGTCGCGATAGCGGCGCCCCGAAGCCCCATGCGGAGAACCAGGATGAAGAGCGCGTCGAGAGCGATGTTGGCCAGCGTCGAGATCGTCAAAACGATCATCGGGGTCTTCGCATCACCCTCCCCGGCGAGAATGGAGCGCAGGACCGCGGACACGAAGAACAGCGGCATGAATGCCGCGAGGACCTGGAAGTACTCCCAAGCCAGGTCCACGACGTGGCCCTCCGCGCCCATTGCCGCCAGCATCCAGCGGCCGGTCGCGAGCCCGACTCCACCGAATAGGACTCCCAGAAGGAGGCCGGAACTGATCGCGGTGCCCGCAGCGGCGTCCGCGCCTCGGGCGTCGCCTCGCCCCACGCACTGAGCCACCAAAGCCGTGACCGCGGTACCGATTCCCATCGTCAGCGCCATCATCAAGAAGAACAGCGGAGCGACGAAAGTGGCCGCCGCGAGCTCGTCCGTTCCGAGCGATCCGATGAACGCCGTATCGGCCACGATGTACATCGTGTGGACCGTCATCCCGGCGATCATCGGCACGGCCATGATCCAGAGCGCGCGCCTGGGAGCGTCCAGGAACTCCTGGAGGCGGTCCGTGCGAGAGTCGTCGGTGACGGGACCGGCCGTGCGGTCGGCCGTATCGGTGTCGGACATGCTGGGCGAGCGGAGGGTCGACTGGCGGTGGCGAATAGGTACGGGACGGCGGGACCGGAAAAGCTAACGCTGAATCGCTTTGGCGCCGCCCGATCGATGACCGAGACACGGGCTCCCGCTCGTCACAGCGGACGCGGCGAGCTTCCGCAGGGTGCCCGAGCTGCAGCTCGTGGCTTACCGACGCTGAGCGCTCAGTTCCCCACCCGCTCCCTCAGCTCCTCGAAGAAGTTCTGGACGTAGATGAAGTTCACGTCCGAATCCGGAGCGGCGCCTGAGGCGTTCTCGCTTTTCCCCGGTGAACGTCGAATCAGCCGTGTAGGTCGCGACGGCCTCGGAGACGCTGTCCGTCGTCAGGTCCACGAGACCGATGCCTCCCGTCGCCCCTGTGCCCTTCCGAAACAATAGTCCGCCTCGCTCGGGTGTGAAGAACACCTCGTAGACCTGCCGCTCGCGTTCGAGCAGGACCTCGAACGCACTCGTCGAGCTACCGTCGGCGGCAATCGTCCGAGCATGATAGGACCCACCGGCGTTGGTGACGTATGCGATCGTCCGGCCTTCCCACGACCAAACGGGGCGACGGGTAAACGCGCCGTCCGTTGTGAGCCGCATAATGGGGCCGTCAGGCAACTCCTTGACCCATAGCTCCGGCGCCCCATCCGTGCCGAGTATGGTGACCGCAATCACGTTCTCGTGGAAGGCAGGGGGATCGGACGGGCCGCGACCTATACGTGGAGCGCGGTAGGGTAGGTTAGAGTTGGTATAGTTTGGGCATCAGCCAACAGAACCGTAGGTTCGAGTCGAGCGGGCCCGAAGACCAGCTTGAGATCCCGCGTCACTTCCTCGAACGCCGGCCTTCACCGAAGCGCCAACGCCACCCACTCGGCCTCGCGGTCGTTACCGCCGATCGCCACCACGATGTATTGCGTACCGTCGTGCATGTAGGTCATCGGGGCACCGGTCGTCCCGGCCTCGAGCTCCTTCGTCCAGACCACCTCACCGGTAGCCTTGTCGTACGCCCGAAAATTCAGCCCGCTGCCGGTGGTTCCGATCACCGCGTCGCTTCCTTCGCCGATGAAGAGCAGGCGCTTCGTCACGAGCGGGGCCGCGCGGCCTGAGATGCCAAGAGGTCCGACGTCGAGCCCGGCCAGGAGGGGGTGATCCCGCGGCCCGTCACCGTTTGGGACCATCCACGCGTGCTCGCCCCTGCTCATGTCGATCGCGGTGATGCGCCCATACGGCGGCTTGAAGATCGGCAGGCCGTCGATCGTGGGCACAGCGCTCTCCAGGTTCGACCGGCCCGCATACATCATCGTGGCGTCGGGCCCGGTGGCGGAGTTGATCGTGTGGATGTCCGGCAATTGGTGCGAGACCGCGTAGTAGTAGCCCGTCTCGGGGTCGAAGGCGCCAGAATGCCAATTGCCCGAGCCCCAGATGCCGGGTCGGGTGAGCGTACCCAGCTCGCCGCTGGGCCCCGGCGTGGGCATAGAGGGTGGAGTAAAGATCGGCCCGAGCCGGAACGGCTTCACCAACTCCCGGGCCTTGGCGCGTAGCTCCGGCGTGAAGTCGATCAAGTCATCTTCAGTGGCGCCCTGGGCTCCGAACGGCGGCGGCTTGGTCGGGAACGGTTGGGTCGGGGACGATCGCTCGCCGGGCACAGTCGACTGAGGCACTGAACGTTCCTCGATCGGCCAGACGGGCTCGCCGGTGTCCCGGTCGAAGACGTACAGGAAGCCCGTCTTGCTCGGTTGCATGACCGCCCGGATGGTGCGGCCCTCGACGACGATGTCACCGAGTACCGGCGGCCCAACCGTGTCGTACTCCCAGAGGTCGTGGTGCACCATCTGGAAGTGCCACAGGCGCTCGCCTGTCTCCGCGTTCAACGCAATGAGGCTGTTCGAGAAGAGATTCGAGCCGGGTCGGTGTCCGCCGTAGTACGCCGCCGTCGGAGCCGACGACGGCACGTACACGATCCCGGTCTCTTCGTCGGCGCTCAGGCAGCACCAAGAGCCCATGTCACCGGCCCACTCCGACGAGCCGTCACCCCAGGTGTCGTGACCGAACTCGCCTTGGCGGGGCAGGATGTGGAATGTCCAAAGATGCCGACCGGTGCGAACGTCGAAGCCGCGCACGTCTTCGGGCAACGCCTCTTTGACCTCGCCACTGTCACCGGCCGAGCCGATGATGCCCGCGACGACGATGACCTCCCCGACCACGATCGGGCTGAAGCTCCATCTGAATCGCTCCGACCCACCGGGACTCAGGAGAACCCGGCCACCCTCTCCGAAGTCCGACAAGAGACGTCCGGTCGCCGGGTCGAGCGCGTACAAGTACGGCTCACGGACCAGGATGATGCGCCGATCTCCCCCTTCGCCCCAAAGTTGGACACCTCGGTTCGACCGCCCACGGACCTCTTCGATGGTCGGTTCGAACGGCTCCTGGACCCACAGCGTTCGGCCAGTGCCCGGATCGAAGGCCTCGACGAGCCCGAACGAATTGGGAGCGTATAAGACACCGTCGACTAGAACCGGCGTGGCCCTCAGATAGGCGCTCGGATTCAGATCTGGAAAGGCCTCGAGATACGATGGGTCCACGCCCGGCCTACGCCAGACGACCTCGATATCCGCAACGTTCGTCCGGTCGATCTGATCGAGTGGCGCATACCTGTTGAAGGCCAGGTTTCCTCCGTAATACTGCCACTCCGTGGACGCGTCGTCACTCTGAGCGAGGAGCTCCGCCCCTCCGCCGACACTCAGAAAAGTCAGGAGGCCAAGGACGCTGGCAAGAGTCGCGGGCCGGGGCTGGGAAACCGACGTAAGCAAGGCAATCTCCTCCGGTGGGGGCGCTGCATTATCCGGCACGCCTCTGAGCGCGGCAAGCGGGACCTCGGCCGTAGATCACCCATACCCCCCCAGCCATCGACCGATCGGTGATCCCCTGGATCGTCGCCTTGTCCATCTCCATGAGCCCGACCAGCATGCGGCTGAGTCGCAGCTTTTCAACGCGATCGTCGTGGTCCACGTCGCGGGCGCGGCCACGGTCACGTCGTTCAGCGTCGTGTTAGCCAGAGGTGCCGGCCCTCGCCGTCCTCGGTAGACAAGGCGTAGACCATGCTCGAGTCGTCAGGAGCCAGCGCGGTGAACGTGCCAACGGCGCGGGTCATCCCACCGGCCACCGGGTCGATCCTCTGGCGCATGACCGAACCTGGTTCCGAGGAGGGCGCCAGCAAGCTCCAGGCGGCCGTCAACACTGCCAGAGCCGCTAGCGTGCTCGTCGTCACCGCGATCCGCTTCCAACGTTTCGACGTCTCAGCCGGGGCCGCCGGTCGTCTTGATCTCCGCGAGAAATCGCTCGGCACCCACGACCGCGGCCAACTCGGGCTTGAGGACCTTGAGCGCAACCTTCCGCTCGTGCTTGAGGTCGTCTGCCAGGTAGACCGTGGTCACATACCGCCCTCGCCGATCTGGCGCTCGATGGCGTAGCGGCCCGAGAGTGCATCATTCAAGCGGGAGGGTATGTCTGACATGCGGCCAAGATGCGCCCAAGTCGTTGATACGGCCAGCCAAGCAAACGGCCCACCCCGTATCAGCGAGGTCGGCCCTTCAGCCTGAGGCGGCTCGTTCTACAACCCCAGCCAGTAGTTCATCTTGATGATGAACCGATTGTCCGCCGGCGCACCGAAGAGCGCACCTGCGTCCCGACTCAAATCGAAGTCGCCGATCGGGACGCTGCTGAACTGCTGACGCTGCCAGACCAGGAAGATCGTCGAACCGGGTCGGTACTCCCAGCGAAGGACGGTGTTGCCAACCAGAGACCGCACGTTGAAGTCCCGGTCCGTGAACGAGTAGTCCGTCGTGCCGTCCCCGTCGAAGTCCACATACTGCTTGCCATCGACGTTGCAGATGTTCGACGTGCACCGGATTCCGTCCTCGAGCGTTTCGGCAGAACCCGCCTCGAAGCCGAAGAAGTCGTATGACTCGGCGCGTGCGAGCTGCTTGTACTCCAGGTAGTCACCCGAGGACAGCAGCGGCTGCGCGTAGAGCTGCAGCGACAGCGTCGGTGTGAACGTCCAGTCGACCCGCGTCACCATCGAGAACGACCGGCGATCGAGCTCGGCGAAGAGGTAGCGCCGACCGTACGTCGGGTCGTACGTAAGTATCGAAGTCGAAGATACGTATTGGGCGTCGGTGGTCGACCTCGACCAATTGGGGCTCACCGACACCGACAGGTTGTCGGCCGGCTGGAAGCGGACGTCGCCGCGAACGGAGGTCGAGCCTCCCGTGCCGATGCGGTCGTCTTTGACCTGGAAGTTCGAGCCGAAGCTCACCGACTTCCTGCGATCGCTGCTGACGTTGATGCTGAAGTCGGTAGACGCCGGGTTGACCATCATCGGACCGCCCCGCGTCGCCGAGCGAGTCATCGACTGCGGGCTGTACGAGCTGTTGAGCCGCACGTTCCAGTAGTTGAGGAACTGCCAGTTCGTGTTCAGCCGGAACGATCCACGCATGCGAGCGCGCTGCCATGAAGCGACCGACCACGTGTCATCGAGCGCCTCGTGGCTCCAGTTGTGGAAGGTCATGGCGGTGACGCTGTAGTTACGGAACAGCGACCCAGGTTGAATCTCCCGGTAGCTTATCCGCGCTCCGCCGTCCAACCGCTCGGCGGTCGTCGAGAAGCCGAGGTCGTTGATCTCGAAGCCGTTCGTGACCTCCGCCGCCCAAAGGCCACCCGTCCAGTGCCGTCCGCCGCGCTTGTCCAACTGGACACGCCAGTTCACGCCAGCCATCGACGTAGCCGTTTCGTCCACCTGAAAGCGCGTCGCGTCCGGGCGCTGGAAGTAGTGGTTGGGCGCTGTTTGAATGCGGGTAATCGCGCGCTCGGAGCCTCGCACTTGGCTCACGCCGAGCACACCCCAGATCCCCCACGTCCGGTCGTCCCACTGATGCTCGAAGCGGGCGCCGCCGCTGAATGCCGACGAGGGGAGCCAATCGAACGATCCATCGATGGGTAGCGCACGTCGCATACCCGTGGCGATGGCAGCGAAGCTGGTCGCGCCATCGTTCAGATCCTGCGCCAAGGACACGACACCAAACTCCGAGCGCGGCTCCACGAGGAAGTCATCTCGCGAACCGTCCTCGAAGAGAGCCTGTCCGAACTCGTTGCCGGTCACCGCCGCGAGCACCCCGACCGACAGGCCGTTCGCCGTTCGACCCGAGAGCTTGGCGGCGCCGAGGATCGTCGAGTTGGACGGAATGTCGTCGTATTCGGCGTCCGACGGAGCGCGGCCGTGAGGAGAGCGACCGACCCGCCGGCTGTAAAAGAGCTGGTTCCGGCCGCCCGAAAGGTTGAAGTCGAATACGCGCGCGTCCTCCACGAAGAACGGGCGTCGCTCGTCGAAGAACGTCTCGAACGCCGAGAGATTGATGACCGCGGGATCCGCCTCGACCTGCCCGAAGTCGGGGTTGATCGTCGCGTCGAGCGTAAACGCCGATCCGAGACCGTAGCTCACGTCCATGCCGAAACGACCGTTCGCCGCCAAGCCATCGAAGAACGGATCGCCCTCGATCGATGGACCGTTGTGCAGGTTGCTCACGACGTAGGGTAGGATCTCGAGCCGCCGCGAAGGACGGGTGACCCGCACGCCCTCCATGCGCCCCATTTGGCTGACACGGCCCTTCTTCAGCCGCGACACCAGCGAGTAGTACGACTGCTCGTTGCTCGAGACGCGCGAGCGGTAAAAGTTCACGCCCCACGTCTGCTCGGCGTCGGAAGCCTCGTACCGAATCTGCGAGAGCGGGATGCGAAGCTCCACGGTCCATCCCTCGGCGTCGACGGTCACCGCCGAGGACCACACCGCATCCCAGGCAGGGTCCAACTTGTCGTCGTCGTACAGATACGAATCGCTCTGCACATTGGCCGCACTGACCCCGAACATGTAGCCAGTCAGGCCGTCGAGGTTGGGATCGAGCGTAACCGCGAAGAGGTCGAACGCCCCGTGCGAGTCCCGCCGCGTGAGGCGCCTGACGATGCTCTCCGGCTCGGGATCGTGCATGCGCGCCGCGATCCAGATCGCCTCGTCACCGATGATCATGCGCACTTCGGTATCGTATTCGACCGGCGCACCCTCCACGGGCTGAGTCTGCGTGAAGTGAGTGAAGACCCTCGCGTTGGCCCACTCCGCATCGTCGAGCACACCATCAACCACGATGGATAAGAGCGGCGCGTCGGCGTCGAGAGCGGCGCGCTCAGCTGCGGGGGTGCGGGGAGCGGTCGCGCTCGGAGTCGCGACCTCGGAGCCCCGGAGGTCGGATTGAGCTGCGATGCCCACGGGCACCGACAGCGTGAGCAGCGCCGCGATCACAAGATCGCGACCTGCCCCGTACCTATTTTCGATCATCTATCTCTGAGAAATCCAGCTTTGAGTCGCAGCATGAAGTGGAATTGGGGCGTCATCGAGGCGATCCAGGTCGATCTGCTTCGCCATGACGTGGACCTGCTCCAGAGAGACACGGTCGTTGGCCAAAATGTTCAGCAGTATCGTCACGACCTCGTCATCTAGAGAGTCCATGCCGACGATCCAATTGTGGACCGTCAGCGCTGGAATCGCCGACGTTACTCCGGGATAGGCACCCTCGGGCAGCATAGTGGTGGTGTAGTAGGGGTGCTGCGCCTGCATGGCAGCGACTACGTCGGGATCGACCGGAAGCAGCCGCACGCCCGCCGTGGTTGTCGCTTCCAGCACCGCGGCAGCCGGATAACCCACCGACATCACGGCCGCGTCGATCGCGCCGTCCCGCAGAGCGGAGGACGACTCGGTGAACGACAAGTACCTCACGTCGATGTCGTCGTAGCTGAGGCCGTACGCTTGCAGCAGGTGCCGGGCGACCTGCTCCGTGCCACTACCGGCGGAACCAACAGAGACACGCTGTCCTGCTAGGTCAGAAATACCGGCCGCATCCGAACCCGCCGGCACCAGCACATGCGTGAGGTTGGGGTACAACGGCGCTAGGACACGCAGCCCGGACACAGGTTCCTCCCAATCTCCCAGGCCCGCCTGTGCCTGGAACGCCGTCACCCCCAGCACGAACGCGAGGTCGATCTGACCGGCCGCGAGCCGATTGACGTTCTCGACCGAGCCGCCACTCACTTCCGCAGTGTACTGCCGGGACTCGTCCGCGATCGACAGGCGGCTCGCGAGCGCGCCCCCGAGCGGGTAGTAGATGCCGCCGGTTCCGCCGGTACCCAACGAGAGGAACGTCCGTCCACCCTCCACGCCACACGCTGCCATCCAGGCGACGACGGCCAGAGCCGCCCACCGGATTCGGACTCTCTTCACTGTGATCCTCCGTGCGTTCTCTATTTAGCCCTAAAAAAGACAACAGAGAGCACCAATAGCCCAGCCCCGTCGGACATGAGACCGGGGAAGACCAGCGCGAGAGCACCCGCGCCGAGCAGCACACGTTCCCATACGGGCAACGGCCGGCGCGCATATCCGATGGCGGCGGCAGCGAAGGCAGTGACCCCGGCGACGGCGGTAGAGAACGAGAGTGCGATCTGCGGAATCGTACCGTCGAGCAACAACTCTGGTCCGTATACGAACATGAACGGCACGATGAAGCCGGCACTCGCGAGAACGGCTGCGGCAAGCGCGGTGCGGACCGGCGGCGAGCCGGCGATGCCCGCGGCGGCGAACGCAGCCAGCGACACCGGCGGCGTGACGTTCGAGATACATCCGAAGTAGAAGATGAAGAGGTGCGCGGAGAGCAGTGGCACACCGAGCTCGACCAGCGCGGGCGCGCCGAGCGCCGCCAATACGACGTACGCGGCCGTCGTGGGAAGACCCATGCCGAGCACGATGGAACCCGCGCCGGTCAGCATCAGCGCGATTAGCAGATTCCCCTGAGACAAGGTGATTATGAGCCCCGACATGCGGAGCCCAATTCCCGTCAATGAAGCGACACCCACGACGATCCCGGCCGCGGCGCAGGCAGCCGCGACCTGGACCGCTCCGCGACCCGCACCCTCCATGATGAGACGTAGATCCGGCAGCGATGGTCGGGTCGTCGGCCGCAGATACGCCATGACCAGCGCCGAGGTCACGCCCCAGAAGGCGGCGCGCATCGGGGAACGGCCCATGGCGAGCAGCACTACGATCGCAACCAGCGGCAGCAGGAGGTGCAGCCGGTCCAAGACGCGCTCGTTGGAGACCTCGCGGGCCGGCTCGATGCCCATTCGCCCCGCCCGGAAGTGGATGGCCGCCAGCAGCGACACGTAATAGAGGATCGCTGGGATGATCGCTGCGGTCGCGACCTCCACGTACGGGATGTTCGTCCACGTCGCGAGTATGAACGCGCCGGCACCCATGACGGGAGGCATGAGCTGGCCACCCGTGCTCGCGGCGGCCTCGATCGCCCCAGCGAAGAACGGCCGGAAGCCCGCGCGCTTCATCAGCGGGATCGTGAAGGTGCCGGTCGTGACGACGTTCGCGACGGCGCTTCCCGACAGCGAACCCATGAAGGCGCTCGCCACCGCCGCGGTCTTCGCCGGACCACCACGAGTGCGGCCCGCAACCTTGTTCGCGAGCGCGATCAGCAGTGTGCCGCCGCCCGCCGTTTCCAGCACGGCACCGAAGAGAACGAACAGGTAGACGAAGTCCGCCGAGACCCCGAGCGGCACGCCCCACAGGCCTTCAGTCGACAAGTAGATGTGCTCGACGAGCCGCTGGACGCCGTAGCCACGATGCGCTAGGAAGCCCGGCAGGTACGGTCCCGAAAAGGCATAACCGAGCGACAGCAGACAGACAGCGACGAGTCCCCATCCGGTGGTGCGCCGCGCCAACTCGAGCACGAGCAGGATCGCGATCGCGCCGGCAATGAGATCCATGCGTGTGGGAATCCCCGACCGGGCCACCAACTCTTGACTCTCAGAGGCGAGATAGAGGCAGACGGCGACGGTGAGTGAGGCGAGCAGCCAGTTGAGCCAGTAGATGCGCGGCTCTTCGCTTGCTTCGCTGCCGTCGGCCCCGTCGTCTGCCTTTCGTCGCCGGATCTTTCGCTGCACTCCCACACCCAAAAAGCCCAGCGTCGCCATGAGCGCCAGGTGGACCGGCCGCTGGATGAGCGCCGTGAACGGAGATATCCCAGCCGCGTAGAGATGGAAAAGCGCCGCAATGGCCGAAGCCGCCGCGACGGTCCAGCCGACCATCCTGCCCCGACCCGGCCTCAACCCGGCTCCCAACCCATCTTTTCGATCGAGATCTCGTCTTTGGAACGCACCGGCGCTAGGTGAAGATGCCGAAGATCAGGGCGACGATGAACACGATCGCGATGAGGATCGCGGCCGCGCTGCCGAAGCTGCGCTTGGCGTCGATGGAGTGCGCTCCTTGCGCGATGATGAGCGCGGACCAGATCCCTGTCAGGTCCATCAGCCTGAACACGTTAGACCAGTATCCGTCGGGTAGGAAGAACAGGAAGCTGCCCAGGTTGAGTGTCGCCTGAGCGTCCCCCGTCATGATCTTGAGCGGCACGAGGGCGAGGCCGATTAGGGCGGGCACGAACAAAGCGTGGGCCCCGACCGCGAGGTATTGGCGGTAGCGTCCCTCGTCGCCGAGCACGAACGAGAAGATCAGCCAGTAGAGCCCCGCGAAGACGACGGTCCTTAGGAACGTCCCGATCATCGCGAAGACCGGCGTGCCGTAGCGCATGATGTTCATGAGCCACTCGGGAATCTCGGGCATGTCCCGACCGGCCTCGAGCGCCGCCTGGCGCTGCGTCTCCATAATCATGTCGAACGGGATCAGCGCGGCCTGCAGCGCAACCAGGACGGCGCCGACGAGCAGCGCTCCGACCCACACCGGATCCTTCGCGACCGCCTCCATCACCTTTCCCGGGCTCAGGAAGACGTTGAAGAGCCGGCTGGGAAGCGACGGGATCTCAGACTGTTCGGCCTCCGCGGCCACTACGGCCTCGTCGGTCGGCTCAGTCTGGCCGGCCTCTTCGGGGGCATCGGTGCTTTGGGACTCGTCCATTTTGGCTTCTCCGCTCCGGATAGGTAGGCACCGTGCCTACGAAACTGGTGCGGAGAATATTCCCGGCTCGGCCCGGAGTTGCCAGGCCTCGGCCGAAAGAATCTTCGCCAGAGTACCCTTGGCCACTCGTGGAGGAGCCTTTATCCTCATGGACTCCGGGTTCAGGGCCCATTCCTGGACCACTGACAAGACCAGATTATCGAGCACCGCATGAGCTATCGGACCAACCCTGACCGAATCCTCGACAACATCGATCGAGCGCGGAACCGCGACGCCGAGAACGCGCGCTTTCATGTCGAAAGGCAGGCCATGGCGCGGGACCTCGATACCAATATTCCGGACCTCGACGCGACGAACACGGAGCGGCTGAAGAGAATTTTTGCCAGCCTGGAGCGCGCCTACACCAAGGCCGCCCAAAGAACCGAGCTCGGCCGACTCGCCGCTCGCTTTCAGGCCGTGGGTGATATCCACCACCACCATGCTCGCGGTGACATCAGTATCTCGGTCCAGTACATGGATCACGAACGCTACGATGACGTCGGCGTGGCGCCGTTCGAGTTGTACCCCTCCGAGATCGCGGACGCGAAGAAGGAGACGAAGACGAGCCGCGCGGACGTCAACGCGCTCAAGGTGCTGCGCAGGCAGCTACGCCAGGGCGTGAAGGCGGCGTACGAGAAGCTCGAGCCCCGCATTCGCGACGCCATTCGCGACCGAGCCGACATGGGCCACATCCAGGTGCAAGTGACTGTGGATCTACGCCCTGCCGAGTAGCCTTCGGGAGATAGCGAGGCCCGGCCGCGTCCTGCTGGTCTTTCTGGACGGCGTCGGGATCGGCGACGACGACGCCGAGTTCAACCCGTTCGCGCGGGGGCGCGGATTGATTCCCACCTTCCTAAAGCTGATGGGTGGGAGTCTGCCTACGCTCGAGACCCCACGAACCAGCGGCCCCCTCGGCTTGGCGATCCCGCTCGACGCGACGCTCGGCATCGAAGGCTTGCCACAGAGCGGCACTGGGCAGACCGCACTGCTCACGGGTGAGAACGCCGCCGACCTGCACGGGCGACACTTCGGTCCGTGGGTCCCCGTGGCTCTTCGGCCGCTCGTCGAGCAGCGCAGTGTTTTGCAGCGAGCGCTCGACGCGGGGCGCTCGGCCGCGTTTGCCAACGCGTATCCCCGTGGGTGGCCGGGCAGTGGACGACGGGGCCGCTTCATCGCCGCGGCTCCACTCGCCGCCAAGGCCGCAGGCCTGCTGGACCGCCACGAGGAAGCGCTCGGCGAGGGCCGGGCCGTGTCGAGCGAGATCGTGAACGACGGCTGGCGAACCCACCTCGGTCACGACTGGCTGCCCGAGATCTCACCTCAGGAGGCGGGCGCGAACCTGGCCGCGATCAGTAGCAATAACGATCTGACGCTGTACGCCCATTACGCGACCGACGCTGCGGGCCACTCACAGTCGATGGACGCCGCGGTCTCTGCGCTACAGCGGGTCGACGGGCTCTTCGAGGGCCTGCTGCAGGAGATGGCGACGGATACGCTCCTGCTCGTCACCAGCGATCACGGCAACATCGAGGATGTTCGCACAGGACACACCCGAAATCCGGCACTCGGCATCGCTTCGGGCCCGGGCGCGGAGCACGCGGAGGAGCTCAGCGACCTGCGCCAGGTGACTCCCTTCATCCTTGCTTGCCTGGGAGTCGATACGTAGTCCCACGACACCATCCCGCCGCCCCAGGGTCGGCTAGATGCTCCGGGCGTGACGACGCGACCCAAGATCCTCGGACAGCTGCTCGTCGAGATCACCGACCTCGGCCAGGAAGCACTCCACGCGGCGCTCGCCCAGCAGCGCTCGACCGGCCTGCGCATTGGCGAGACACTCGTCCGCCTCGGAGGCGTGACAACCGGTCACGTGGCCTCGGCACTCGCGACGCAGCTCGCCTTGCAGTACGTCCCAGCTCCCCTGAATCCGAGCCGAGACGCGCTCAGGGCGGTCCGACCCGAACTCGCACGCGAGCATCAGGTCATGCCGCTGGGAGTCAGCCACCGGACGATCCAGATCGCGATGGCCGATCCACTCGACCTCAACGCCATGGACAACCTGCGCTTCCAGACGGGCCGCCGCATCGAAGCCACCGTGGCCGCCGTGGACGCCGTCCAGGAGGCGCTCGAGCTTCACTACCCCGACGACATGCAGGACCTGGTCGCGGCTCTCCCCCGCGAGCTCCGCGTTGACAGCTCGAGTGGGCCGAGCGACCTGGAGCGCGCTACGCGGGCGGCTCCGGTCGTGCGTCTGGTCGACTCGCTACTCCGCGCGGCGGTCGAGGCCGGCGCGAGCGATATCCATGTGGAGGAAACCGGTGGTGACGTCCGCGTGCGGCACCGTGTCGACGGCATCCTCCATCAGGTTGGCGACCTGCCGGCTGCGGCTCGGCGCGCGGTGCTGTCCCGCATCAAGGTCATGGCCGGCATGGACATCTCCGTGAAGCGGCGAGCGCAGGACGGGAGCATCAATCTCGAACTGGGCGGCCGCCAGCTGAACCTGCGCGTGAGCACACTTCCGGTGAATGGCGGCGAAAAGGCGGTCGTCCGTATTCTGGACCCCGGCGCCGCGCCGCCCGACCTAGATGCATTGGGTCTCGCTCCGAAGGACCTCACGCGTCTCCGACGCCTCCTGCTCTGTGGAGAGGGGGTCATCCTCGTCGCTGGCCCCACCGGCAGCGGAAAGAGCACGACGATCTTCGCGGCACTGTCGGAGCTGGATCGTGAGACTCAGAATGTCGTGACCCTGGAGGACCCGGTCGAGTATCGACTGCCTGGCGCGAACCAGATCCAGGTCGATCGGCGAGCCGGTCTCGGTTTCGCCGACGCGCTGAGGGCCGTGCTCCGACAGGACCCGGATGTCGTGATGATCGGCGAGATTCGTGATCGAGAGACGGCCGAAATCGCGATGACCGCCGCCGTGACCGGCCATCTGGTCCTCTCGACCATCCACACGACCGACGCGCCCGGCGCGGTCACCCGGCTGTTGAACATGGGCGTGCCGTCGTTCCTCGTGGGGGGTGGGCTTTCAGGTGTCGTAGCCCAGCGACTCGTACGCCGCGTCTGCACCGAGTGCCGCGGCCAGGGGTGTGCCCGTTGTGCCGAGGGACTCCGCGGACGGACTGGCGTATTTCAGGTCCTAACGCTCACGGACCCGCTGCGAGACGCCATCTCGAGGGGAGAGCCATCCGCTCGCATTCGGCAGCTCGCGGCGGAGGCCGGGATGGGCACGCTAGGTACGGACGCTCGACGTGTCCTGGCGGAAGGACTCACGACCCCGCACGAGATTACGCGTCTCATTCAGGCCTCGAGCGGAGGTACGCTCCCGTGCGCCACCTGTGGAACCGGAGTGCCGCTCGGCGCGCTCGCGTGCCCCGCTTGCGGGCACCAGCGCGCTCGTGTGTGCGGCTGCGGAAGAACACTCGAACGGGCCTGGCGTTTTTGCCCGTGGTGCGTGCGGCGCGTGGCAGCGTGAACCCGCTAGGTGAATGAAGTCTCCCGCACCGTGAGCCCGCGGATGCGATCGAGATCGAGCTCGACGCCCAGACCAACCCCAGTCGGTACCCGCATGACCCCGTCTTCGGTGGGCCGCACCCCAGAGGCCAGCTCGCGCCGACGGGTACGCGAAGAGTAGTTTCGCCAACGACCACTATGGTCCCGAACCACCGCGAGGGGAGGCACTCCTGAGAGAGCACAACTTCAAGACCCTGACTCGTCGGCTGTCCCAGTCGGGCTTCGACAGAGCGTTCGTCGACAAGGCGATCCTTCCTGATTGGTGGGACGAACGTTGTGAAAACGATACCGGGCTAGTGCCAGATCTCGAGGTGCGAATAGCTCGTTTCTTGGAGCAACCGCTTGCGGTCATCAAGGATCCGGCTCAGCCGCTCTCGTCACCCGTGTACCCAGGAGCGCGGCTCCGTCGTGTGCGTGACCTTGATCGCGACCGGCTCGCCCCGGCTATCCATACCGCTCTCCGGGTAGCGAAGGCCGTTGTCCGGGCTCTCAGAGATCCTGTCGAACCGCGCGCCATCCCATCGGACGGTCTGATCTGGCGCACACAGATCGAGGCGTCCGGACCGGTTGACTTGGACGACGTCCTCGCGGACCTCTGGAGCCGTGGAGTCCCAGTCGTCCCTCTCGATCTGCTGCCTGCGCCGAGTTTCCAAGGCCTCGCCTGCATTGTTGGGGGCAGACCAGTCATTCTCCTAGGCCACAGGCATGACGAGCCCGGTCGAGTTGCCTTCATTGTCGCACACGAAGCTGGACACATTGCAGGCGATCATTGCGAGGAAGGCAGCCCCGTCGTCGATGAAGACGAGGCGATCGAGGACGAAAGCCCTATGGAGCGCGATGCGGATCAGTTCGCGATCCGCACACTCGTGGGCAATGACGATGTTCCGGCAATCGACGCGGGTGATTTCAGGCAGCTCGCGAAAACGGCGGTGGCTGTGGAACGGGCGAGCGGAGCTGACGCCAGCGCCTGCATCTTCGCCTGGGCCCGCAAGACGGGCGACTATGGCATGGCCACGATGGCCGTTCACGCCTTGTATAGAGCGAAAGGGGCCAGTCGATCACTTAGACGACATTTGGACCAGCACGTCGATCTGGAAGGGGCAACAGAGAGCGACCGCAATCTGCTGCGACTCGTCAGGGGTGATCCTGCGCCCGGATGAAACTCGCTGTTGACACCGACGCTTTCTGCAAGCTCGGCATAGCGAATCTGCTGAAACCGACCGCCTCGGCACTGGGCATTCCCATCACCGATTGGGTCCGGTTGCCAGCACTTCCCTACATGTTGGAGCGGGGGCAACTTCGTGCACGCTTCGGGGCCAAGAAATGCGACGCTCTCTTGCCCGTAGCAAGAAGCGTGGGCGCACTCGGGCGTGTGGACGGCGACCTTCTCGAAAAGCTCGTGACACTCAGTGACGTGGATCCGGGCGAAGCTCTGATCCTCGGGGCCGCGGCTGCACCTAACGTAAAAGTCCTGACGCACGATAAGCGAGCTCTGCGCGCCGTTGCCAATGTACCGGACGTCGCCACAGAGTTGTCCGGTCGAGTAATCGTGCTTGAGGCGGTCCTGCTCTCATTGTGCGAGAGCTTCGGAGACGGGTTCGTGGCGACCGCAGTCGAACCGCTACATGACTTCGACACCATGGTGAAGGTATGCTTCAGTGGGAAGTCCACGCCGAAGGAGGGGCTCGCTTCGTACTACAACACGCTGGCTGACGAAGTGAGGCCGTTGGCCTTGTGGAAGCATGAAATGGAGTCGGAAGGATGAGCTTTGGTCCCGATCATTATGTCCCGGTATTGAAGGTCAAGCGCGGGGAGAAGACGGCACTTGGGCTCGTGGCCGCGGCGTCGCAGGACCACATGACGCCTCTGCTTGAGGTAGTAGAGCGGAAAAAGGAAAAGACGTTGGCGGCGCACATCGAGACCGCCTTCAAGGACCTCGCCAAGAACTTGTCTGGCTACTCCCGCTGTTTCTTGGACGCCCGCGAGCTGGCTCCTGACGGCCCAAGCGCCTCGGCGGCGGTTTTCGGTCGTGCGAAGGCTGAACGCATTTCCTTCACGCCAGTCACCGGAATAGAGCGGTCGGAAGACGTTGCAGCCGCGCTCTCTTATCGAACACAGGGTTTCGCACTTCGACTTACCCGTGACGAGTTCGAGCGTGGTACGCTTCGCTCAACCGTTCCTGAGTTCTTGGGTGACCACGGATTGGCTCCTGAGGAAGTAGACCTGATAGTCGATTTCGGCGCCGCAGACGACATGGTTGTGGAAGGCATCCTCAGGCTGACAGACGCTTTTCTCGCTGACGTGCCCCACCACAGACGGTGGCTCACTCTTACTGTTTCGGGTTCAGCCTTCCCTTCCAGCATGGGGCGGGTAGGTCGTAACTCTCACGTGCTAGTCGAGCGCTCTGAGTGGATCGCCTGGCGGGACGGCCTTTTCGCCCTCAGGGGTGACATCGAGCGCCTTCCAACGTACAGCGATTGCGCGATCCAGCACCCGGCCGGTGTCGAGGACTTCGATCCTCGGTTGATGGCGGTGTCGGCGTCGATCAGGTACACGGAGAGTGATGATTGGCTTCTGATCAAAGGGCAGAGCACACGCAAAACTCCTGCGAAACAGCAATTCCCACAACTTTCTACTCAGCTCGTGTATGGCAGCCTCAGATCCCGCTTTGCCGGTGGCTCACACTGCCGTGGGTGCCAATCAATGTGGGAGGCCGCGAACGGTGTGCCGAGATTAGGGTCGGCCGAGGTGTGGCGGCGGCTTGGGACCATTCATCATCTGACGTGTGTCACTGAGGAGTTGCCGGCGCTGTTCTGGCCTTGAGGTGGAAGCGAACGGCAGACGCAATCTCCTCGATATCGAAGTGAGAGCACGCTCGATCCCACAGGATCGCTCGCGGCTTGCTGCGCACTCCTATGTCCAGATTCCGCTCTGCCAGAAGATCGAGCGTGTGGTCCCGCCACAGCAGTTCAACTAGGGCGCGAGAATCCCGCTGCGGGTTGGACTCGGCGGGACGCAGGGTGCGGAAGATCAACGTACCCTCTTCCCAGGTGATTAGCGTCACGCCCCACCAGTCAGGGAGTATGCCCACAGCATCGTCGAGGTGGCGGGCCCCGACGACAAGCGTGGCTCGGTCCAGCACTTGGCTATAGAGTTCAACCTGGCCACTCAGGCGCCGCAGGGAATCCCGGTCCGACTTTATCTCATATCCGTGCATTAAGCCGTTCACGACGGCGAGGTCGATGCGTACTTGACCGCGACGGATGCCTAGCTCGTGAAGAATGGTGGTGTCTTCACCGGAGTCGTGGGCGCGCATGAGTCGAGCTCGGAGCGCCGACCGGATCTCCAGTTCGGATGGCGGCGAGGGGGTCACCGCCCGAACTCCAGCACCTGCTTCACGGGTTTCCATCAGCGTTCCTGGTCGGAAGCTCATTCTCCCCTTCACCGTCCTTCCTTTCGACGATTTGTAGCGTGGCGTCAGTCATGCCGGAGAGTCGTCGTCGGATGGCCTCAAACTCGCGCTTTTTGTCTGGGTGGACTGTCTCGCGCTGGATGACCCGTTGGAGCGCCCGCCTGGCCACCTCGCTCTTCGGCGCATTGAAGTAGAGCGTGCAAAAGGCGTGAAGGTCGAGGTTTAGGTTGGGTGGAAGCTCCAGTGGGAACGTGTGGCTTCCGTGCTTATAAGGCTTCTTCGCAGCCATCGCCAACTCCTGTCGCGCTGCACCGCGGACTGGCCGACCTGGAGTAGACACCACAACGAGTCGTAGTTGTTCGGGCACCGCCGCCGAAGGCGGTGGTCCGAGGAGGAGAAACGACCTCCAAGGCCACGACCCCCCTGCGGCCAACACCATGAGTGACAGTACTTACCGGTTCGTGGGTCACGGTGGCACGGCAACGCAGCCCGCCCCCCTTTCCGATCACACTTTCTAGGACCTACGTGAATGAAGTCTCCCGCACCGTGAGCCCGCGGATGCGATCGAGATCGAGCTCGACGCCCAGACCAACCCCAGTCGGTACCCGCATGACCCCGTCTTCGACCTCGAACTCCGGCGTGACGATGTCCTGCTCCCAGTACCGTCGACTCGCGGAGATGTCCCCCGGAAGAGTGAAACCCGGAAGCGAGGCCAACGCCACGTTGTACGCCCTCCCGACCCCGGACTCGAGCATGCCGCCGCACCAGACCGGCATGCCCCGAGCTCGCATCGTGTCGTGCAGTCGCCGGCTCACGCCGAGCCCCCCCACCCGACCGGGCTTGATGTTCACGATTTGGCAGCTGCCCAACTCCAGCGCGAGCGCCAGATCACCTTCGGACTTGATCGACTCGTCGAGGCAGACCGGCGTGCTGATGCGCTCCCGCAGGCGTGCGTGGTCGAGAAAGTCGTCATACGAGAGCGGTTGTTCGATCATCATCAGATCGAGCGCGTCCAGTTCCTGGAGTCGAGCCACGTCGTCGAGCGTATAGGCCGAATTCGCGTCGGCCATGAACGCAACGTCTGGGAACCGCTCCCGCAGCCCCGCGAGCATCTCGATGTCGCGGCCCGGCTTGATCTTGATCTTCACTCGGGCGTAGCCGTCGTCGAGGTAACCCTCAACACTCTCCTGTAGCTCCTCGTCCGTGGCCTTGAGCCCGATGCTCACACCGACCGGTACGACGTCCCGATCACCGCCCAGTTTCTCGGAGAGTGAGACACCGTCGGCACGCGCCGCGAGGTCCCAGCCGGCCATCTCTACGGCGGCCTTCGCCATGTTGTGGCCGCGCACCCAACGGACGGGAGCCAAGATGTCCTCCGGCGCTTCCGCATCCCGCCCGACGATAGCTGGAAGGATGAACTCCGTGAGCACGTGCCACGCGGTGTCCGTGGTCTCGTAGGAGTAGGCCGGGTCCTCACCCACGACACATTCGCTCCATCCCTCGATGCCCTCTGAGTACAGAGTCAGCAGGAGAATCCGGCGATCCTGCATGCCGCCACTGCTGATCTCGAAGTACTCCTTCAAGCGCAGCGGAATCTGCCGCAGTACCGCACGCTCGATCTTCATCGACGCTCGCCGGCGAGGGCTGGGGTGCTGCCGAGAAGCGAAAAGGCTTCGTCCACCTGTCCCCAGCCCACCCGCATGAGGTACGTCGAGTTCCGGCCGTACGACTTGGCCCCCAGGATGAAGAAGTCGGGCTCGGGGTTTCTGAGCGTGTCGGCACCCTGACTCGTCTGATCCAGGCAGTCCACCGAAGATGACGCGAGTAGCGCCGCCGACAGCTTCATCGGGCCCGACGTCGCCCAGCACTCGTGTACCTGGAGCTGTCGGTAGATCGTGTGATCCCCCACGTAGCCCGTGAGCGCGATGATGCGATCGACCACGACGGTCTCCGTTTCACCAGCCAGGGAGCCGCGAAGGGTCACCTCGATGCCGGCGGAAGTTCGACGCAGCGCCTCGACGGAGCGGCCGAGGCGAACCACGATCCCCGGATCCTCCGCGGTGCCGCTCGTCGCGGCCGAGATCAGGCCACGGGCGTGCGCCGCGAGTGCGGCGCGCTGCGGGAGCGGATCGTTCGCGACCTCCCCGAGCTTCGGCGGCTGGCTTCGGATCGCCCATGTCACTTCGGTGTCAGGGTGCCGGGAGCACAGTTCCGCCAGATCTCGGGCGGCCGTCTGCCCCGAGTAGCCCTCGCCCACCAGCAGGATCCTCTGCCCCGCCCAGTCGGACTCGTTCCCGATGACGTCTGGCAAAATACGGACGATCGAGTCGGCAACGGACCGTTCGCCCGGTGCGTGTATCCCGCTCCTGCCCAAAGCGTTGGGGTTGTGGTAGCTGCCCGTGCAGTCGAGGACCACGTCGGCGAAGACGAGGCTCTCTTCGCCCGCGCGTTCGACCAGAATGCGAAAAGGCGCCTCTCCGCGTTGGGCGGTGCCGATCTCGTCGCTCTTCAACAGCCCGTCGCGACCGATCTCGAGGACACGCGTTCCATAGCGGATGCGCGGAGCGACCTCGGCGAGCTCCGCGATCGGCTGCAGCAGGTCCCACACGAGCTCATGACCCATGGGGCACTGATCCCCGTCGGGGACCGCGATGCCGGCGGCCGCGAGCTGCGCCCCGGCCCTCACGGACACGTTCATCGACCACGGCGTGAAGGTCCGTACGTGCCCCCACGACCGCACGTTGCCAGCCGGCCCGTCCGCCATCTCGAAGATCGTGAAATCGAGCCCAGCCTCCACCGCGGCCAACCCTGCCTCCAGACCCGTAGGTCCAGCCCCGAGGATCAGAATGTGTGTGCGACTCATGTGTCATCCCGGCGCACGAGCAGGTAGTCGGAGATAAGCCCCGCACGCAGCAACTCCCGCACCTCGTAGCCTTCGTTCAGATAGTGCGTGAAGACCGCCCTAGTGGCGCCCCTCCACTGCACGGCCACATCCATAGACCGATCCATGATCTCGACGATGTTCGCGGGAATCGCAACGAGCAGCTGGTCACTCCGGTTCCCGAGGTCGGGAGTGCCCGGGTGAAGGAGCCCATCCACATCATCACCGTGCAACACCCGCTGAGCATCAGGAAAGCCCTCGTGACTCGGTCCAGGCTCCTCGCCGGCAAGTCGGGCGACGACGCGCTCCGTGTTCATGAGCCAATACGCGATGAAGCGATCGGTTCCCACGGCCCGGTGCAGCGGCGAGTCCGTGTCGCCGTACATGTCGCGTTCATACTCGCGGGCGACGATGCCGAGCTTGCTGAAGTTCAGGTATGCGTTGCGCGACTGCAGCGGGTCGAAGGTCCAGTACATCGTCTCGACACCTCGCGCCAAGACCTGCTCGCGCTGGTACGCCTTCAACCGGGTCCCGAGCCCCGTGTCGCGCGCGTGCGCGCGCACGGCGAGCATATCGGACCAATGCACGAGCTTGCCGTCTCGCGGACCGGTCATCCCGAACACGAAGCCGACCAGACACCCGTCCGCATGGTACGCGCCGGCGCATACACCGCCCAGTATCTGAGAGACCTTCAGAATTGCGGGAGGTACTCCCTCCGAGAATCCCTCTCCCCAAGTCTCCTCCTGGAGTTCCACGCAGGCACGATATTCCTCGATCGTGGTGAGCGGTCGGATCTCGAGGTCGGTCGTGCTCCCGGGCGAGCTCATTCCTAGTGTCCTGTCCCAGAAGTTCGGCGAGCACCGAGGGTGCCGAGGCGCCGGCCTGGCAAGGCGCGACGAGGAGGAATAGCAGAGCTATTTTGACGAGGAGCAACGCAGCCAGGGTGAACGCATCGGTGCCCGAATGCCGGCGAACTTCTGGGACAGGGCACTAGCCAGACTCCACCGGGCTCATGAGCAGTTCCGCCAACAGCGCCGCACGTTCGACCAAGCCCTCGATCTCGACGTGCTCGTGTCGCGCGTGGGCGCCGTCCCCCCGGGGACCGAGCCCGTCGAGCGTCGCAGTGAACTGGCTGGTCGTATTTCCGTCGGAGCCACCGCCCGATATGTCTTCGTCTAGATCGATGCCCAGACGGCTTCCCGCCTCAATCGCGGCCCGCCAGAGCAGTCGATTCCGAGCGGTGCGCTCCAGCGGCGGTATCTGGATGCCTCCTTCGATCTCGATCGACGTGCCGGGGGTCAGCGGCTCGAGTCCGCGGATGCTCTTGGCGATCGCCTCTCCATCGGATGCCGACACGATGCGCACGTCGACCTCCGCCTCGGCTCCCGCCGCGATCACGTTCGCTCGCGTGCCACCCCGAACGACGCCGACGTTCACAGTCACCCCACGTTCGAGATCGGTGAGCGCGTGAAGTCGTTGCACGACGTGCATCAACTCATGAATCGCCGAGGCCCCTCCCGTGGGGTCGAGCCCCGAGTGAGCGGCCTTGCCGTGGATCCGCACTTTGAAGCGCCCGACACCTTTGCGGGCTGTCTTGAGGTGGCCGTCCGGGCCCAAGGCCGGCTCGAGCACGAAAGTGCGCACAACATGCTTGGCGATCAGCCGAACGTAGCGCTTCGACTCGGGGCTCCCGGTCTCCTCGTCGGAGTTGATGAACCAGATCGGTGTCGCAGGCGGTTGATGACCGAGGTCGCGCAGCGCGCGCAGCGCGAAGAGACCCTGAACGATGCCGGCCTTCATGTCGAAGGTGCCGGGCCCGCGCACCGTGCCGTTCTCGACGACGACCGGCATCGACTCCAGCGTACCGAGTGGCCAAACCGTGTCCGAGTGCCCGATCAGCAGCTGTGCAGGCCTGCCCCGCTCGCGCCTCTCAGGCACCGCGAACAGGTGCCCACCGGTCTCACGACCGGAGATGTGCCGCACTCGGAAGCCCAGCTCAGACAAGGCCTCGCACAGCTCCGATTGCACCGCCGCCTGGGAAGCCACCACGTCGCTCGGCGACTCCTTGCTCGCCAGCGAGACGAGCATCTCGACCATGGCGTCGCGCTGCCCGGCCAGATACTCGAGGATCGACTGCGCTCGGGCAGAAACATCACTCATGGTGTTGGGCACCACGCCCCTTTTCCGATCACCCTTCTAAGGTCTGGTAGTAGCCGGCGCGCCGATAGCTTTCGTCCAGCAGCTCGACCGGGTGCAACACGCCTTCTCGGGCCCCCTCCATCCGGAGTCCCGCACC